>CAXBDR010000297.1:0-5623 GCA_963974265.1 uncultured Rhodoferax sp.
ACGAGGCCAGCGTGCTCAAGCCCTTCGTCGAGAGCATGGTGCAGGAAATCGGCCGCGCGCTGCAGTTCTTCTTCACCAGCACGCCGCACAACAAGGTCGATCACATCATGCTGGCCGGCGGTTCCGCCGCCTTGCCCGGCCTGACAAACGCGGTCACCAAGCACACCTCGTTCACCTGCTCGCTCGTCAATCCGTTCGATGGCATGGAGATCGGCAGCGGCGTACGGCTCAAGAAGATGACTCGCGAGGCGCCGTCGTACCTGACGTCGTGCGGCCTGGCGTTGCGGAGGTTCTCGCAGTGATACTGATCAACCTGCTCCCCCACCGCGAGGCGGCTCGCAAGCAGCGGCGGGACGCGTTCAACGTCAGCGTCGGCGTGTCCTTTCTCGTCGGCGGCCTGATCGCGGGCATGATCTACATGTGGTTCCAGGGGCGCATCACCGACCAGCAGGGGCGCAACAACATGCTCACGAGCGAGATCAAGCGTCTCGAGGGGCAGATCAAGGACATCGCCGGCCTGGAGGCCGAGATCGCCGCGCTGCGCGCACGGCAGCAGGCGGTCGAAGACCTGCAGGCCGACCGCAACGTCCCTGTCCACCTCATGACCGAACTGGTCAAGCAGTTTCCCGACGGTGTCTACATCACCAACATGAAACAGGATCGCCAGAGCGTGCAGTTGCAGGGTATCGCGCAGTCCAACGAGCGGGTTTCCGAACTGTTGCGCAACCTGGCCAATGGAACGCCCTGGTTCTCGAAGCCCGAACTGGTCGAGATCGTCGCGGGCACCGTGACGCTGGCTCCGCGCGATGTCAAGCGGGTGTCGAATTTCACGATGCGGGTGCAGTTGACCCGCGCCAGTGAAGCCCAGAAAGTGGCGCAGGCTCCGGCGGCGGCGCCGGCCAAGCAATAACGGGGCAGGCACATGGCTGGCAAACCCTCCACCTCCAAGAAGATCGATTTCGTTGCGTTGCAGGAGAAGCTGCTGACGCAGTTTCGCGGCCTGGATCCCAAGGACCCGTCGTTGTGGCCGTCGTTGCCGCGGTATTGCACCTATGCGGCCGTGATCGTCGCCGTGGTGGCGGGCTTGTGGTTTGCCTGGCTTAGCGACTCTGAACTGGAGCTCGAAGCGGAGCAGGCCAAGGAGGTCAAGCTGCGCACCGACTACCAGGCCAAGCTGGCCAAGGCGGTGAACCTCGAGGTGCTCAAGAAGCAGCGCGAACAGGTGCTGCAGTATGTGACCCAGCTCGAGAAGCAACTGCCCAGCAAGGCCGAGATGGATGCCTTGCTCTCCGACATCAACCAGGCGGGCCTGGGTCGCAGTTTGCAGTTCGAACTGTTCCGCCCCGGCTCGGTGGTCGTGCGCGACTACTACGCCGAACTGCCGATCTCCATCCGTGTCACCGGCAAATACCATGACATGGGGGCGTTCGCATCCGACATCGCGAACCTGTCGCGCATCGTCACGCTCAACAACCTGACGGTGTCGCCCAAGCCCGACGGCAATCTGGTGATGGAAGCGACGGCAAAGACATTCCGTTACCTGGATACCGAAGAGATCCAGGCGCAACGCAAGGCCGGAGCCAAGAAATGACGACGAAGCGCCTACGCATTGGCCTGGTGCTGGCCCTCTCGACGGTCCTGACTGCCTGTGGCGGCGGTGATGCCGAGGAATTGCAGCAGTGGATGAACGAGCAGCGCAACCTGGTACGACCCAAGATCGTGCCGATTGCCGAGCCCAAGGTGTTCGAGCCGCAGGCCTACGAGCAACTCGCCGCCGTGGATCCGTTCAGCAAGGAAAAGCTGACCCAGGCGCTGCAGCGCGACGGTGCGCAATCGGTCGCCAACGGTGCCCTGGTGGCGCCGGAACTGGCTCGGCGCAAGCAACCGCTGGAAGCCTTTCCGCTTGACGCGATGGCCATGGTCGGCAGCATGATCCGCGACGGCAAGCCGGTTGCGCTGGTCAAGGTGAACAATCTTTTGTATCAGGTGCGCCCGGGAGATTACCTGGGTCAGAACTACGGACGCGTGATGAAAATTGACGAGACAGAGGTTGCCTTGCGAGAAATCGTGCAAGACGCTGTGGGCGAATGGATCGAGCGCACGGCTGCGCTGCAACTTCAAGAGGGGGCGAAATGAACCATCCAACCGGACACGCGGCCTTGTCGGGCTGGAAACGACTGACCCTGGGACTGACGCTGGCGTTGGTGGCCATGTGTTCGTATGCGCAAACCGCCATTGAATCGGTCTCGGGCTCCGTGCAGGGTGGCTCGGAGGTGATACGGATCGACCTGTCCAACGCCTTGACCGCCATACCCAGCGGGTTTTCGATCCAGTCGCCGGCACGGATCGCGCTCGACTTTCCGGGCGTGACGAACGCCATGGGCCGCTCCACGGTCGACGTCAACCAGGGCAACCTGCGCTCGATCAGCGTGGTGCAGGCCGGTGACCGCACCCGTGTCGTGCTCAACCTCAAGCAAGCCACCGCCTACAAGGCGCAACTGCAGGGCAAGTCGCTGCTCGTGGTGCTGGACGCCGTGGCGACGGCCGCGCCGAGTCAGGCGCCGTCGCCGGTGTTTGCCGAAAACCGCAGTCGCGACACCTTGCCGATCAAGGACCTGGATTTCCGACGTGGCGCCGAAGGTGCGGGACGGGTCGTCGTCGCGTTGCCGAACAACCAGGTTGGCGTCGATGTCCGCGTGCAGGGGCAGTCGGTCGTCGTCGAATTCCTCAAGTCCACCCTGCCCGAGGGTCTTCGCCGGCGCCTGGACGTGGCCGACTTCGGCACCCCGGTGCAGACCGTCACGACCTTCCAGGCCGGTGACCGGGTGCGCATGGTCATCGAGCCGCGCGGCCAATGGGAGCACAGTGCCTATCAGAGCGACGATCAGTTCGTGCTCGAGGTCAAGCCGCAGAAGGTCGATCCGACCAAGCTCACGCAAGGGCCTGGGTACGACGGCCAGAAACTTTCGCTCAACTTCCAGAACATCGAGGTGCGTTCGTTGCTGCAGGTCATCGCCGACTTCACCAACTTCAACGTGATCACCTCCGACTCGGTGACCGGTGCCGTGACGTTGCGCTTGCAGGACGTGCCCTGGGACCAGGCACTCGACATCATCCTGCAGGCCAAGGGCCTGGGCATGCGCAAGACCGGCAACGTGTTGTGGATCGCGCCGCGCGACGAGATCAGTGCCAAGGAGAAACTGGAGCTGGAGTCGGCCGCGGCACTGCAGAACCTGGAGCCGTTGCGGACCCAGTCGTTCCAGATGAACTACACCAAGGCTGCCGAGATCGCCGCCAGCCTGACGGCAGGGGGCTCCGGGCCGAACAGCACCCGCATTCTGAGTTCCCGCGGCAGCGTGATCGCCGAGGCCCGGACCAACCAGTTGTTCGTCACCGACATCGGCAGCAAGCTCGAGCAGGTGCAGCAGTTGATCTCCAAGCTCGACATCCCGGTACGCCAGGTGTTGATCGAGGCGCGGATCGTCGAGGCTTCCGACACGTTCGGCAAGTCGCTCGGCGTCAAGCTCGGTGGAGGCATCAATCCACCCGGTGGCGTGCAGGTGCTCAGCCAGGGTGGCAATGCGATCAGCACGACGTTCGGATCGTCCTACGTCGAAGGTGCCGCGCAGACCACGTCGGGCAGTTTCGTCAATCTGCCGGCCATCGGCCAGAACGGCTACAACCCGGCGTCGTTCGCGGTGTCCATCTTCAATGCCGCGGCCAATCGATTCCTGAGCCTGGAACTGTCCGCCCTGGAGGCCGATGGCAAGGGCAAGGTGGTGTCGAGTCCCCGTGTCGTGACCGCGGACCAGATCAAGGCGCTCATCGAACAGGGCACGGAGCTGCCCTACCAGGTGGCCACCTCCAGCGGCGCGACCTCGATCGCCTTCCGCAAGGCCAACCTCAAACTCGAGGTGACGCCGCAGATCACGCCCGAGGGCAACATCATTCTCGACCTGGACGTCAACAAGGACACCGTCGGTCAGAGTACGGCGGCCGGCTTCGCGATCAACACCAAGCACATCAAGACACAGGTGCTGGTGGAAAACGGCGGCACGGTCGTGATCGGCGGCATCTTCGAGCTCACCGAGACCGACAGCGAGACCAAGGTCCCGGTGCTCGGCGACCTGCCCGCCGTGGGCAACCTGTTCAAGACACGTTCGCGTACTGCCAACAAGCAGGAAATGCTGGTGTTCATCACGCCCAAGATGATCGCCGACAAGGCGGCCGTCCGTTAAGCGGGACATGGCCGCCGACCGGCGGCCCATGGTGTCGTCGTGATATTCAGTCTGGTTGGTCTGCCGGGTTCCGGCAAGTCCACGGTCGGGCGCCATCTGGCGCGCCGGCTGCAGTTGCCGTTTGCCGATTCCGACCAGGTGATCGAGGCCCGGCTGGGTTATTCGATACGCCAGTATTTCGAGCAGGAAGGCGAAGCCCGATTTCGCGACCTGGAGGCGGCTGTGATCGACGAGTTGACACAGGACCCGCGTCGTGGCGTGTTGTCGACCGGGGGAGGATCGGTGCTGCGGCCGGAGAACCGCAGGCACCTGCATGATCGCGGACGGGTGATCTACCTCAAGTCGTCGCCGGAGGAGTTGTTCCGGCGTCTGCGCCACGACCGCAACCGACCGCTGCTGCAAGTCGACGATCCGCTGTCGCGCCTGCGTGAACTCTACGAGATCCGCGATCCGCTGTACCGCGAAACCGCCCACTTCACGATCGAGACCGGCCGCCCTTCGGTGGCCATGCTGGTCAACATGATCGTGATGCAGCTCGAACTCGACGGCACCCGTACGCAGCCGGATTGAAGCGCTCTCGAGGCATCCCCTAAACTAGGGGCCTATGCCCGAGCCGCAGCCCATCGTCCGTGTGTCCATCGATCTGGACCAGCGCAGTTACCCGATCCTGATCGGCCACGGCCTGCTCGGAGACAGCCGCACCTATGCCGGCCTGCCATCCGCGGAGTCGGCACTGATCGTCACCAACACGACGGTTGCTCCCTTGTATGGCGGACGCCTGCGCGAGGCACTGACGCCGCATTACCGCAAGATTCACGAACTGGTGCTGCCCGATGGCGAAGAGCACAAGAACTGGCAGACGCTGAACCTGGTCTTCGATGCGCTGCTGGGCCATCGGTGCGATCGCGGGACGGTGCTGTTTGCGCTCGGCGGCGGCGTTGTCGGCGACATGACCGGCTTTGCCGCGGCGTCCTACATGCGCGGTGTTCCGTTCGTCCAGGTGCCCACCACCTTGCTGGCACAGGTGGATTCATCGGTCGGTGGCAAGACGGCCATCAATCATCCGCTGGGCAAGAACATGATCGGCGCGTTCTACCAGCCGCAGCTGGTGGTGTGCGACGCCGAAACCTTCGCGACACTGCCGCAACGCGAATTCAGCGCAGGTCTGGCCGAAGTGATCAAGTACGGTCCGATTGCCGACATGGTCCTGCTGGACTGGATCGATGCAAACCTGCCGGCACTGATGGCGCGCGAGCCAGCGGCGCTGGCACATGCGGTGCAGCGCAGCTGTGAAATCAAGGCCGAAGTCGTCGGCCAGGACGAACGCGAAAGCGGCCTGCGCGCGATCCTCAATTTTGGCCATACCTTCGGTCACGCGATTGAGA
>CAXBDR010000298.1:0-5584 GCA_963974265.1 uncultured Rhodoferax sp.
AGATGATAAACGTGCGTGTTTGCGGTTTATATGAGATCGCACTAGACTGAAACTTGATATACGACAAGCCGGCCATGTCCCGGCCGGCACGGAGACACCATGGACGCAGCGTCAACGGATTCGCCTTACGCGGGCATGATTGCCGCGCTGGCCGAGCGTCATGCGCAGCCGCTGTGGGATCGGTATCACCGGATCACGACGCGCGAACCCCGTGCCGCCGATGCGCCCATGGCCTGGTGCTGGACCGACATGGAGCCCCTGGTCGAGCGCGCATCGCGCGAGGTGGCGTTGGAGGACGCCGAGCGGCGCGTGTTGCTGCTGACCCATCCTGCCTTTGCCGGCCGGGTGGCCACCACGACCAATCTTTCCGGGGGCTTGCAGACCTTGCTGCCCGGCGAGACCGCGCGTGCCCATCGCCACAGCCTGCAGGCGATCCGGTTCGTCATGTCCGGCGCAGGCGCCGTCACCACGGTCAACCAGCACCGGTGCGCGATGGAAGAAGGCGACCTGGTGCTGACGCCGGCCTGGACCTGGCACGAGCACGTGCACCAGGGAGCGGCGCGCATGGTCTGGTTCGACGGCCTCGACCTGCCGCTGCTGCACCAGCTCGACAGCATGTTCTTCGAGATCGCCGGCCCCGATGCGCAGGCGTTCACGCCTGCGCCAACCGCCCCGGCCGTGGCGCCGCGCGATGCGGTCGTGCTCGGACCCGATCCGGACGGCGACGGCGGGCCGCGGTCGAACCGCTACCGGTATTCCTGGGCGCGCGCGATGGACGCCATCGCGAACGCGCCCCGGCAGGAGGACGGCAGCCGCTGGCTGCGTTACGCCGACGGAGTATCCCGCGGGCCGGTGCTGCCCACGCTGGACTGCTACGCGCTGGCCTGCGAGCGAGGGAAACCCACCCGCGCGTGGCGCAGCACCAGCAACGCCATCTGCGTCGTCGCGCGCGGCCAGGGCGCCAGCCAGGTCGGCGCACACACGATCGCCTGGCGGCGGCACGACGTATTCACGCTGCCGCACTGGAACTGGATCAGTCACACCGCCACATCCGACGATGCGGTGATCTTCCAGATGACCGATCGCGAGTTCCTCGCCACGCTGGGTTACCTGCGCGAGGAGTTCCAGTGAGCCTGCACCACCCGACCCTCGAGCCGGACCGCCGGATGCGTCAACCAGGAGCCTGATGTCATGAAGATCTGTCGATTCAACGGTGGGCGCCTGGGCGTATTGCATGAAGGCCTGATACACGATGTGAGCCAGGTGCTCGAGCGGCTGCCCGCGCAGCGATATCCGCTGCCGCAAAAGGACTTGCTGATCGAGGCCTTGCCGCAGCTGCGCGAGCCCTTGGCGCAGGCGCTGCAGGGTGCGCAGCGCCATGCGCCCGATGCCGTTGCATTCGATTCGCCGGTCGCCAACCCGGGCAAGATCATCGGCGCGCCGATCAACTACCAGGACCACATTGCCGAATCCAAGGCCGATGCAGGCATCGCCCACGGACGCACGATCACGTCCATCGGCGACTGGGGCCTGTTTCTCAAGGCCGGCAGTGCCCTGATCGGTTGCGGCCAGCCCATCGTGTTGCGATTCGCCGACCGGCGCAACGACCACGAGGTCGAGCTGGGCGTGGTGATCGGCTCCGAGTGCCGGCAGGTCGCACGTGCCGACGCGATGGCCCATGTCGCCGGCTACACCGTGGCGCTGGACATGACGGTGCGCGGCACCGAGTTCCAGAGCTTTCGCAAGTCGATCGACACCTATGCGGTGCTCGGGCCCTGGATGGTGACCGCCGACGAGATCGACGACCCCGACCAGCTCGACCTGTGGCTCAGCGTGAACGGCGAGATGCGCCAGCAGTCCAATACCCGGCACATGGTCTACGACGTGGCGCGGCTGATTGAATATGCGTCCTCGTTCTACACGCTGCAACCGGGCGACGTGATCATGACGGGCACGCCGCAAGGGGTGGGGCCGGTCGTTCCGGGCGACCGGATCCGGGCCGGCGTGGCACAGGTGGGCGAATTCGAGATCCAGGTGGCGCCGCAATACGCGGGCGCCGCGGCGGCGTGACCGCCGGCAACAACAAAGGACACCAGGCATGGCGAATATCTCGGTTCTCGGCATCTGCGGCAGTCTGCGTGCGCAGTCGTACAACCTCGGCGCGCTGCAGGCGGCCGGCGAATTGATGCCCGAGGGGATGACCCTGATGATCACGCGCTTCGACGCGGTTCCGCTGTTCAACCAGGACATGGAGGCCCAGGCGGTGCCGCCCGCCGTGCTGCAACTGGCGCAGCAGATCCGCGACGCCGATGCCGTGTTGTTCGCCAGTCCCGAATACAACTTCTCCATCTCCGGCGTGCTCAAGAACGCCATCGACTGGATGTCGCGGCAAAAGCCGCAGCCATTCAAGGACAAGCCGGTGGCGCTGATGTCGGCCACGCTGGGGCCGGTTGGCGGAGCGCGCCACCAATACGAATTGCGCAAGGTCCTGGGTTGCCTGGAGGCACTGGTCATGCCCAGGCCCGAGGTATTCATCAACCTGTGCCAGCCGAAGTTCGACGCCGATGTCCGCCTGGTGGATGCGGCGGCGCGCAAGGCAGTGGCAGACCAGATGACGGCATTCGGCGCCTGGACGGGGCGCATGCTGGGGCGATAGGTTGGGTGGGGTGTTGTTGTAACTACATGAAGGAGACAGGCAAATGAAGCAGACGATTCTTGCAGTGGCCCGGTCCGTGCTGGCCGCAGGCGTGGTACTGGCCGCACCGATGGCCATGGCGCAGAACACGATCAAGATCGGCATGATCACCGACAAGGTCGGTCCGGCCAAGGGTTATGCCGAACCCGTTGCGGCCGGCGCCGTCTATGCGGTCAAGGAACTCAATGCCAAGGGTGGGGTGCTGGGCAGGCAGATCGAATTGCTGGTCGAGGACGACCAGGGCAAGCCCGATGTGTCCGCGACCGCGGCGCGCAAGCTGGTCGACTCCGGCGTGGCCTTCATCCTGTCGGTGTCGCTGACGCCGGCCACGCAGCAGGCGCAGTCGGTCACGCTCGAGACCAAGACGCCGCACTTGACGCCGTCGAACAGCGGCGACACCTTGACGACGCAGATCAACAACCCGAATTTCTGGCAGACCGGACCGCTGGGTTCGACCCAGATCGCAACCTTGCTCTCGTATGCGCGCAACAAGAACTTCAAGAAGGTGGCGCTGGTCACCGACAACTCCGACCTGGGGCAGTTGACGAACCGCTTCTTCAAGGGGGCGCTGGAGAAAGCCAACATCCAGATCGTCAGCGAAGAGGTCGTGCCGCGCGGATCGACGACCGCCGACCCGCAGATGCAGAAGGTGCGCGCCGCCAATCCGGACGCGATCTTCCTGGCCGGCGTGCTGACGCCGGAGAACGCGCTGATCCTGCGCTCGGTGCGCCAGCTCGGCCTCAAGCAGCCGTTGCTGGGCAACTACAACTTCTCGATCCCGGTCTATGGCGCCGTCGCCAAGGGACTGCTCGACGGACTGGCCTTTGTCGACGCGTTCGATCCGGCCAAGCCGCAGACGCGCCAGTTCATCGAGAACTACAAGAAGGACAACAACGGCACCGAGCCGTACAACCTCAACGGCTACGGCTACGACGGTGTCATGCTGGTGGTCGACGCGATCAAACGCGCCGGCAGCACCGACAAGGACAAGGTGCGCGATGCCATGCAGGCGACCCAGGGTTTCCAGGGTGTGATGGGGGGCGTGGGCACCTCGTACGGCTTTGCCGACGGCAAGCGCACCGGGTTCGACCCCAACGGCATGGTGGTGCGCGTCTACGAAGGCGACAAGCAGGGCAAGGTCGTGCACATCGGCGCGAAATGATCGCGGTCCGCCGAACAAGATCCTGAAGGCCACGCGTGAGTGATTTTGTCGAGCTGATGGTCGGCGCGACGGCCAGCGGCTGCATCTATGCGCTGGTCGCCCTGTCCTACCTGTTGATCACCCGGCCCACGGGCGTCATCAATTTCGCGGTCGGCGAATGGGCCATGGTGGCCGCGTTCGGCGGTTTCCTGGCGCTGTCGCGCTTCGAGCTGCCGTACCCGGTCGGCATGGCCATGGTGCTGGTGGCCATGGCCGTCGTGGGCTGGATCACCGAGCGGGTGGCGGTGCGGCCGCTGGTGGAAAAGGGCGCACCGCCTTTGGCGCCCATCCTGGCCTTGCTGGGCATGCTGGTGGTGTTCCGGGAGATTGTCTCGGTCAGCATGGGCCCGGACCCGCAGCCGGTGCCGCCGATGTTCGGCTACGGCCGGCTGGAACTGGGCCTGGTGGCCGGGTCCTACCAGAGCTTCTTCATCATCGTCGTGACCGCGGCCGTGGTCGGCCTGGCCTGGTATTTCTTCGAGCGCACGCTGGCCGGTCGTTCGTTCGAGGCGGTCGCCATCGACCGGCGCGCGGCGGCGCTGATGGGCATCAACCTGCGTCGTGTCACGGCGCTGGCCTTCGCCGGCAGCGCCGGCGTGGCCGCGCTGGCCGGGCTGCTGGTGTCGCCCAACGTGTCGGCCCATTACCTGATGGGCCTGCCGCTGGCGATCCAGGGATTCACCGCGCTGGTCATCGGCGGAGTCGGACGGGTCGAAGGCGCCTTGCTTGGCGGCCTGATCCTGGCCATGGCGGAACAACTCACGGTGCGGTATGCACCGATCCCGCCCGGCCTGGCGCAGGGCGTGCCACTGGTGCTGTTGATTGTCTTCCTGCTGCTGCGCCCGACCGGGCTGCTGCGGGCGCGGGAGTCGCGCGCATGAAGTCCATCGCCGGTTTCCTTGTGGCGGCCCTGGTGCTGTCGGCCGTGGCCTTCATGCTGGGCTCCTATCAGACCGACGTGTACCGCAAGCTGCTGCTGTGGATCACGCTGGCGCTGGGCTACAACTTCCTGTTCGGCATCGCCGGGCAGGTGGCGTTCTCGCATTTCACCTTCTACGGTATCGGCGCCTATGCGATGGTGATCCTGCTGTTCCAGGTCGGATTGCCGTTGCCGCTGGCCATCGTGGCTGGCATCGTGGTCTGCGTGGTGCTGGCGCTGGTGGTCGCAATCCCGGCGACCCGGCTCGAGGGCTTCTACCTGGCGCTGGCGACGCTGGCGTTCGCGCAACTGTTCATCGTCGTGCTCAACGAGGGGGGCTCCGTCACCGGCGGCCCGGGCGGGCTGGCCAACTACCGGCTGCCCGACATCGCGGGGGTGCGCGTGACCGGCCCCCGGTATACGGTGGTGATCGTGTTCCTGTTGCTCGGCACGCTGGCCACCTTGTGGCGGGCCTGCAGGGCGGTGCGCGACGATCCGCAGGCGGCGCAAGCCATGGGCATCAATGTCACGACCACCCGCATCGTGGCGTATGCGGTGACCAGCGCGCTGGCCGGTGTGGCCGGCATGGTGTATGCGTTCGTCGACAACACCGTCAATCCGCCCATTTTCGGGCTGGAGAACGCGTTCCTGCTGCTGTTCATGGTCATCGTGGGCGGCAGCGGCCGGCCGGCCGGCGCCATCGTCGGCGCCATCCTGCTGTATCTGCTGCCGTTCTTCCTGTCGCCCCTGATCGGCCATCACCATGCGC
>CAXBDR010000299.1:0-5578 GCA_963974265.1 uncultured Rhodoferax sp.
ATCTTCCTTTGGTGATCCACACCCGCAGCGCCTCGCAGGACACGCTGGCCATCTTGCGCGAGCAGGGGCAGGGTGGGCCGGGACCCGATGCGCGCGGCGTCTTTCACTGTTTCACCGAAACCATGGAGGTCGCCCGGACGGCGCTGGACCTCGGTTTCTACATCTCGTTCTCCGGCATCGTGACCTTCAAGAATGCGCAGGACCTGCGCGATGTCGCGGCATTCGTGCCCATGGACCGCCTGCTGATCGAGACCGACAGCCCGTACCTGGCTCCCGTGCCATACCGCGGCAAGACTAACGATCCGTCGCTGGTCCGGTACGTTGCGGAGCAGATCGCGCAGGTCCGCAACTGCACCGTGGCCGAAGTCGGGCGCTGCACCAACGCCAATTTCGAACGCCTGTTTTCCGGAGTTCTGGCATGAACATCACTGGATTTGATCGAAATACTTCATCCAAATTCTACGGAATCAACATGAAGTTTGTTATCTATCTTGTTTTAGTTATTGGGTTTTCTCTTGTCAGAGCAGGTTCGTACGAAGACTTTTTCGTGGCGGTGCGCAACGACGACGACAATGCCATTCGCACCTTGATACGTCAGGGTTTCGATGCCAACGTGCGTGATCCCAAGGGTGAACATGCGTTGCACCTGGCGGCCCGCGACAACGCTGCGAAGGCCGTTGCGGCCCTGCTTCAATGGGACAAGCTCGATGTGGAGCCCCGCAACAAGGCCGACGAAAGCCCGCTGATGCTGGCATGCCTGGCGGGCCAGCTGGAGATGGCGCAACAGTTGGTCGAACGCGGCGCGGACGTGAACAAGCCGGGCTGGGCGCCGCTGCATTACGCAGCCACACGCGGCCATCTGTCGGTGATGCGTTTTCTGCTCGAGCGCAGCGCCTATATCGACGCCGCGTCGCCCAATGGCACGACCCCCTTGATGATGGCGGCGTATTACGGAACTCCGTCGGCGGTCAAGTTGCTGCTGGAAAGCGGGGCTGATCCGCTATTGAAGAACCAGCAGGACCTGAGCGCGATCGATTTTGCCCACCGTGGCAACCGCGCTGATTCGGCGGAAATCATTGCGGCATTTGTCCGTGCCAGGCAGCCCAGGGGCACGTGGTGACAGCCAATCGTAAATTGATACGATGTATATTATGTTAACTAACGTGTCCGTGAGCCCGACGCAAGGCAGCCGGTATCAGCAGGAAATCGAGAACTTGACCGTCGGCACGGTCAGATCGGCAAACGAGGCACCCAGTGCTATTTCTCCGGTTCCGTGCAGCACACACTCCTCGCGCCGCAGCAGCAGGTCCGATCCGCCGCCGAAGAATCGGACCCAGCTGCCGTAGGTGCTGACGTCGACCAGCAGGATGCTGCCGTTGCGCCAGTCGATGCGGGCATGGGCCCGGGAGACCCGGGGATCGTTGACAGTGAACTCGGCCTGGGAAATGCGTCCGATATGGATGGGCAATTGCGACGAGCGGAACTTCTTGTGCTGGTCCAGCCAGGTCAGTTCGATCTCCCCGCCGAGCACGACCTTGTCCAATTGGTCCTGCTGGGAGTCGATGCTGGCTTGCATGGTCATCAGGTCGCTGCTCAGGTTCTCATGCCATTCCACCTGGAACGCCTGGCAGGCTTCCGCCCTGCCCCGGATGGTGATCGGTCCCAGCGGACGAAACCGGACGCCATCGGCCTCGATCGAGTCTTTCAATGATTGCTGATTGACCCAGATCTGGTGCGGGCCGGAAAGATCGCTGAGTCGCGACGCGACGTTGACCGCATCACCGTAGCAATCCTCGTCGATGAACTCGACCTCGCCGCGCGCCACCCCGATGCGGATCGGCAGTCGGGTACCGGCATTGGATTGCGCCAGCCGCTTCTGATGATCACGTTGCATTTCCACCACGGCGTCGATCGCATCGGGGGCATGCGGGAAGACCGCCAGCACGCCATCGCCCAGGGTCTTGACGACCCGACCTTGGTGCGCGACACAGATGGCGGAGATCCATTGCGTGAGTTGCGTGACCACCCGTGACCCGCGCGCACTCCCAATGGTCTCGTAGACCCCGGTGCTGCCCGTCAGGTCTGCAAACACAACGGTTGTCTGAACACTCATGCGCTGGAATTGGCGTAGTCCACGAATGGCGAGTTTAGAGCATCGTCCTGCATGATCCGCTTTGCGGCCTGCACGCTTTTGGGCGGTGACTCCACAAACCCATGTCCAGTACTGGTATATTGCACTGCAACATACCAGAAAAGGGCTCAGAGACAAATGCTGTATCAAATGTATGAAGCGCAACGCGCCTTGATGGAACCGTTCTCGGATCTGGCAAAGGTCGCGTCCAAGGTGTATTCGAACCCGCTGTCCACATTCGGACAGGCGCCCTTTTCCCAGCGGATGTCGGCCGGTTTCGATCTGATGCACCGCTTGTTGCGCGACTACGAGAAGCCGGAGTTCGGCATCCGTACCGTCGACGTCAATGGGGTTGCGGTCGCCATCGACGAACGCATCGAAATCGCGCGTCCGTTCTGCGACCTGCGCCGCTTCAAGCGTTTCAGCGACGACCTGACCACGCTGGACTCGCTCAAGGGCCAACCGGCAGTGTTGATCGTGGCGCCCTTGTCGGGCCACCATTCGACCTTGTTGCGCGACACGGTCAGGACCATGCTGCGAGACCACAAGGTCTACATCACCGACTGGAAAAACGCCCGCAACGTACCTATGTCCGAAGGTGAGTTTCACCTGGACGACTATGTCAATTACGTTCAGGATTTCATTCGCCACGTACAGGGCATCTACGGCAACTGCCATGTGATGAGTGTCTGCCAGCCGACCGTGCCGGTGCTGGCGGCCGTGTCTCTGATGGCGACACGCGGTGAAAAGACGCCGCTGAGCATGACGATGATGGGTGGCCCGATCGATGCGCGCAAGTCCCCGACCTCGGTCAACGACCTGGCGATGAACAAGAGCCACAGCTGGTTCGAAAGCAACGTCATCTACCGCGTGCCCAGCAATTTCCCCGGGGCGGGGCGCCGCGTCTATCCTGGCTTCCTGCAACATTCGGGCTTTCTCGCGATGAACCCGGACAACCATGCCCGCAGCCACTATGACTATTTTCAGGACCTGATCAAGGGCGACGACGCCGGCACGGAAGCGCACCGCAAGTTCTACGACGAATACAACGCGGTGCTGGACATGGATGCCGACTATTACCTTGAAACGATCAAGGTCGTGTTTCAGGAGTTCAGCCTGCCCAAGGGAACCTGGGACGTGAAGTCGCCCCTGGGCAAGCTCGAGCGGGTTCGCCCGCAGGACATCCGCAACACCGGTCTGTTCTCGATCGAAGGCGAACTGGACGATATCTCCGGGTCGGGCCAGACCGAGGCCGTGCATGAGATCTGCAGCGGCGTACCCAAGACCCACCAGAAACACCTGGAGGTCAAGGGCGCGGGGCATTACGGGATCTTCTCCGGGCGCCGTTGGCGCGAAAAGGTCTATCCGGAGGTCAAGGCTTTCATTCTCGAGCACCAGGCTGCGGCGCAGCCGTCCGAAACATCCAAGCCAGCCGCAACGATGGTCGCAACGCCCCCCGCCACGATCGAGTCCGGTACCAGCCGTGCCCCCCGCCCTGCTCGTGCTCCCCGTGCCTCCCGTGCGACCGCATCTGCGGTGGCCAAGAGGCCCGCTGCCAAACGCAAGGCGCGAACCAGCACCGAATAACGCCGATATGGCAAGCCTGGCCGAGCGGGTCCTGGCGGCCCTGCCCCAGACGCAATGCACGCGCTGCGGTTATCCGGACTGCGCGCGTTACGCCAGCGCCATTGCGCTCGATCATGCGCCGATCAACCAGTGCCCCCCCGGTGGCGCACAGGGAATTGCCCGGTTGTCCAAGATCACCGGGCAGGCGGTCGCTCCGCTGAACCCGGACAACGGCCACGAAAGTGCCCGCACCGTCGCCTACATCGATGAAGACTGGTGTATCGGCTGCACCTTGTGCATCAAGGCTTGTCCCACGGACGCCATCGTCGGCAGCAACAAGCGCATGCACACCGTGATCGAGCCGTATTGCACCGGTTGCGAGTTGTGTATCCCGGTGTGCCCGGTGGACTGCATCGTGCTCGAGAACACCAGTGGCAAGGCTACAGGATGGGACGCGTGGTCCGATGCCCTGGCGGCCCAGGCACGTGTCCGTTACGACGCGCATGTCCGGCGTGAACGCGGGCAGCCGCCGGGAAATGACCAGGCCGCGCACGGGCCGAGAACCGACGGACCCGGCTCGACGCCGGATAGGCCAGCGGCACCGGTCGATCGCAAGCGTGAAGCCATCGCACAGGCACAAGCCCGGGCTCGCGCGTTACGCCAGCGCTGACGCCTTTCTTGTCCGATTCGCGAGCCCTGCCGGGAGGGCCGCCATGCGAGCCGCCGGCTAGCGCAGCGACTTGTTCAATCGGGCCAGCGCGTCGGCGCCCGGACACAAGCGATCCGCACCCAGGCTGTTGAGCGGCGCCGCACTGGTATGCAGCGCGGCATGCAGGTCACTGGCCTCCCGATCGACGTAAAGCAGTCCGGTGACCACTTCTCCCTTGGCCTGGTGGGTTTGCACATGGTTCATCGCCGACAGGCGATCGGTCGGGTCGTAACCGGTATGTAACTTGCGCAGACGCAAGGTACTGCCGTCGGGCTGCGCGAGTTCGATCACCGTATCGGGGGCGATGTCGGTCTCGACGGGCTGCGCCAGATCGATGAAGTCGACCCGGCTCACGGCCTGGTTGTGGGCCCGCACGTAGTCGTAGCTCTTGGTGCTGCCGGGATGGTTGTTGAACGCCACGCAGGGGCTGACGACGTCGATGAAGGCCGCGCCGCCATGGCCGATCGCGCCCTTGATGATCGGCACCAGCTGCTGCTTGTCGCCGGAGAAACTGCGTGCCACATAGGTGGCTCCCAGTTGCAGCGCCATGGCCACCAGGTCGACCGGGCTGTCGCTGTTGACGATGCCTTTCTTGCTGCGCGAGCCCTGGTCGGCCGTGGCCGAGAACTGGCCCTTGGTCAGCCCGTAGACGCCGTTGTTCTCGACGATGTAGACCATGCGCACGCCCCGTCGCATGCTGTGCGCGAACTGGCCCAGGCCGATCGACGCGGAATCGCCGTCACCCGACACGCCCAGGTACAGCAGCTCGCGGTTGGCCAGGTTGGCGCCGGTGAGCACCGATGGCATGCGCCCGTGCACGGTGTTGAACCCGTGCGAGGCGCCGAGAAAATAGTCGGGTGTCTTGGAGCTGCAGCCGATGCCGGAGAGCTTGGCAACACGGTGCGGCTCGATGTCCAGTTCCCAGCAGGCCTGCACGATGGCGGCGGAGATCGAGTCGTGTCCACAACCGGCGCACAACGTGGACACCTTGCCTTCGTAGTCTCGCCGGGTATAGCCGACCTTGTTCGGCGTCAGCGACGGGTGGTGCAGGCGGGGCTTGAGGATGTAGGTCATGCGGCTGCCTCCGTGTCCTTCCTGCGACTGCGCGTGACACCCTTGGGCGCCGCCGGCGGGTTCAGTTCGACGTGTTCGGTGATCCTGCGGGTAATGTA
>CAXBDR010000300.1:0-5569 GCA_963974265.1 uncultured Rhodoferax sp.
GCGTGGACTTGGCCTCACCCGCCTCGTATTGCCTGAACCCAGAGGAGCGGAAGTGATGCGTCAGGTAGAGATCGGAGCCAGCGGCCGTCGCGTTGGGGCGTTGGGCTTTGGATGCTGGCGCTTCCTGGGACATGATCTGGCTCAGGCCGAGACGCTGGTCGAGACCGCGCTGGATCAGTTGCGACTCGATCGCCTGCAGGTCGTGCCGACCGGGCAGGCCTGGCACAAGAGCCGGCCATTGACCGATGCCGTGCATCGGGTGGCCATGGCCCATCTCGCCTTCGATGACCTGCCGCGGGTACGGATCGACACACGCGAGATCGCGCGCGCCGGGCCGAGTTATACCGTGGACACCTTGCGCGAACTGCGCGGCGAATACCCCCGGGCGGAGTTGTTCCTGATCATCGGCCAGGACCAGGCGCAGGCCCTGCCCAGCTGGCATGCCTGGGAGCAGGTCGTGGCACTCGCTACAATCTGCGTCGCCGAACGTGCCGACGCCACGGCGGCCGCCATCACCCGGTTCCAGGCGCCCGAAGGCCTGCAACGGCGTTTCCTGCAACTGCAGTTGCCCCTGTCCGACACCAGCGCCACCGACATCCGCCACCGCGCCAGCAGCGGCCAGGGTATTGTTCCTCTGGTTGGAGAGCCGGTTGCGCGTTATATTGTTCTTCATCGCCTTTACCAATCCACTTGATGACCACTGACACCGCCGCCAAACGCAACACCCAGAAGCTTCAGCGAGCCATCGTCGACGGGCTCGAGGACGTCAAGGCCCAGGACATCCAGGTGTTCGACACCGAGCATCTCTCGTCGCTGTTCGAACGGGTCATCGTGGCTTCGGGCACCTCGAACCGGCAGACCAAGGCGCTGGCCGCCAGCGTGCGCGATGCCGTTCGCGAGGCGGGTTTTCCCAAGCCGCGCATCGAAGGCGAGGCCAATGGCGAGTGGATCATCGTCGACTGCGCGCAGGCGGTGGTGCACATCATGCAACCCACGTTCCGCTCCTATTACCACCTCGAGGAGTTGTGGGGCGAGAAACCGGTGCGGCTGAAGTTCGGTGCCAGCAAGCCGGTGGTCGCGTCGACCGCGGCGAAGAAGTCCGACACGCCAGCCACGTCAGCCAAGTCCACGGCACGCAAGCCGGGTGCCGCCAAGACGCCGGCTGGCGGCACGGCCGCAGGCAAGACCGCCCGTACCGCCGCCACCGGCACCGGAAAACCTGCTGCCAAGCGCGCGTCGACGCGTGCCGCGGCACCAGCGGACGGTCGTCCCAAGGCCGGCATCAAGACCGTCGTGGTGGGAAAACCGGCGCGCAAGGCTGCACCCGCGGGCAAGCGCGGCGCTGCGGCCGCGCCCGCCAGGTCGGCAACACGCAAGACACCTGCACGCAAGGCCTGAGGATGACCGAGGTCGTCGCTTGAGCCTGGCACCGTGAAGCTGGTGGTCGTCGCCGTCGGCCAGCGCCTGCCGGCGTGGGCGCAAACGGCCTGGGACGACTACGCCAAGCGTTTTCCCCCCGAGCTGCGGCTCGAACTCAAGGCGGTCAAGACGCAGGCCCGTGCGTCGCAGGCCTTGCCGGCCCTGCTGGCCGCGGAGCGCAGCCGCATCGAGGCGGCGATCAGCCCGGGCAGCCGCGTCGTGGTGCTCGACGAACATGGCAGCGCGGTCACCACCATGGCCCTGGCCGCCCGCCTGCGGCAGTGGCAGCTCGATGCCGCGGACGTCGCCCTGGTGATCGGCGGGCCGGACGGCCTGGAACCAGCGTTCAAGCAGGCTGCGCACGAACGGCTGCGCCTGTCGGACCTGACCTTGCCCCATGCCATGGCCCGGGTGTTGCTGGTCGAGCAGCTGTACCGCGCCTGGTCGATCAACGCCAACCATCCTTATCATCGGGAATGACACGCATCACCCCGGTTTTCTCATGACGGACCTTGTCTACCTGGCCTCGCAAAGCCCGCGTCGCAGCCAGTTGCTTGAACAGCTGGGCGTGCGGCACGAACTGCTGCTGCCGGAGGCCGACGAAGACGCGGAGTCACTGGAAGCCGTGATGCCCGGCGAGTTGCCCGCCGACTACGTCGTGCGCGTGACCGGACTCAAGCTCGACGCGGCGCTGGCGCGGCACCGGCGACGCGGCCTGCCGCCGGGCCCGGTGTTGTGCGCCGACACCACGGTGGCGCTGGGTCGGCGCATCCTGGGCAAACCCGCAGACGCTGCGCAGGCCGCCGACATGTTGCGCCAGCTGGCCGGTCGCAGCCATCGGGTGTTGACCGCCGTGGCCGTCGGCTGCGGGCGCCGGCGCCATGAGGCGCTGAACGTCTCGCAGGTCCGGTTTGCCGCCATGGGGGCTGCGAGCGTGCGGGCCTATGTCGCCTCGGGAGAACCGATGGGCAAGGCCGGGGCCTACGCGGTGCAGGGCAGGGCTGCGGCCTTCATTCGCGAGATCCGTGGCAGTTACTCTGGCATCATGGGCTTGCCCTTGTTCGAGACCGCCGCGTTGTTGCAGGCGGTGGGACATGCGGTCGGACCTTAGCCAGACTCCCATACCGGTGCTTGCATGCAACAGGACATTCTGATCAACTGGTCGCCGCAGGAAACCCGCGTGGCGGTGGTGGAAAGTGGTGCGGTGCAGGAACTGCATGTCGAACGCTCGCTCGAGCGTGGCCTGGTCGGCAACGTCTACCAGGGCAAGGTCGCACGCGTGCTGCCCGGCATGCAGTCGGCCTTCATCGACATCGGGCTCGAACGCGCCGCGTTCCTGCACGTGGCCGATGTCTGGAATCGCCAACCCGAAGGTGAGCCGCCGCAGGTCGCGCGTTCCAGCCAGGCGCAGATCCCGATCGAGCGCCAGGTGTTCGAGGGCCAGGCACTGATGGTGCAGGTCATCAAGGACCCGATCGGCACCAAGGGCGCGCGGCTGTCGACCCAGATCAGCGTGGCCGGACGACTGCTGGTGTTCCTGCCGCAGGACGACCATGTGGGTGTCTCGCAAAAGATCGCGCCCACCCTGCGCGACGAACTGCGCCACCGGTTGCAGACCTTGACCCGCCCCGAGGGTGGCGGCTTCATCCTGCGCACCAACGGCGAAGACGCCACCGACGCCGAACTGGCGGAGGACATCGCCTACTTGCGCAAGACCTGGGCCGGCATCAAGCAGGCGTCGCTGCGTTCGCCGCCGGGCAGCCTTCTGCACCAGGACCTGAGCCTGATCCAGCGGGTGCTGCGCGACCTGACGGGCGAATCCACACAGTCGATCCGTGTCGATTCGCGCGAGCAGTTCGACCAGCTGATGGCGTTCGGGCGCGCCTTCATGCCGTCGGCGGTCGGAAAGTTGCAGCACTACAAGGGCGAGCGGCCGATCTTCGACCTGTACGGCGTCGACGAGGAGATTGCACGGGCCCTGGGGCGGCGCGTGGATCTGAAGTCCGGCGGCTACCTGATCGTCGACCAGACCGAAGCCTTGACGACGATGGACGTCAACACCGGTGGTTATGTCGGCGCGCGAAATTTCGATGACACCATCTTCAAGACCAACCTGGAGGCGGCGCAGGCCATCGCGCGCCAATTGCGGCTGCGCAACCTGGGCGGCATCATCATCGTCGACTTCATCGACATGGTGCGCGAGGATCACCGGGATGCGGTTCTGGCCGAGTTTCGCAAGCAGCTCGGACGCGACCGTGTCAAGACCATGGCCGGCGGTTTCTCGCAGCTCGGCCTGGTCGAGATGACGCGCAAGCGCACCCGCGAATCGCTCGCACACATGTTGTGCGAACCCTGCGCGGCCTGCCAGGGCAAGGGCAGCGTCAAGACTGCGCGCAGCGTGGCCTACGACATCCTGCGCGAGATCCTGCGCGAGGCGCGGCAGTTCAATCCGCGGGAATTCCGCGTCGTGGCCTCGCCGCGTGTCATCGAATTGTTCCTGGACGAGGAAAGCCAGCACCTGGCCGGCTTGTGCGAGTTCATCGGCAAGACCGTGTCGCTGCAAAGCGAGGCGGCGATGGGGCAGGAGCAATACGACATCATCCTGCTGTGACGCAACGGCGGGCCGGCCGTGCGCGCCCGCACCGGACTGAAAGATCGGACAATGCATGAGGGGTCGAATCCTCCTTTTCCGACCCGACGCAGGAGAGCGACATCATGGCCCAACCCCATGCCCGATCCGCTGAGGTCGTCAACCTGATGCCACTGGCACAGGATCTTCCCGGCGCGCGTACCACCGCCATCCTCAAGGCGCGGCAACTCGAGGTGGTGCGCCTCGTATTGCCGCAGGGCAAGAGCCTGCCGGAGCATCAGGTGCCGGGGGAAATCACTTTGCTGTGCATCGAAGGGCGCCTGTCGTTCAGCAGTGCGGACGGCACGGTCGAGCTCGGGCCGATGGACTTCATCCATCTGCGCGGCGGCGAACCCCATGCCTTGACGGCCTTGGTCGATGCGTCGGCCCTGCTGACGATCTGCCTGGCGAATTGAGATACGCGACGTGACGTACGAGCGCTGCGACCGGTGCCGGCGTGCGTCGCGTCAACGCACGGGCTTGCGCAGGATCACCAGCGCAATGCCGCCGAGCACGGCGGCCGACGCCCACAGCAGTCGGGCGGTCAGGGGCTCGGCCAGCAACAGGCTGCCACCCAGCGCGGCAATCACCGGTACGCTGAGCTGGACCGTGGACGCCGTGGTGGCGCGCAGGTGGCGCAAGGCGGCGTACCAGATCGCATAACCGATGCCGGAGGTCAGCGCGCCCGAGGCGATCGCGTAGGCACTGCCAGCCAGATCCAGCCGGGCCAACGGCAGCGTGGCAAGGCTCAGTACGACTGCCAGCACCGTGGCCCGCATGAAGTTGCCCGCCGTGACCAGGGTCGGATCGCCCGCGCCCTTGCCGCGCAGCGAATAAATGCCCCAGGCCACGCCGGAGGCCAGCATCAGCATCGCACCGGCCAGGGGTGGAGACGACAGGCCGGGCAGCAGCAGCCCGACGAGGCCGGCGCAGGCCAGCACCAGCCCGATGGTCTGTGCGGCGCCCAATCGTTCGCCGCGCCACAGGCCGACCCCGATCATCGTGGCCTGCACGGCGCCGAACAGCAACAAGGCGCCGGTGCCGGTGCCGGTTGCCAGGCTGACGTAGGCATAGGAGAACGCCCCGGCATAGACGAACAGGGCGCAGGCCGAAGCCCAATTGCCAGCCATGCCGGCGGCTGGCCGCGCGCCGGCGCGCACGCGAACGATCAACCACAACACGAGGGCGCCCGACACGATGCGCAGGCTCGTGAAGCTGGCCGGGTCGATGGCGGTGTCGCGCAGCGCGACGCGGCACAGCAGCGAATTGCCGGCAAAGGCCAGCATGGCGACCAGGGTCACCAGCGCGGGATGCATGGGGCGCATGGGTCGTCAGCGGTTCGTGCAAGGCCTGCCGGCGCGGCCGGAGCGCGCGGGACAGCGCCGGCCATCGAAATGGCGCAGAATGCCAGGGCTTTGGACTTGCCCCACGAAAGGATATGCAGTGATCACGTTTTTCTACAACCTGGCCCCGAATCCGCTCAAGGTCGCCTTGTTTCTCGAGGAGGCCGGACTGGCCTAC
>CAXBDR010000301.1:0-5560 GCA_963974265.1 uncultured Rhodoferax sp.
CGCCAGGAGAGCGCCGCCGGGTTCATCGGCCGCTCGCCGCTGATGCGGGAACTGTCGCAAACGCTGGCCCGCATCGCCGCCGTCAACAGCACCGTGCTGATCCACGGCGAATCAGGCACCGGCAAGGAATTGGCGGCCCGCGCGCTGCACGACCTGAGTCCCCGCGCCCACGGCCCCTTCGTGCCGGTCAACTGCGCCGCGATCTCGCCCGAGCTGATGGACGTCGAGTTGTTCGGACATGCCAAGGGCGCGTTCACCGGCGCCACCAAGGCACGCGATGGATTGTTCTACTACGCCCAGGGAGGCAGCCTGTTCCTGGACGAGGTCGCCGACCTGCCGTTGCCGGTGCAGGCGCTGTTGCTGCGTGCACTGGAGGACCGCATGATCCGGCCGGTGGGCGGCGAGAAGGCCTTGCCGGTGAACGTGCGCATCATCGCGGCGACCAACCGCTCCCTGACCCAGGCGGTCGATGCCGGCAACTTTCGCAAGGACCTGTATTACCGGCTGCAGGTGGTGGAGGTCACGCTGCCTGCGCTGCGCCAGCACAAGGAGGACATCGGCGCCCTGGTCGACTATTTCGTGCAGCGCCTGGCGCCGCTGCTGGGCGTCGAGCCGCTGCAGATCACGGCGGCCGACCTGGCCTACCTGAACCAATACGACTGGCCCGGCAACGTGCGCGAGCTGCGCAACCTGATCGAACGTTCGCTGATCCTGGGCTCGCTCAACGTGTCGGCGCTGTATTCGGTCGGCCAGAGCAGACCGGCACCGGCGATGTCCGGCCCGGCGCAGGCGGTCCCGACCGACCTGCAGACGCTGGAGAAACAGCACATCCTGGCCGTGCTGGAGTCCGTGCAAGGCGACAAGACCCAGGCCGCAGCGCTGCTGGGCATCTCCCGGCGCACGCTCGAGCGCCGCTGCGCCGAATGGGCACCACCGTGACGAAACCCTGGTGGAGAATGCTCATGTTGCCGGCGCCGCAGTGGCTGGGCCGCTCGATCCGCAACAAGCTGCTGGCGATCGCCCTGCTGCCGCTGCTGGTGGTGTTGCCGCTGCTGGTGGGTGCCTTGCTGGCATGGGGCGCTGCGGCCTACGACCAGTTGCTGATCACCAAGGTGCAGTCCGACCTGGCGGTCGCGCGCGGATATTTCGGACAGGTGCTGGCCGAGGTCGGCTCCGGCACCGACGCCATCGCCGCCTCGCATGAACTGCATGAATCGCTGCAACGCGCCGACATGCTGGCCTTGCAGGCGCAACTGGTGCGCGAACGGGCGCGACTGGGTTTCGACTTCATCAACCTGTACGCACCGGACGGTTCGCTGATCACCGCCAACTGGCATGCGCCGACGGCCTTCGGGCCGCTGGCGCAGCAACGATCCGATGCCGCCGCATTGCCCGCCGACACGCGCATGAATCCGACGCCGCGGGCCAGCGTGACCCTGTTGGAGGCCGACGCATTGCTGGCCATGGCTCCCGACCTGGCGCCGCGCATCCGGATTCCGTTGATCGCGACCCGTGGCGCGGCGCCGACCGAGCGCCAGATCGAGGATCGCGCGATGGTGCTGCTGTCGACGGTGCCGATACGCGGCGCCGATGGCGAGACGCTGGCGCTGCTGCGCGCCGGCGTGCTGCTGAACCAGAACCTGCCCCTGATCGACCATATCAATCGCATCGTGTACCCGAACGGGTCGTTGCCGCTGGGCAGCCATGGCACGGCGACCCTGTTCATGGACGACGTGCGCATCACGACCAACGTGCGGCTGTTCCAGGACCGGCGCGCCATCGGCACGCGGGTGTCACAGGCCGTGCGCGACGCGGTGCTCGGCCGCGGCGACACCTGGCTCGACCGTGCCTTCGTCGTCAACGACTGGTACGTATCGGCCTACGAACCGCTGCGGGACGACGCCGGCCACCGCATCGGCATGTTGTACGTGGGGTATCTCGAGCAGCCGTTCCGGTTGGTGAAGTACACCATGCTGGGGGTCATCGTCGCCATCTTCCTGCTGGTCATGGTGCTGGCCGCGCTGTTCTCCTTGCGCTGGGCGCGCAGCATCTTCAAGCCGCTCGAGCTGATGAACCGCACCATTGCGCGCGTGGAAGCGGGCGACGCCGGCGCCCGGGTCGGGCCGGTCCGGGCGCGCGACGAGGTCGGGGCGCTCGCCAGCCACCTGGACCAGCTGCTCGACGTGATCGACGACAAGACCCGCGCCCTGCAGCGCTGGGCCGACGAACTCGACGCCAAGGTCGTCGAACGCACCCGGGACCTTGCCGCCAGCAACGCCGCGCTGCAGCAGACCCAGCGCCAGCTGGTCAAGTCGGAGAAACTGGCCGCCATCGGCCAGATCGCCGCCAGCGTCGCGCACGAGATCAACAATCCGATCGCGGTGATCCAGGGCAACCTGGACCTGATGCGCGAGTCGCTCGGCGCGCACGCGAAACCGGTGGACGCCGAATTGCGCCTGCTGGACCAGCAGGTCGACCGGATGCGGCTGATCGTGACCCAGTTGCTGCAATATGCCCGGCCGACCGAATACGCCGGCTACGTGGACGCCATCGACGTACACCAGGCGCTGGACGATGCCATGCTGCTGGTCGGCCATCTGCTGGCGCATGCCCGCATCACCGTCGAACGCCGCTCCCGCGCCCTCACCCGCGCCGGCATCAACCGGCAGGAGCTGCAACAGGTGCTGATCAACCTGCTCACGAATGCGCTGCAGGCCATGCCCGACGGCGGAACCTTGTGGCTGGAGACGTCCGACCAAGTCGACGCGCAGGGGCGCGCCGGCGTGTTGCTGCAGGTCGGCGATTCAGGCCCGGGACTGGACGCGCAGACACGCGAGCGGCTGTTCCGACCCTTCTTCACGACCAAACCGGACGGCAACGGCCTGGGGTTGTGGATCAGCATCGGGCTGGTCGAGCGTTATGGCGGCAGCATCCGCGGCGAGAACTGGCGCGACCGCGGCGTGGACCGGCGCGCAGCATAGGACGTTTTTTCGCGCGACCGCGGCGTGGACCGGCCAGGCGCCGTGTTCACGGTGTGGTTGCTGCGCGAGCCGGTCACGACTCCGACGGCCGACACCGACGCCGCACCGCCGGGCTGACGCGCGGCCCCGTCAGGGCAACATGTCAAAACCCTGGGCCTCGACTGCCAGGAAGGCGGCCGTGAACGTGGCCAGCGCCGCATAGAACCGGGCCTGCGGATGCGCGCCGATCGCATCCACCATCTGTGGCGCCCAGGGCTGGATATGGTCGGAGAAAAACGCCCGTTGCTGCGTCAGGTTGGCCACTGCCACGTCGTCGCCGGCGATCAGGTAACGCATCACCTCGCACAGGCAGGCGAAGTGGTCCTCGGTCTCGGCGACCGTGTCTTCGCGCGCCAGGCCCAGCGCGTCGAGCGCGGCGCGCAGGCGCGCCAGCGGCTTTTCGTTCAGGAAGCCGCTGAGGTAATGCGAGCCGTACAGATAGACATCGGGCCGGGTCATGCCGCCGAACAGCGCGACATATTCGTCGGTGATCGCCTGGTCGTCGAGCGCGCGAGCGGCACCAACCAGCGCCCGCCAGGGCTCCTCCAGGTGGCCGCCGGCCGCCGGCGCCTCGGTGACGGCGACCCGCAACCGCGCCGCAAGTTCGCCGGACGGCGGAGCATAAAACAGCTGCGCCAGCAGGCCGTAGAGTTCGGCGCGCGCCGTTTCCTCGTCCAGCGCGCTGGTGGTGGGGGCAGTGTCCGGCACCGGCATGGCGCTCACGGCACCAGCCTGTGTGCCGGATACTGCGGCGATGGCATCGGGAAATCGGCTGTCAGGCTCATAGATCGGTGATCTTCACTTCGTTGGAGGCCGAATACAGGTCGATGACCCGGCAATCGGAACACATCTTCAGCCGCTCGAGCGCCTCGCCCTGGAACATGGCGTGTCCGGCCAGCTTGCCGATCATGGCCTCGACCGCCTTGAGCGTGCCGAAGGGCTTGTTGCAGCGGATGCAGGCATAGGGCTGCATCTCGTTGAGCACGACGGCCTGCCTGCGCTGCTGCGACAGGTTCAGTTGCGGCACCAGGCTCAGGGCCTTTTCCGGACAGGTGCCGACACACAGGCCGCATTGCACGCAGTTCTGCTCGATGAATCGCAGCTGCGGCGCGTCCGGGTTGTCCTGCAATGCGGCCGCCGGGCAGGCGTTGACGCAACTCAGGCACATCGTGCAGCTGCTCCGGTCGATCGCCAGCGCCCCCAGCGGCGATCCCTTGGCGGGCAGGCCGATGGCCTCGGACGGTGGGCGCGGCGCCTGCTCGATCAGGTGCGACAAGGCCAGCTCCAGCGTGGCCCGCTTGTCGGCCTGCACGGCGAAGCTGCCGGCACGCGCCACGGTGCCCGCCGGCGCGGCGCGCAGGTCCCGGTCGAGTTGTTCCAGGTCGCGTGCATCGCGCACATGCAACAGGCGCAGGTGTTCGCCGGCATAACCGAGCCCGGTCAGCACGGCCTGGCCCACCGCCATCTGCAACTGCAGCGCATCGCGGTACTGCGGCGCGTCTTCATCGGTCGTCAGCAGCCAGACCTGGGAGGCGCCATAGGCCATCGCGGCCAGCCACAACTCCAGCCCGACCGACGCGTCATGCCACACGGCCAGCGGCAGCACCCGCGCCGGCACGCCGTGCAGATCCGGGTCGAGCCGGGCCGCACGGCCCAGATCGTCGAGCAGGCGACTGGCACCTTGCTGGTTGTGCAGCAACACGGCCGGCTGCTTGCCGCCGTTGCGCAGATAGGTGGTCAATGCGGTCTTGAGCCGCACGCCCTGGTCGCCGGCACGCGGATAGCTGTAGCTCAGCGCACCGGTCGGGCACACCGTGCTGCAGGCGCCGCATCCCACGCACAGGTTGGCATCGACCACGATGCGCTGGCGTCCGCGCTCGCTGCGGATCGCCGAGGCCGAACAGATGTCGACACAGGCGTTGCAGCCGATGCGTTCGTTGCGGCTGTGCGCGCAGAGTTTCTGCTTGTAGGCGACAAAACGCGGCTTCTCGAACTCGCCCACCAGCGCCCGCAGTTGCAGCAGCGGCTGCAGGTCGCGGCCGTTCCAGTGCAGGTAGCCCTGGGGCTTGGCATGCTGGGAGAATGCCGCCGTCGCACGCAGGTCCAGCACCAGGTCGAAAGTCTCGGTCAGGGACTCCGGATCGCGGTTGAAGTCGATCGCGCCCGCAGCCGAGCAGGCCTTGACGCAGGCCCGGTGCGAACGGCACGCCGCCATGTCGATCTGGTAGTCCAGGCCAATCGCGCCTTCCGGGCAGGCGGCGACACAGGCATTGCAGCGGGTGCACAGGTCGAGGTTGATCGGATTGCTGCGCGACCACTGCAACTCGAACGCGCCCAGGTAGCCGCCGAGCCGCTGGATGTCGCCGGCCAGCACCGGGTAACGCCGTTCCTGCGACACGTCGGCCTCGCCCGCGCCCGTGCTGAACACGGTGACGTCGATGTCCTCGCCCATCAGGCTGGCGGCCTGCTCGGCGGCGCCGAGCGTACCGATGATCAGCATGCGCCCCGCGCTCTTGTAGGCCACGGGGGTCACCGGCTCC
>CAXBDR010000302.1:0-5492 GCA_963974265.1 uncultured Rhodoferax sp.
AGGTTGTACGCGTCGCCATAGGTGGGATCGGCCGCCAGCGCCAGCTTGAGCTCGTCCAGTGCGATCGTCGTCTTGTCCTGTTCGAAATAGCCGACCGCCAGTTGCAGCCGGATCCGTGCCCGGGTCCGCGACTCGGGCTCGTCGGAGGCGGTCACCAGATCGGGGCGTGGGCCTGCGCCGGCGCCGCCGTCCGGGGCGGCGCAGGACGCCAGGAGCAGGCAGGTCAGTGCCAGCATCAGGCTGGACACCCACCGCGTCATGCCACCTGCATACCGTCGGTCGTAGCTAGCCATGTGTCAGTCTTCCTTCTCGTGTTCGGTGGCGAAAGTCGTCACTGGTTTGAGCGCGATCGTGCGTTGCCGCGCGATCCGACCTGCCACCCGGGTCCGGTCGCGCACATCGCCCGCCAGTTGCCCGCAGGCCGCGTCGATGTCGTCGCCACGGGTCTTGCGGGTCGTCGTGACCAGGCCGGCGTCGACCAGTATGCGGGCAAACGCGGCGATGCGCGCGGCGGACGAGCCCTCCAGCCCGGAGGCCGGGAACGGATTGAACGGAATCAGGTTGAACTTGCACCAGTTCGATCGCGGCCCGGCTGTACGCACCAGGTCCACCAGTTCGCGCGCATGGTCGGGCGTGTCGTTGACCCCGTCGATCATGCAATATTCGAACGTGATGAAGTCGCGCGGAGCGTGGTCGAGGTAGGCCACGCAGGTCTGCAGCAATTCGTGCAGCGGGTACTTGCGATTGAGCGGAACCAGGTTGTCCCGCAGGGCATCGTTCGGCGCATGCAGCGACACCGCCAGCGCCACCGGGCAATCCCGGGCCAGGCGCTCCATCATCGGCACGACGCCGGACGTGGAGACCGTGACGCGGCGCCGCGAAAGGCCATAGGCATGGTCGTCGAGCATGATACGCAGGGCCGGGACCAGCGCGGTGTAATTCTGCAGCGGCTCTCCCATGCCCATCATCACCACGTTCGTGATCACACGCTCGTCGCGTTGCAGGTGGCGGCGCAGGAAATGCTCGGCGTACCACAACTGCGCGATGATCTCGCCCGTGCTCAGGTTGCGGCTGAATCCCTGGTGCCCGGTGGAGCAAAAACGGCAGCCGACCGCACACCCTGCCTGGGACGAGATGCACAGGGTTCCGCGGTCGCTCTCGGGAATGAACACGGCCTCGACCGCGTCGCCGCCACCGACATCGAACAGCCACTTGATGGTGCCGTCGGCCGAGCGCTGCTCGGTGTTGACAGCCAGGGGCTGCACCTGGGCCACGCCGCGCAACTTCTCGCGCAACGGCCGAGCCAGGTCGGTCATGTCATCGAAGTTGCTGGCGCCCTTCTGGTGGATCCAGCGGAACAACTGCGTCGCCCGGAAGCGCTTCTCGCCCAGGCGCTCGCAGAAAGCGGCCAAACCCTCGAGGTCGTGATCGAGCAGGTTGGCCAACATGGACGGGACTATCGGCTGTGGACGTTCATCGCCGGGAAGAAGAACGCCAGTTCGACGGCAGCGGTTTCGGCCGCATCGGAGCCATGCACGGCATTGGCGTCGATGCTGTCGGCGAAGTCTGCGCGGATGGTACCCGGGGCGGCCTTCTTCGGATCGGTGGCGCCCATCAGGTCGCGGTTCTTGACCACGGCGTTCTCGCCTTCGAGCGCCTGCACCATGACAGGGCCGGAAATCATGAAGCTGACCAGGTCATTGAAGAACGGGCGCTCCTTGTGCACGGCATAAAACGCTTCCGCATCGGCGCGCGAGAGATGCATCATGCGCGCGGCGACGATCTTCAGGCCGGCGGCTTCGAAGCGCGCGTAGATCTGCCCGATCACGTTCTTGGCCACCGCGTCCGGCTTGATGATGGAAAGAGTGCGTTCGATTGTCATGCTGGTTTTCCTGAATGTTGGATGAGCAGTTGTACCCGGTGGGGCAAAGCCTTGTATTCTAGCGCGGGCACATGACCCTGGCCCCTTGGGGAAACATTCGCCGGGCCTGCCGGGCGCGGCCGGATCAGCGCCCGCCGCGGCGGCGCTTGTTGTTGTTGCCGCCCGGCGAACCGCCGCCGGGGCCAGCCCGGCCCGGCGTACGTCGCTGGCCGGGCCCCTGGCGCTGGCGGGTGAAGCTGTCGGCGCCGATGTAGCCGAACGCGGTCTTCATCGGATCGGGCTGCGACTCTGCGGCCTGCCGGTCCGCGCGTTCTCCTCCATCGTCGTGTTGCGGCCGGTTGCGGTTGCGTCCGCGTCCGCCGCCATCGTTGCCCGCGGGCTGGCCCTGGCCGCGCATCGGATCGCGCGGCATGCCGTCACGCGGTTGCGCATTGCCCCGACCGCCACGCCGGCGCTTGCGGTTGCCGGCGCCGCCGTTGTCGGAACGTGGCTTCTCGCGCACACCGCCGGCCGAGCCACCACCCGCTGCGCGGCGCAAGGCCTGGATATCTGCGTCATCGAGTTCCATCCAGGCACCGCGCTTGAGCCCGCGCGGCAACAGCATCGCGCCGTAGCGGATGCGAATCAGCCGGCTGACGGCATGACCCACGGCCTCGAACATGCGCCGCACTTCGCGATTGCGCCCTTCCGAGATCGTCACCCGGTACCAGCAATTGGCGCCTTCGCCGCCACCGTCCTCGATCGAGCCGAACTGGGCCTGCCCGTCGTCGAGCCGAACGCCATCGAGCAGGCGCTGCTTTTCCTCGTTGCTCAAGGCGCCCAGCACCCGCACGGCATATTCGCGCTCGAGACCGAAGCGCGGATGCATCAGGTTGTTGGCCAGTTCGCCGGAACTGGTGAACAGCAACAGGCCTTCCGTGTTGAGGTCGAGTCGTCCGACCGACTGCCACTTGCCCTGCTGCAGCCTGGGCAGGCGCCGGAACACCGTGGGACGGTTCTGCGGGTCGTCGTGGGTCACGACTTCTCCGGCGGGCTTGTGGTAGGCGATGACCCGCGGCGCAGGTGCATCGATCCGGACCCGGATCGGCTTGCCGTTGACCTTGACATGGTCGCCGAACTGGATGCGCTGGCCGATATGGGCCGGCTCGTTGTTGACCGTGATCCGGCCCTCCATGATCAGCTGCTCCATCTCCAGCCGCGAGCCCATGCCGGACTGCGCCAGCACCTTGTGCAGCTTGGGCGTCTCGGCCATCGGCGCCAGGACGCGCTTGGCCAGCACGACCTCGTCACTCTGCTCGTCCGCGTCGAACTGTCCCGAGACGATGTCCTCGAACCGGATGATGTCGGTGCCGGGACGCCCGGGCGCATCCGATTCGGACCCCGCTGGCGTGGAGCGCGACGCGTGTGCACGCTCGCCGGCGTCCGGTGCGGGATCCACGGTCACTGCGGTGGACGCCTCCGCATCGGCTGCACGCGCGACTTCGGCCTGCGACGGCAGCGGCGACTCCTGTTGCAAGGCCCCCTGCTGATCCGTCTGCGCCTGATCGGCATCGGCCGCCTGCGCGACCGGGCGTCGGCGTGTGCGCCGGGGCTTGGCCGGGGTCGCCGGAACTTCGTCGGGCGGCGGGGTCACGGGAAATTCGTCCTGGTCGGATTCATTCATTGTCTGGTTCCACCATTGAGGTCTCCGGCAAGGGCGATGCACCGCCCCGGGTTGTGGCAGCGGCGTTTCCCGGCTGCGCGGCTTTCGGTTCGAGGCTGGTCGGCTCCGCGCGCAGGCGCTCCAGGTCGACAAGCGCTTCGGCCGGCACTGGCGACAGGCCGGCCGCAGGCATGTCGCCGGCGTCATCGGTCGAGAGAGGTGCGTCAGGCACGTCGGCTGCGGTCTCGGCATCGATCACGGCGTCGTCCACGGCCTGCGGACTCGTGGCCGGCATCGTGTCGGCGGCCTCGTCCTGGTGCGTCGCCACCGCCTCGGTGGAAGACGGCGCAGGCAACGGATCGTCCGCCGCCTGCGCCAGCGACTCGAACATGTCGGTGCCGGCGGCATCCTTGTCGAGCAGGGGCAGTTCGTCGAGGGAAGCCAGGCCCAGGTCGTCCAGGAAATGGCGTGTCGTTGCAAACAGCGCGGGTCGACCCGGCGCCTCGCGGTGGCCGATCACTTCGATCCAGCCCCGGTCTTCCAGTTGCTTGATGATCTGCGAGCTGATCGTCACGCCGCGGATGTCTTCCATGTCGCCCCGGGTGACCGGTTGCCGGTAGGCGATGATGGCCAGGGTCTCCAGCGTGGCCCGGGTATAACGGGGTGGCTTTTCCGGGTGCAGGCGGTCCAGGAATTCGCGCATCTCGGGACGACTCTGGAATCGCCAGCCCGACGCCACCTGCACCAGTTCCACGCCCCGTTGCGCCCAGTCCAGCTTGAGGTCGGCCAGCATCTGCTTGAGCGTCTCGGTGCCGACCGCCTCGTCGAACAAGGCGCGCAGGTCCCGGATCTGCAGCGGTTGTTGCGAACAGATCAGGGCCGTTTCCAGTACACGCTTTGCCTGAGCGGTATTCATGGTCGAGGGGTTCCGGAAGTGGCACCTTCACGGTGCGCATCGGTGCCAGTCAAAAAGAGGACGCAACAGGCAGATCGAACGTCTGCGGTGCGAGGGACAGCGGGCAACACAGGCCAGCCTGGTTGGCAGCTATCTGGCCGGATTGTAGCGCAGCCCCCACAGCGACAAGGCGGCCTGCATGTCCATCGGCAATGCGGACGCGAATGCCAGCGGCTGCCCGCTCAGCGGATGGGCCAATGCGAGTCGATACGCATGCAGTGCCTGCCGCGCCATGCGCGGGTCGGCCGGCGCGCCGTAGACCGTGTCGCCCAGCAGCGGATGCCCGATCGAGGCCATGTGCACGCGGATCTGGTGGGTGCGTCCGGTGTGCAGCGTGCACCGCACCAGGCAGGCCGCGTCGGCGTTGTCCAGCAGCTCGATCGTGGTGCGCGCATCCTTGGCACCCGTACTGCCCGCCGACAGGGCCGCCATGCGCAGGCGATTGGCCGGGTCGCGTCCGATGGCGGCGTCGACATCGCGTGGCGACGGACCGGTCCAGGGGCGGTGGGCAAGCGCCAGGTATTGGCGCCGCACGTCGCGCTGCGCAATCATGCGTACCAGTGCGTCCATGGCAGGCCGGCTGCGGGCCACCAGCATCAGGCCGCTGGTGTCCTTGTCCAGGCGATGCACGATGCCGGCGCGGGGCAGTTCCGCCAGCCGCGCGTCCCAGGCCAGCAGGCCGTTGAGCAAGGTACCGCTCCAGTTGCCGGGCGCCGGATGCACGACCAGTCCCGCCGGCTTGTCGATGACGAGCAGGTCGGCGTCCTCGTATGCCACGGTCAGGTCCATCGCCTCGGGTACGAAGGCCTGGCTTTGCGGCGTGGGGCGCAAGGTGATCTCCAGCGTGTCGCCGGCCTGCAGCCGCGCTGAGGGCTTGCGCAATTCCTGGCCATTGCGCAACACCGCGCCCTGCTCGACCAGCTGGCTCAGGTAGCTGCGCGAGAAGCCGGAGATGGTGGCCGACAGCACCTTGTCGAGCCGCTCGCGGTGGTGCGGCGCCTCGACCTGCCACC
>CAXBDR010000303.1:0-5463 GCA_963974265.1 uncultured Rhodoferax sp.
GTGGGCGCACGCCCGACATCCTCGACAGCGCCTACGTGATCGTCGAATATCCCAGCGGCGCGCGCGCCATGCTGGACCTGTGCATGTTCGCCGAGAACTCGGTCGACAACGAACACATCACCGTGGTCGGCGACGAGGGCAAGATCGAGTCGCTGCTGCCGTCGATGACGCTGCGTTACGGCCGGCGCGAGGACTGGGGCAAGCGCGAGGTCTGGGGACAGACCAGCAGCAGCGGCAAGGGCGTGTCGGTGCGCCGCGTGTGGGATACCGGCATCAAATACATGGGCAACCATTTCGGCGCCTCCTATGTCGAACACGTGAAATTCGCCGACGCCGTGCGCCAGGGCCGCCAGCCCGACATCCCGCTCGCCGAGGGCCTGCGCGCCGTGGCCACCGGCATCGCCGCGCACCGCAGCATCGACGAGCGGCGCATCGTCGCCATGTCCGACGTCTTGCCGAAAGGTTGGTGAACGCCATGGAAACATCCCACCCCACACCCTACACGGCCTACCCCTCGCTGCGCGGGCGCACGATCTTCATCTCCGGTGGCTCCTCGGGCATCGGCGCCGAACTGGTGCGGGCCTTCGCCGCCCAAGGCAGCCGGGTCGCGTTTTGCGGCACCCGGCCCGATGGCGGCGACGCGCTGATGGCCGAACTGCACGCCACCGGCGCCGACCAACTGTTGTACGAGGCGTGTGACGTGCGCGACATCGCCGCGCTGCAGGCCCTGCTCGAACGGGTCGCGCAGCGCTGGGGCCCCATCCAGGTGCTGGTCAACAACGCCGGCCGCGACGACCGCCATGCGCTCGACGAACTCACCCCCGAATACTGGGACAACTGCCTGGCCATCAACCTGCGCCACCAGGTGTTCGCCACGCAGAGCGTGGCCCGGCAGCTGCGGTCCGCGGCACTGGGAGGCAGCATCATCAACATGGGTTCGATCAGCTGGATGCGCGGGCGACCCAACCTGATCGGCTACACCGCGTCCAAGGCCGCCATCTCCGGCATGACCCGCACGCTGGCGCGCGAACTCGGCGCCGACCGCATTCGGGTCAACGCCCTGGTGCCCGGCGCCATCGTCACCGAGCGCCAGACCCAGCTCTGGCGCAACCCGGAAGAAGACCAGAAATTCCTCGACCTGCAATGCCTGAAGTTCCGACTTGACACCAGCCACGTGGCGCGCTCGACCCTGTTCCTGGCCAGCGACGACAGCGACGGCATCACCGGCCAGAACCTGATCGTCGACGCCGGGCTGGCGCAGGTGTCGGTGGCAGGATGAACGCAACCCGGGGCGTGCGCGGCGCTGGTCGACCCGCCTCGATGGATCGGTCCGGGCGTAGGCGATCCGACAGGCGGCATCGGCCTTGTCACACGTGAACGCACAGCGCCTGCGGCGCCGCGTCCCTCATTGCGCCTGCACGTCGAATCGAACGCCTTGCGCCAGCGGCATGCTGCGTCCATAGTTCACGGCGCTGGTCATGCGCCGCATGTAGGACTTCCAGGCATCGGAACCACTTTCCCGACCGCCACCGGTTTCCTTCTCGCCACCGAACGCACCGCCGATCTCTGCACCCGACGGCCCCATGTTGACGTTGGCAATACCGCAATCCGAGCCGGTGGCCGACAAGAATCGCTCCGATTCGCGCAGGTCCGTCGTGAATATCGACGACGAAAGACCTTGCGGCACCGCGTTATGCAGCCTCACGGCCTCGTCCAGCGTGTCGTAACGCATGACATACAGAATCGGCGCGAACGTTTCGCACTGCATCGCCTCGGTCTGTCGGGGCATTTCGACCAGCGCGGGACGCACATAGAACCCGTCCGCCAACGCCTCGTCGAAAATTCGCTCGCCACCCACCACCTGGCCGCCATCCGCCCGCGCCTGCACGAGCGCGCGTTGCATCAGGTCGAACGCTGCCCCATCGATCAAGGGACCGACCAGCACGTCCGCTCGCAACGGGTTGCCAACCTTCACCGCGCGATAGACCGATTTCAGCCGCGGCAACAAGCTATCGTACACATCGGCATGCACGAAGAGCCGACGCAACGTCGTGCAGCGTTGACCCGCCGTGCCGATGGCTCCGAAAGCCACCGCCTGCAAAGCCATGTCGAGATCGGCGCTGGCACAAACGATGGTCGCGTTGTTGCCTCCCAGTTCCAGGATGGCTCGGCCAAACCGGGCCGCCACGGTCTGGGCGACGGCTCGGCCCATCGCGGTCGAGCCGGTGGCCGAAACCACCGGAACCAACGGATGTGCGGCCAGCAGTTCACCGGTCGAGCGCTCTCCAATGATCAGGCGCACCAGGCCTTCTGGCGCACCATCGAACCGGCGGATCACCCGATGCACGAGGCCCGTCACCGCCAGCGCCGTCAATGGTGTCTTCTCGGAGGGTTTCCAGACCACGGCATTGCCGCACACCAGGGCCAGTGCCGCATTCCAGCTCCAGACGGCGACAGGAAAATTGAACGCCGAGATGACGCCAACGACACCGGCCGGATGCCATTGCTCCATCATCCGGTGATGGGGCCGCTCACTGCCCATCGTCAGTCCGTACAGCTGGCGCGACAGACCGACCGCAAAGTCGCAGATATCGATCATTTCCTGGACCTCTCCCAGTCCTTCGGAGACGATTTTTCCGGCCTCGATCGAGACCAGGCGGCCAAGGTCTTCCTTGGCCGCGCGGAGCTCGTCACTCAACAGGCGGACCAACTCTCCGCGACGCGGCGCCGGAACCTCGCGCCATGCGAGAAACGCCGCATGGGCCTGCGCGATGGCAGCCTGCGCCTGTGCCGGTGTCGCGTCGGATACCCGCGCGATGGCCTGACCCTGAATGGGGGAGCGCACGACGCGCGCGCCCGAGGTGTAGTGTGCGGGGTCGACCGCGCATGCCTGCAGGATTCGGACCACTTCGTCCGTCAGATTCGAGTTTGGGCTGGGTATCTGGTTTGTCATGGGTTGATGCGTGTCTGTGGACGCCGACGGGGGCGAGGCCGGCCGATTCGACCCTTGCGCCACCGCCGCCTGGGGTCAGTCGTTCTTGATGGCCAGTACGAAGCGCCGTGCGCGCTCGGACTGCGGGTTGTCGAAAAACTGCCTGGCGGGGGCTTGTTCGACGATCTGGCCAGCCTCCATCAGGATCGCCTGGCTGGCTACCGACTTCGCGAATCCGATCTCGTGGGTCACGACGATCATGGTCATGTTTCGTTCAGCGTGCACGCCGCGAATGACACTGAGCACTTCCTCGCGCATTTCCGGATCCAGCGCCGAGGTCGGTTCGTCGAACAACATCACGCTGGGCTTCATCGCCAGCGCCCGGGCAATCGCGACGCGCTGACGCTGGCCACCCGACAACTGGTACGGGAACACGGATGCCTTCTCCGACATGCCGACGCTGGCCAACAGCGCCTGCGCCTCCTGGCGTGCAAGCTGCGGCGCAACGCCCATGACCTTCACCGGGGCGATCGCGATGTTCTCGAGCACCGACATGTGCGGGAACAGGTTGAAGTTCTGGAACACCATGCCGGCCATCTGGCGCACGCGCTTGAGCGCGTCCGGATTCCCGTGGTCGACAACCACGCCATCGACCGAGATGCTCCCGCCCTGGATCGTCTCCAGACCGTTGATGCAGCGCAGCAGCGTGCTCTTGCCGCAGCCACTGGGGCCGCAGATGACCAGTACCTCGCCGGCAGCGACGTCGATCGATACACCGGCCAGCACCTCGTTCTGCCCGTACGACTTGCGCACGTCGCTGATGCGCACCGCGGCGCCCTTCATATCGGTTGCCATTTCTGCAGTCGCTCCAGGCTGCGCATCAACATCGTGTATCCCCAGATGAGCGCAACATACAGCAGTGCTGCGCCCGTATAGAGTTCGAGCGGACGGAAATACTGCACCGTCAACTCCTGGGCCCGGAACATGACCTCGGGCACCGAGATCAGCACCGTCACGGTGACGTTCTTGATCACCGTGATCTGCACATTGGTCAGGGATGGCAAGGTGGCGAAGAAAGCCTGCGGCAGCGTCACGTAGCGCAGGATCTGCCAACGCGAGAAGCCCAGCGACTGGGCCGCCTGCGTTTGTGTCAGCGGAATTGCCGACAGCCCGCCACGATAGGCTTCACAAGCCAGTGCAGCGCCGTTCAGCGACAACGCGACGATGGAACTGGTTGTCGCCGAGAAGTTCAAGCCGGTGAGGATGGGCAGCACGTAGTGGATCCAGATCAGCAACACCACGACCGGCAGCGTGCGAAAGAAGTCCACGAAGATGACTGCGACGGTACGCGCTGCTCGGAACCGCGACAGGCTCATCGCCGCGAGGACCAGGCCCATCAGCGTCGTCAGGACGATGCTTGGAAAGCTGACCCACCAGGCATGCCACAAACCCCAGGCCAGGTACGGCCCATAGTCCCACAGGACCCCGAATTGAAACGTGTAGTTCATTCAGCGTGTGGCGTTCAGGGACCGTTCGCGAGTTCCGGCGGCAGGCCCCACTTCTCGGCCAGCTCCTCGTACCATCCGCGCAGCTTCATGGTACGGATATAGGTGTCGATGAACACCAGCAGATCGAGGTCGTCGTACCGCACGGCATGGTTCAGGCTGTTCCATTCGGTCTTGGCCAGCACGATGTTCTTGATCTCCTTCGGACGCTCCTTCGCACGCAGCGCGTTCGACACGCTGTCACCCATGTAGGCGACGGCACGCCCCTGCATCACCTCCAGCACCGCCGCCGTGGTATCGCCGAACGCAACCACCTTGGCCTGCTTGAAGGCCTTTTGGCTGAACTTCGCCGCCGACGTGCCGCCCACGGTCGAGATCACGTTGTTGGGTTTGTCCAGGTCGGCCATGGTCTTGGCAGCGTTATCGGCACGCGTCATCGCCGTGATCGATATGTAGCCGTATGGTTCGCTGAAGGCGACTGCCGTGGATCGCTCGGGCGTGGCGCCCAGACCGGTCATGATGACATCCCACTTGCCAGCCTGCAGGCCGGCGATCAATCCGCCCCAGGTCGTGTTCACGATCTCGACCTTGATGCCGGTCAGTGCCTCGAGGTTCAGGATGTCGTCGGCGATATATCCCTCGTACTTGTTCGTCTGCGGGTTCATGGCGACAAATCGGTTCCACGGCGCCACGCCAACGACCAGTTTCTTCTCCTTCAGCACGCGATCCAGCGTGGCACCCGCACTGGCTGAAAACGACGCGCACAGTGCCATGGCGGCAGCCAGCACAAAAACCAGAATTCGCTTCATATCATTTGCTCCTGTTGGTGGTGGGTTGAATCAAGGCTCAGTGGTAGGCACCTTCGGCGATCGGCTTGTCGAATCCGACAATGGGTGCCGCCGCTTCCGGATCGATGATGGCGTCGATGACATACGGGCCCGGAAACGTCTTCCCGCGCGCAATCGCGGCTGCGAGCTGGCTCGGGTCGGCGACGCGCTCGCCACCGCCTTTGAGTGCACGCGAGAC
>CAXBDR010000304.1:0-5460 GCA_963974265.1 uncultured Rhodoferax sp.
GAACCCCCCACTGGGGGGCGGGCCGGCCGCTTCGGAGCGGCCGTGCGCGGCGGCCCCTGGGCTGGCCAGCTCCGCGACCGTTTGACCTTTCATACCCTGTGGGCGGCGCGCAGCGCCATGGAGCACTGATATGACGAACCCCTTGCTGAAAGTCACCGATCTGCGCGCCGGATATGGCCGCGCCGAAGTGCTGCACGGACTGAGCCTGGATGCGGCCAAGGGCAGCGTGGTCACCGTGATCGGCCCCAACGGCGCCGGCAAGTCGACCTTGCTCAACACCCTGATGGGCATGCTGCCCGCCAAGGGCTCCATCGAGTTCGACGGTGCATCGATCACCGACCTCACGCTGGAGGAACGCGTGATGCTCGGCATCGCCCTGGTGCCGGAGAAACGCGAGCTGTTCTCCAGCATGAGCGTACAGGACAACCTGGTGCTGGGCGCCTACCGCCAGGTGCGTCTGCGCAACGCCGGCTGGCGCGACCGACTCGACGATGTCTACACGCTGTTCCCGCGGCTGCAGGAGCGGCGCAACCAGGAGGCCGGCACCCTGTCGGGCGGCGAGCGCCAGATGCTCGCGGTCGGCCGCGCACTGATGTCGCGCCCCTCGCTGCTGATGCTGGACGAACCCAGCCTGGGCCTGGCGCCGCTGATCGTCAAGGAGATCTTTTCCATCATCGAGACGCTGCGCCAGACCGGCGTGACCATCGTGCTGGTGGAGCAGAACGCGCGCGCGGCGCTGGCCGTGGCCGACCGGGGCTTCGTGCTGGAAATGGGCGAAATCGGGCTGCAGGGCCCAGCCGACGAACTGGCCCGTGACCCGCGCGTCATCGACACCTACCTCGGTGCGGCGAAGAAGTAGCACCGGAGAGTCGAGCCTGGCTTGAAGCATCCCGCGGGGTGCAGCCGTACCCCCGGGCGATCCGGTCAACGACAGTGGAGATCACAGCATGAACAGCTACCAAGCCCGTACCGACGACATGTTCTTCGTGTTGTCGCGTGTACTCGACGGCCCAGCCCAGCTGCAGGCGCTGACACCGTTTGCCGAGGTCGATGCCGCCCTGATGCAGCAGGTGCTGGACGAAGCCGGAAAATTCGTGTCCGAGGTCGTGGCGCCGCTCAGCCGCGACGGCGACGAGATCGGCGCCTCGTGGAACGACGGCGCGGTCACGACGCCGCCGGGTTTCCGGCAGGCCTACCAGGCCTTCTGGCAAGCCGGCTGGCCGGCGCTGTCGGCCAGTCCGGCGCACGGCGGCCAAGGACTGCCCAGCGTGCTCGAGGCGATGTTGTACGAGATGTTGTCCGCGGGCAACCACGGCTGGACCATGGCCCCGGGCCTGCTGCACGGCGCCTATGAGTGCATCCGCCATCACGGCAGCGACACCCTGCAGGAGCGTTACCTCGAAAAGCTGGCCACCGGCGAGTGGCTGGCCACCATGTGCCTGACCGAGGCACATGCCGGCTCCGACCTGGGACTGGTCCGAACCCGGGCGGAGCCCCTGCCCGACGGTCGATTCGCGCTGTCGGGCACCAAGATCTTCATCTCCGGCGGCGAGCACGACCTGAGCGACAACATCGTGCACCTGGTGCTGGCCCGACTGCCCGACGCACCACCCGGCCCCAGGGGCCTGTCGTTGTTCGTGGTGCCCAAGTTCGAGGCGGACGGCACACGCAGCGCCGTGTTCTGCGAACGCATCGAGGAAAAAATGGGACTGCACGGCAGTCCGACCTGCGTGCTGCGCTTCGACGCGGCCGCCGCCACCCTGGTCGGCGCGCCGGGCAAGGGCCTGAACGCGATGTTCGTCATGATGAATGCCGCCCGGCTGCACGTGGCGCTGCAAGGCATCGGACTGCTGGACGCGGCCTGGCAGAAGGCCGATGCGTATGCGCGCGAGCGCCGACAGATGCGCGCACCCCGCACCGGCAAAGGCGCGACGGCACCCGACCCGATTGCAGAGCACCCGGCGATCCGGCGCATCCTGGACAGTCAGCGCGCCTGGGTGGACGCCGGCCGCGTGCTGGCCTACCGCACGGCGATCGAACTCGACCGGATCGCGCATGGGGACGTGCAGGCCAGGACGCAAGCCCAGCGCTGGTGTGCGCTGGTCACGCCGATCATGAAGGCCGTGTTCACGCACCAGGCCTTCCACGGCGGCAGCGACTGCCTGCAGGTCTTCGGTGGCCACGGTTATGTGCGCGAATGGGGCATCGAGCAGATCGTGCGCGACGCGCGCGTGGCGATGATCTACGAGGGTACGAACGAAATCCAGGCGATCGATCTGCTGGTGCGCAAGGTGCTGGTCGACGGCGGACAGGACATGCTTGCACTGCTCGACGGCCTGCAGGCCGATGTGCCGGACGCGATGGACACCCAGGTGCAGGCCCGCGCACGCCTGGACACCTTGCGCGACCTGACGGCGCGCATCGTTCAGGCCGCACCCGGCGATGGCGCGTTGCCATACCGGGTTGCCGACGACTACCTGCGCGCCTGCGCCCTGGCGCTGCTGGACTGGGCCTGGCACCGCATCGATGGCGGGCTGGACGCGTCGGCGCCCGATCCACACGCGCGCTGGCAGGCGCCGGGCCAGGCGCTGCGCCAATGGGTGCTGCCCGAATTCGAGATGCGCGCGGGCATCATCCGGCGGCAATGCGAAGCGGTGACGGGATAATCCGGCACATGCCACGCACCAGCCGCACTTCCCGCCCGATCGTCAGCTCCGTGCGCCGCGACGCCGACAAGGAACTGCCGGACCTGCCCGAAGTGAGCGCGGTCGACCAGGTCGACACCCGCTTCCTGCAGTCGCTGCTCGGCTACAACGCGCGCCGCGCCGCGCTGGCCATCATCGAACGCTTCCTGGTGCGCATGGAGGAGTTCAAGCTGCGCCCGGTCGAGTTTTCGGTGATGTCGGTGATCCACCACAATCCCGGCGTCACCTCGCGCCAGTTGTGCGCTGCGCTCAACCTGCTGCCACCCAACCTGGTCGGCCTGATCCAGTCGCTGGACGCCCGTGGCCTGCTGGTGCGCCTGCCCCATCCGCATGACGGGCGCGCCGTCGGACTGCATCCGACGCCCGAGGGGCGTGCGCTGATGCAACAGGCGGAACAAGCGGCACTGGAAGTCGAGGAAGCGAAGTCGCTCGGATTGACGCCGGCGCAACACAAGACACTGCTGCAATTGCTGCAGAAGGTGTACCTCTGACACGCCCGCCCCACCGCCGCCGCTGACCGGCGGCGGCGCGGCCATCGGTCAGACCGCGTGTGTCGCTTCCTGCCCCAGGCCCAGCCGTGCCAGCGTCTCGGCAGTCGGCACGCCCTCCGCCGTCCAGCCGCGCAGTTCGTAATACTCCGGCAGCATCTCGGGAATCCGCGCCACCAGGCCCTTGGCCGTGCCGCTGGGCGCCGGTTCGGTCAGCAGGCGCTTGGGCAAGGTGTCGTCCTGTTTCGTCAGGCCGGCGGCCAGGTTGAACTGGCGCTCCAGGTTCCAGATGCGCTCGCCGGTCTCCCGCATGCGCTCCACCGTCCAGCCGCCACCGACGGCCGCGTCGACCTGGCTGGCGTACAGCGCGTTGGTCACGCCGGAATGGCTGGTGAACGAACACAGGCCGGTCGAATCGATGGCCGCGATGAAATCCTGCGACTCCTTGACCACCTTGGCCTTGCCGGCGATCTCGGTGGAGCCGAAGTCGTGGCTGTACGGATTGGCGCGCAGGTGGCAGGCGCCACGGTTGCTGGTCGCATAGGCCAGGCCCATGCCCTGCATGCCGCGCCCGTCGTAGGCGGCGAACTCCTGGCCCTTGACCGCCATGGACAACTCGGGGCGGCCGTATTTCTCGCACAGCAACCTCGAACCCAGCGCGATGTCGCGCCCGAAACCTTCACCCTTGCCGGCCAGCTCGGCCAGCTGGCACATGGCCTTGGCATCGCCGAACTTCAACGAGATGCCGCCCGTGTCCTTCTCGGTGATGACGCCGAGTTCGAACAGTTCCATCGCCGCGGCGATCGAGCCGCCCAGCGAGATCGGGTCCATGCCGTATTCGTTGCACAGGAAGCCGGCGAACGTGGCCGCATCCATGTCATCGACACCGACTGCGGCACCCAGCGCATAGGCCGTTTCGTATTCCAGGCCACCCGAGGCGCCGTGGTACTCGGGCCGCTCCTTGACGCTCCAGTGCGCGGGGTCGATGTGGCAGATGCGGCCGCAGCCGATGGTGCAGGCAAAACAGGCACCGTTGCGGATCAGGTTGGTGTGGCCGTTCGCGTTGGGCTTGTTCATGAAGCTGGCGTTCATCTTCAGCAGGCCCTCGAACTGCACCTCGCGGTTGTTGCGCGTGGGCAAGGCACCGAAGGTTCCGGTCACGTCCATCATCGGGATGGTGCCGAAACGGGTCAGAGACTTGCGGCCCTCGTTGTCCGCCAGGGCCTTGGCGGCGGCCTGCACCGCGGTCATGAAGGCCTTGGGGTTGGCCGGCGTCACGCCCACGGTGCCGCGCACCGCGATCGCCTTGAGGTTCTTCGAACCCATCACCGTGCCCACACCCGAGCGCCCCGCCGCGCGGTGCATGTCGTTGACGATGCAGGCATACCGGCAGCCGGTCTCGCCGGCCTGGCCGATGGACGCGACCCGGATCAGCGGATCCTGGTGCGCCGCCTTGATCGCCGGCTCGGTCTGCCACACGGTCTTGCCCCACAGGTGGGAGGCATCGCGCAACTCGGCCTTGGCATCCTCGATGTAGAGATAGACCGGCTTGGGCGAGCGCCCCTGCAGGATCACCATGTCCCAGCCGGCCTGCTTGAGTTCGCCGCCGAACTGGCCACCCGAGTTGGAACAGGCGATGGCACCGGTCAGGGCACCCTTGGTCACGGCGGACCAGCGCCCGCCGGTCGGCGACATGGTGCCGGTCAACGGGCCGGTGGCGATGATCAGCCTGTTGTCGCTCGACAAGGCGTCCACCGCCGGGTCGATCTCCTCCATCAGGTACTTGGTCGCCAGTCCGCGCTGGCCCAGGTACTGCTCGGCCCACTGCCGGTTCAGCGGCTCGGACGTGCAGGTCCCGGCGCCCAGATCCACCCTCAACACCTTGTGATGCCAGCCCATGATGTCTTCCTCCTGTGTGATCGCCCCGGCGCCGCGGCGGCACCGCAGGCACGAACCCGACCAGTCTAATCCAAGGCCGCGGAATCGCCATCGGCCGGCGCCTGCCCGTCGATGTAGTACCAGCGCCCCTGCTCGCGCACGAAGCGGCTGAGCTCGTGCATGCGCTGGGCCCGGCCTGCGCTGTCGCGGCACCGCGCGATGAACTCGACCACACCGGCATCGCCCCGTTCTTCAGCATGGCGTACCTCGAGCCCCAGCCACTTGACGGGAAACAGCTCCAGTTCGCCCGGTGACGTGGACCCATGCCAGGTCGCCAGCAGGTAGTCCGGCAATCCACGGGCATAGGCGCTGTAGCGCGAGCGCATCAG
>CAXBDR010000305.1:0-5420 GCA_963974265.1 uncultured Rhodoferax sp.
GCCGAGCCGCACGCCCAGGAAATACAGCAGCAGCGCCAGACCGCGCGAGGTGTAGGAGCCCGCGCCGGGCGAGGCGGCAGCGCCCGACACCGCGACCCAGCGACCCAGCGTGCCGGCATCGTGTCCGTCCTGCAGCGCGACGAATTCACGCGGGCCGATCTCGAAGCCGCGCCAGCTGGCCGTGACGGCCGTGCCCTTGCGGTCCGCGTTGAACAGCCCGCTCTTGTCGTCACGGGTCTGGTTCAGGCAGGTATTGACCAGGTGGATCGGCCCGCCGCGGGTCTCCGGCCGGTAGTGCTGCAGGCTGGTGTCGTCGCCCCGCACCACGCGCGTGACATCGGCACGCACCCCGTTTTCGTCGGCCAGGTTGCGCGCCACGTTGCCCACGGCCAGGTAGGCGCGCGTCAGCCGCGCACGGTAGAAGCTGTGCAGCGACGAGGTGTTGGCCATCTGGATGTTGCCGGCCGACAGCAGGATCCACGCCAGCAATGCGGCCAGCAGCAGGCTGGCGCGCATCCAGGCCGGGACGTTGCGCAGCGCGGCAAAGGTCTCGGGCGCAAACACGAACCACTGCAGCAGCACCATCCAGGCCATGACGAGCACCAGCATGCCGAACAGGCTGCCGATGTCGAGCAGGCGGGGCAACCACTCGCGCGTGCGCACGTTGGTCTCGGAGGCGATCTTCTGCAGTGGCTGCACCAGGGCCCGCAACACGACGATCAGCACGCTGCCGACGCCGACGCCGCGCCACAACCACTGGTTGCCGGTCTGCAACTCCTCCAGGATCCACCAGCTCAGCCGGTCCAGTGCGCCGACGCCCAGCAGGGCCAAGGTCGCGAGCATGACCCAGCGCAGCATGCGTGTCAGCATGTTGCGCATGCGGGCAACCTTGAGTGCGTGCGGGGTCTTGTCCATCGCCAGCCACCCCATGGTCGCGACCTGGCCGATCACCACCGAGCCCAGGGCCAGCGCACCGGCGCCCGGCCAGGTCAGACTGTGGCGCACGGGGTCGAGCACGCCATTGGCATACAGGCTGCGCAGCAGGCTGAACGCACCGTAGGCGATGCCCAGCACGAAGACCAGGTCGCGCCATCCGAGTCGGGTCCCCGTGGCCTTCGGGTCCGGTCCGTCGCGCGCTGCCCAATAGCCGGCGATCAGGCCCGGCGCCAGGGCGGTCCACATGGCCAGCGACAGCGCCCACCAGGCGGTGTGCCAGGGCGCCCAGGCATGGGGGTCGAGCACCTGCAGGCTGTGTTGCCACAGATGGGGCAACACCACGATCAGGCCGAGCCCGATGCAGGCGAACATGAACTCGGCATGGATCGCCAGCCAGGCGCGCAGGTAGGTGACGATGGCCATGCCGATGTCGCGCGAGCCGCCGGGGGTGAGATAACGCCCGTTGCGGCGCAGCCAGCCCAGCACGGGCGAGTGGCTCGCCGCCATCAGTTGCCGGGCCCGCTGCTGGCCGTAGGTGGCGACCAGCCGGCCGTACATGGCGCCGACGTAGCCGCCGCCGGAGACCGTGGAGAGATAGTCGAGTCGTCCGAGCAGGCCGCCCGGCGTGGCTCCGGGCGCGGACGGGTCGGCGCCGCTGGGGCGGTCCTGCGCCATCGCGCGCATCAGCCCCAGGGCGAAGGTGGCGCTGCGGATGCCTCCACCCGACAGCGCCAGTCCCACGCGCGGCAATGCCAGCGGATCCGGTGGCGGGTCCTGCGCCGATGCGTCGGCCAGTACCTGGCGCCGGCGCTCGGCCAGCGCGCTGCGCTCCGCCTCCTGCAGCGCCGACCAGGCATCGGGCAGGTTCGACCAGTCGGGCAGGTCCTGCGCCGGGGCGGCGCCGGCATCGGTGGCGGCAGTGCTGCTTGGCATGGCGGGTCCCTTGCGTCGCAGGTCCGGTGCCCGCTGCAGCGCGCTGCAAAGGAGCCGGGCCTTCTGGCGCACCATAACAGGTTCCGGGCGGCAACACACATGCCGTACAGTCGACGGCATGAACCGTTTGAGCACATTTCTGAGCGAACATATCGGGATCGAGTTGTGGGTCGCCTCGCTGATCGCGATCGCCCTGGTCACGGTGGCGCTGAACCAGTTGGCCCAGGTGCTGCTGCGCCATGCCACGAAGGTGACGTCACGCACGACATCGGTCTGGGACGACGCGCTGGTGCAGACGGCAAGCCGTCCGGTGCTGGCCGCGATGTGGGTGATCGGCGCCAGCGTGATGGCCCGGGTCGTGCAGCGCCATGTGGAGGAGCCGTTCCTGGCCGAGGCCATGGCCTTGCGCGACGTGGCGCTGATCGTCTGCGCGTCCTGGTTCCTGTTGCGCTTCATCGGCAAGGTGGGGCGCAACATCATTGCCCTGCGCGTGCAGCGTGGCGAGGACGTGGATCACACCACCATCGACGCATTGGGCAAGTTGTCGCGGCTGGTGACGCTGATCGTCGCCATCCTGATGGCGGCTCAGACGCTGGGTTTCCAGATCACCGGCCTGCTGGCCCTGGGCGGCGTGGGCGGCATCGCGGTCGGTTTCGCGGCCAAGGACCTGCTGGCCAATTTCTTCGGCGGCTTGACGATCTATTTGGATCGGCCGTTTGCGGTCGGTGAATGGATCCGATCGCCGGACAAGAGCCTGGAGGGTACGGTCGAGTACATCAGCTGGCGCCATACGCGCATCCGGGCCTTCAACAAGAATCCGATCTACGTGCCCAATGCGGTGTTCACCAGCATCGTGGTGGAAAACCCCTCGCGCATGAGCCACCGCCGCATCAAGGAGACCATCGGCCTGCGTTATGACGATTTCGCCGTGGTGCCGGCGGTCGTGGCCGACATCCACAGCATGCTGCGCGAGCATCCCGAGATCGACGCAACGCAGACGCTGATCGTCAACTTCAACCAGTTTGCCGGCTCGTCACTGGATCTGATGATCTACACCTTCACCAAGACCACGGCCTGGGGGAAGTACCACGAGGTCAAGCAGGACGTTTTGATCAAGATCGGCCAGATCATCGAGCGCCACGGCGCCGAGATCGCGTTCCCGACCCGCACGCTGCATCTGCACGGCGGCGACCTGCCGCCCGAGCAGGCGGCCGAGGCCGCAGCGCCGGCGCCCGAGGCCCGCGACTAGCAGGTCACCGATGGGCGGCGCGCCCCTCGGGGCTACTGCTGCGCCTGCTGCGCGGCGCGCAGGATGCCGCGCACCGTGTTGCGGCTGTGCGCCCCGAACCGGGCCAGCAACTGGGCCACCTGTTTCTCGAGTTCGGCGCGCTGGCGCGGCCCCTGCTTGTCCATGTCGTCCAGCAGGCGGATGCCGGCTTCCTTGACCCCGAAGTCGAACGCCGGATCGGACACATAGGCCGCGGGGACCGTGGCAAGGATGGTGCGTACGGTCTGCTCGGCACTCTCGTGGGCCTCGCGCGCCACGGTGTCGCGGGCATACAGTGGCGACCAGGCCGGATAGGCCGCGTCGCGCCGCAATTCACGCAAGGCGTTCTCGAGCAGGGTGTCGGTTCCGGCGCGCGCGCTGCGCACCATCGATTCGTTCTGGAATTTCTCGAGCGCGAGATGGCGGTTGGACAACAGCACGATCAGGTTGTCGCGGCGCTTCGGAAACCCGGCCATGGCCAGCACATTGGTGCCGATCAGGCCCAGCGTGGAGTCGCCGGGCGAGAGGTCGGCATGGTAGGGCTGGGTCAGGTCCTGGATGTAATGCAGCGCCAGTCCCGCAAACCGCCAGCCCCAATAGGCATGGCCGGTGCGAAACGCGAGCGAGGACAGGCTGCTGTACTGCTGGATGCGCATCAGCGGGTAGGTGCGCTGGATGAACGGGGCGGCCTTGTAGATCAACCAGTCCTGGTGGTAAAAACCCATGTGGAACGGCGCCTGCGTGGCGTAATACAGCGCCGGATTGCCAAAAGGCAGGGTACCGAAGCCATACCGCTTGCCCCAGTCGCTGGGGCTGTCGTCCCACAGGTTGATGTCCAGCCCGTAGTCGGGTTCGTCGGATGCGCTGGCCAGCACGGCCAGCGGTGCGACCGCCTCGCCCGGATCGATACGCACGAAGCGCCGCGCGTCGTTGTCCTGCTCGGGCAGGAAGTTCACCGCGTCATGCGGCAGCAACCGCGCCGGATCCGGCGTGTCGCGCATGTCGGGCTGCAGGTACAACGCGAACCGGCTCAGTGGCGAGATCCGCAAGGCGGCCAGGAACGCCTGCCTCCGCTCGGCATCGCTGCGCGAGGCGTCGGCGCGAAACACCAGCGCGTCCGCGCGTGGCGCGTAATGCGGCATGTTGGCGCGGGCCCAGGTTTCCTGGCTGGCGAGCAGGTCGGCGATCGGTTTCTCCTGTGCCCGCAGAAACAGTTCCAGGGGCTCGGCGACGACGGGCGCGGCCTGCGCAAGCTCGGGCATGGTGTCGAACGCACGGTAGGTGGGCAGCGTGTGGTTGCTCCAGGCCCAGGCCCCTGCCTGGGCCAGGGCCAGGGCAGCGGACAGCAGCAGTCGGACGGGGTGGTTCATGGTGTCGCTCCGGTGCCGGCGTGGCCTGTCATTCGGGCTTGAGCCCGGCCCTGGGCGCAACCGCGGCCCAGCGTTCCTTGTCGCTGCGCAGGTACGGCGGCAGTTCGGCCAGCGTCATCGGGCGGATCATGATGCCTTGTCGGTTGTAGCGCTCGACCACGGCGGTATGGGCCATGACCGACGCGACTGCATCGCGCCATCGGGTCGACACGGGCTGCGGCGTGGTCACGCCCAGTGCGTGCCGCTTGCCGGCCGAAGCGCAGTTGATCGTGCCCGGATGCTGGCGCGCGTATTCCACGAGCTCGCGCATGGTCCTGGCCGGCACCGCCGGGCGGAGAGGGGATCACGGGCCGGATCGCGCGCTCGGGATCGGTCCTGGCCCGTGCCGACATGGCCAGCAGGTGAGCGATCAGGCAGGCACAACACAGCATCAAGAAATTCTTGGGCATGGGGGTCTCCACGATCAGGTCCGGACAGGGAGTGCGGTGGTGCGGCCACGCCGCTCCCGCGTGGCGCCATTATGTGCGGCCGCACGCGTATCGGGCAGGCGTTCATCCACAATGGGTATCAGCAACACCGGGCCCAGGTCCGGGACCGGCCGGTGATCAGGCCGAGGCTGCCAGCATGTGTTCCGTGGCCTCCCACAAACGTCCGGCCAGCGCCGTGTCCATGATGTGGGGTGCATGACCGGAGATGCGGTTGCCCGGTTCGGCCGGCTCGCCCTGGCGGCAATCTTCCAGGTAGAGACCGCCGTGGCCCGCCAGCGCCGGCGACGTTGCCGCCCAGACACTGGTCGACGCCCCCTGGGCCGGATTCTTGAACAGGTCCAGCGGCGTTCCGTCGTCCTTGAACCAGCCCAGGGCACGCATCTCTTCGGTCGGCAGGAACTTCTGCAAGCCGGTCATGATGCCGCC
>CAXBDR010000306.1:0-5411 GCA_963974265.1 uncultured Rhodoferax sp.
CCTCGCCGGCGACAACGCGGGCATGGTGCTGGGCACGGCGCTGGCCATCAAGATGATCGCCTACGTTGGCGTGGCGCCGGTCGCAGCCGCATTTGCCGAGCGCTTGCCCAGGCGCACCATGCTGGTCGCGCTGGATCTGGTGCGCGCGGCTGTGGCCTTGACGCTGCCTTTCGTGACCGAGGTCTGGCAGGTCTACGTCCTGATCTTCGCCCTGCAATCCGCCTCGGCCGCCTTCACCCCGACCTTCCAGGCCACCATCCCCGACGTGCTGCCAAACGAGAAGGACTACACCAAGGCCTTGTCGCTGTCCCGCCTGGCGTACGACATGGAGAGCCTTGTCAGCCCGATGCTGGCTGCCGCGTTGCTGACAGTGATCGGTTTTCACGACCTATTTGCCGGTACGGTGGTCGGGTTCATGGCGTCGGCCGCGTTGGTGGTCTCCGTGGTCCTGCCAACAAATCCAGGGCCACCGCGCCGCGGCATCTATGACCGCACCACGCGCGGACTGCGCATCTACCTGGCTACTCCCCGGTTGCGCGGCCTGCTGGCCGTCAATGCGGCCGTGGCTGCGGCAGGCTCCATGGTGTTCGTCAACACGGTGGTCATCGTGCAGGCCTGGATGGGCCTGTCCCAGAGCGACATGGCTTTTGCGCTGGCCTGTTTCGGCGCCGGCTCCATGTTGGCTGCGCTGGTTTTGCCACGCTTGTTGGAGAAACTGGCGGACCGCAGCTTGATGTTGGGCGGCATCGGGTTGTTGATCGCAGGCATGTTCGCGGGCACCTTGGTGATCGGACAAGCCTCGCTCCTGGCCCTGTGGTTCGTGCTCGGTTTAGGTTATTCCACCGCCCAGACGCCCTCTGGGCGCTTGCTGCGCAGATCCTCGAACCCGGAGGATCGCCCGGCGCTGTTTGCCGCACAGTTCGCGCTGTCGCATGCCTGCTGGTTGTTGTTCTATCCGTTGGCCGGCTGGCTCGGTGCGCGCCACGGCATGCCCGCGACGTTTGCGGTTCTGGGCACCGCCGGTGCCTTGGCTGCCTGGCAATGTGCGAGAGTCTGGCCGGCTCAGGATCCCGATGTCATCGCGCATCGACATACGGCATTGGCGACCGGGCACGAACATATCCACGGTGACGTCGCGTCCCAGGGTGGCGTGCGTCACGCCCACCATTTCGTGGTCGATGACCTGCACCCAACCTGGCCCCGCCCGGGCCAATGACGCAGCTACTCCGAACCTTGGCAGCTAAATGGTGGAATTCGAGCGCATCGTCGATGCCCATCTGGGCATGCTCGAAAAAGCGCGGGTCAAGCTAGAACCGCTCGCGCTTTGCTTTGGAGGCAATTCCGACGGGCGCTGATGCGTAGTCTGTGCGACAAACGCCCGCCATCCTATGGTCGGACTTCTCCGCTACGCTGACGCAAGTCATCGGCGAAGCTGCGGATCCTGTTCGCGTTGACACCGCGGTCAATGCGACCGACGCGCGAGCGGGATCGCAGGTCAACCATCGACCCTCCATCGGCCGCGCGGACCCGCACCGCCACTTCGTCGGTGAAGCCATAGAGCCAACTGGTTGCGTTGGCTTCGATGCGGCCTTCGTCCGGCACATCGGCCACGACCGTCCAGCCCTTGTCCTTGACCACCGCGAGCGCGGCTGCGAAAGCCTGCGCGGGTGGCATTGCCAGCATCATCGGTACCAGGTCGGGGTAGGCCTGGCGCTGCAGCGCCGCTGTCTTTGCGCCCGGGTAGTCGCTCGGGTTGGGCATATCCCAGAAGACCGGGGCGTCGCTGGTGTCGGTGCTGATGTCGTTGATGGCCGGGTACGCGCGGGCAGCGTATTCCCAGTGTGCGGCCATGATGAGCATCGGCAGCGCAACGAGCAGCCCGAGCAGGGCCGCCACAAAGCCTCTGCGCGGGCTGCGCGGGCGCGCGCGAACAAGCCCGATCACGGCGAGCGTGGCGGCTGCGGCAGCACCATAAGCGGCCCAGTCGGCAACACGCAGGCCGGCACTGAAGTGCCACCAGCCCAGCCTTGCGCCCAGGCCCGAACCCAGCATGGCGCCCAGGGCCAGCAGGCTCAGCAGCAGGCCCGCGAGGGCGGACCGGGCGAGGGGTTTACGTGGATCGGACAAGCTGGCTTGGTTCATGGTCGTCGAGGTTGAGTTGTTGGTCAGTCGTTGTTCGTTCGCCAATTGATTCGGCCGGTGCGGCGGTCCAGGGCGTCCCTGGTCCGGATCAACGCCTGCGGTTGATGGCGTAGCCGTCGGCCTCGCCCCGCAAGGGCATGCGCAGCATGCCGTCCAGCCATGCCACCTCGCGCGGGTCGGTGTGACCGCTCAGGCCGATCGCCATGCCGGTGTGGCCGGCGCGCGGCTGCGCGCGGTAAGTGCCGAACAGGCGGTCCCACCAGGGCAGGTTGAAGCCGAAGTTCGAGTTGCTTTCGTCGCGCTCGGTGGAGTGGTGGACGCGGTGCATGTCGGGGGTGACGACACACCAGCGCAGCGCCCGATCCAGGTTTTTCGGCAGTCGCACGTTGCCATGGTTGAACATGGCCGTCGCGTTGAGCAGGATCTCGAAGATCAGCACGGCCAGCACCGGCGGGCCGAGTGCGGCGATGACGGCGATCTTCAGCCCCATCGACAGCACGATTTCGATCGGGTGGAATCGCGCACCGGTCGTGACGTCGAAGTCCGCGTCGGCGTGGTGGACCTGGTGCAGGCGCCACAGCGCCGGCACCGCGTGCGTCATGACGTGCTGGAGCCAGATCGCCAGGTCGAGCACAATCACGGCCACCGGCAGGGCGAACCATAGCGGCAGCGGGAAATGGTTCAGCAGGCCCCAGCCTCGCTCAGCGGCAAAAGCCGCGACCCCGACCGCGGCGAGCGGAAAGAGCAGCCGCAGCAGCACCGTGTTGATCGCCACGAGGCCCAGGTTGTTGCTCCAGCGCAGTACCCTGGACAAGGATCGCGCTCGCCGCGGCGCGAACACTTCCCACAACGCGATGATGCCAAAGACGGCCAAGAAGACGCCCAGGCGGATGGCAGGCTCGTGATCGAGGACATACTGTTCAATGCGCACGCCAGTCTCCCATGCAACGAATGCTGGCCCGTGAAGCGCCCAATGGCACTTTCACGCCTAATATAAGCGTTCACTTTATCATTTATTCCAACGAAGATTAGAATGTAATCATGGATAACCGGCTTCTGAAGGACTTTCTGTACGAGCAGGTCGCGCGTGTCGGCAAGGCTTTGTCGAGCCCAAAACGCCTGGAACTGCTGGAGATGCTGGCCCAGGGCGAAAAAGCGGTGGAGGCCGTCGCCGCGGACGTCGCCATCGACGTCAAGCTCGCCAGCGCGCACCTCAAGGCCTTGAAGGCGGCGCATCTGGTGCAAAGCCGTCGCGATGGCAAACGCATGTTGTACCGGCTCAGTGGCGACGATGTCGCGCAGCTCGGTGTGAGTGTGCGCACGGTGGCCGAGGAGCATCTGGTCGAGTTGACGGTGGCGCTGCAGAAGATGGTGGCCGAACCAGGTCGCTTGTCCGGCATGGACCGCAAAGATCTGATGGCGCAGGCCCGGCGCGGCGAGCTAATCGTGCTCGATGTGCGGCCGAAAGCGGAATTCGACACAGCCCATCTGCCTTATGCGCGATCGATGCCGCTTGCCGAACTGGCCCAGCGTCTGTCCGAGTTGCCGCACGAGGTTGAGATCGTCGCTTACTGCCGCGGCCCGTTCTGCCTGATGTCGGACGCGGCGGTGACGCTGCTGCGCGCGCGCGGCTACCGGGCCTGCAAGACTTCCGACGGCGTGAGCGAATGGCGGGCTGCCGGACTGCCCGTCGATCGTGTCTGAACCAGCAGGGCAGCCTGATCCACGACCCATGTTAATGACTACACCACTGATCAACTCTGACGTCAGGAGAATGCGCCGCATCCTATTAGTCGGGATCGCCGCAGCGCTGGCCGGTTCGGCCCACGCCGGGCGCCACTTGGCTGCTGACGGCGATGTCGTCAGCCTGGACCATGCCCGCACCGAATTCGAAGCCGGCCGCGCGATCCTGATCGACATCCGCGAGCCCGACGAGCACGCCGCCGGGGTGGCGGCGGGTGCGATGCGGCTGCCGATGCGCCAACTGGGCCAGCGGCTGGCCGAGATCCCGACCGACCCGAGTCGGCCGGTACTGCTGATCTGCCGGACACAAAACCGCTCCAGCGCCACCTTGCGCGCGTTGCGCGAACATGGCTACGGCCACGTGCGCTACGTCCACGGCGGCATGAGCGAGTGGGCCCGGCGCGGTTGGCCCATGGTCAAGCCAGGGGCCATGCCCGGTGGCTGAGCGAAGCGTGGTCCATGGCTGAGATCGGTTGGCTGAATACGCTGGCACTGCCTGTCTTTTTCGGACTGATCGGGTTCCTTGAGCCCTGCTCGATCGGATCGACACTGGTGATGATCAAACAAATGGAGGGCCACAGCGGGCGCGAGAAAATCGCGCAGATGCTCGTCTTCGCGACGACGCGCGGGCTCTTCATCGGCCTGCTTGGACTGCTGGCCGCTGGTGTTGGCTCCGCGTTTCTTGGCTGGCAGAAGGGTGCCTGGCTGCTGCTCGGTGTGTTTTACGTCGTGCTGGGTGCGATGTACCTGGGAGGCCGCGCCGGGATGCTGATGCACGCGATAGGCCCGGGCCTGCAGAGGCTGCGTGGCCGGGGTGGGGCAGCGGCACTTGGGCTGCTGTTCGGCCTGAACATTCCCGCCTGCGCGGCGCCGTTGATCCTGGCCTTGCTGGCACTGGCCGCCGCGGGCGGCACCAGTGCCGCTGAACTGGGAGCGGGATTTGTCTCGCTGGGCCTGTTTGGCTTGGCGCTGTCGCTGCCGCTGGTGCTGGCCGTTTTCTTTGCGCCGGTGCGCGCGCTGCTTGACCGGCTGGCCTCCCTGTCCCGGCGTATCCCGCGCTGGACCGGCACACTGTTCATCCTGCTCGGGTTATGGTCGATCTGGTTTGGCCTGTTCGTATCGATCGGCGCCTGAGCCGCGACTGCCACGTGTTGCAAATGCTGCGTGCCGTCAACGGCTGCCGGCAGCCAGTTCCTCTTATCGCACGTACCGTCAGGTGCGGACGCGGAAGTTGATCATCATTCCGCCATCTTCGTGTTCCAGGTTGTGGCAATGGAACACATAGATCTGGTCGCCCGGGTAGTCGTGCGCGAAATCGATCGCCACCCGCACCGTTTCACCGGGCCAGACCAGCACGGTGTCCTTCCAGCCGAGGTCGCTCACCGTGAGACCCTTGCCGAAGCGCGCCACAGTCGATACCTGTGACGGGCTGCCTTGCCGTTCGAGCACCTGAAACGAAAACCCGTGGATGTGCATCGGGTGCGGCATGCCCATCGTCGGGTTGCTGATGCTCCAGATTTCTACAG
>CAXBDR010000307.1:0-5367 GCA_963974265.1 uncultured Rhodoferax sp.
CCCCGCCAGCGGCGGTGATCGTGTCGATGCCTGCAGTCGTGAGCGGACTTCATGTCGATTCCTCCTGACCATTCTGTGTGGTTTGAGCCCGTTGCCGCGCCCCAACCCGCGTGGCGCGCCCCCGATGTCTCCCGGGTGCCTGTGCATGCTACTCCAGAACACAACACCCATGCCAGTCCAAGTGTCACCGGGCATGAGGTGGTTCACGCGTCCTCGACGGAGGGGATCCCGCACCGGATCGTCAATGTGCAGCCCTGGCCCGGCGCGGACGTGATCGTCAACTGCCCGCCCACCAGCATGGCCCGTTCCTGCATGCCCAGTACGCCGATGCTGTTGCCCTCGGAGGCCCTGCGCCGCATCGCTGCCACGTCGAAACCGACGCCGTCGTCGCGGACCTGCACTTGCAGCTGATCCGGGCTCTCGAATCGGATATCGATATGGACATGCCGGGCCTGCGCGTGCCGCACGATGTTGGTCAGGGCTTCCTGCACGATGCGGAACACGGCGGTTTCCAGATCGGGTGGCAGTCGCCGCAGGTGTTGGGGCGCCAGCAGCTCCATCTGCAATCCGTGGCGGCTGCCGGTCTGCTCGATCAGCCAACGCAATGCGGGCACCAGGCCCAGGTCGTCGAGCATGGAGGGTCGCAAGGCAAGGGCCAGGCTGCGCACCTGTTGCAGGGCCGACTCCACGATGCGGATATTGTCGGCCTGCAGGCCTTCGCCGCCTGCGTGGCTCAGCTGTTCTTCGGCCTGCAGGTTGATCTTGATGGCGGTCAGGGCCTGCCCGAGTTCGTCATGCAGCTCGTGGGCGATCCGACGTCGCTCGGTTTCCTGGGCCGCCAGCACCTTGGCGGACAGGATGCGCAGTTGCTGGCGGCTGTCGCGCAGGTCGGCTTCGGCCTGCTTGCGCGCGGTGACGTCGCGCATCACCACCTGCACCGCGGGGGTGCCCCTGATCGTGATCGGGCCGGCCTTGGTCTCGACGTCGATCACCGCGCCGTCGAGCCGGACAAAGCGACGCTCGGCCAGCGGAGACGGAACGCCATGGTCCAGGATGCGCTCGATCATCCGACGCACGTCGTCGCGGCTCATCGGATCGATGAAATCGAGCAAGGACCGGCCAACCATTTCCTGGGCCGACGCAGCACCGACGATCGCGGCGCCGGCCGGATTGACATAGACCAGCCGGTCGTCCTGGTGCACGGCGATGCCTTCGGGAGACCATTCGACCAGCGTGCGATAACGCTCCTCGTTGTCCTGCAGCTCGCGCACCGCCAGCAGTCGCTCGAGTGCCTGGCTGGCCAGCTGCGCACCCCGTTCGATGGTGGCCAGTTCGCTGGGCGCGCAGTTGCGCACATGGTCGAAGTAGAACGCGAAGGTTCCCAGCACCTGGCCCTTCATGCCCTTGATCGGTACCGACCAGCTGGCTCGCAAGCCGTGTTGCAGCGCCAGGTCGCGGTAGTCGATCCAGCGCGGATCGTTGGCGATGTCTGCCGCGATCACACTCTCGCCGGTATATGCGGCGGTTCCGCACGAACCGGCGGCCGGTCCGATGGGTGCGCCGTCGATGGCATCGCAATAGGCCTTCGGCAGGTGGGGTGCCGCCCCATGCCGCAGGCGGCTTCCGCCGGCATCGAGCAGCAACACGGAGCCCAGCATTCCGGGAACCATCGCCTCGTAGCTCAGCACGAATCGCTCGAGCATCTCTGTCATCGGAATACCGCTGGCCAGGTATTGCAGGATTTCCCGTTCATGTTCCTCGCGGATCTCCAGCGTCCTGCGTGCCGTTATGTCCTCGATGACACCGGCGCAGCGATAGGCGGGCTGGTCGGGGCCGGCAACCGGATAGGCACGGGCGTGGATCCAGCGCAGGCCGCCGTCCGGAAGCAGCAGTCGGAACTGCATGTCGTAGCTGCAGGTCTCCCGCGCGGCCGCAAGCTGGCGCAGCACCCGCTCGCGGTCCAGCGGATGGATGTTGCGGCGCCAATACTGAGGATCATCGACCATGTCGGCCGGGCTGCAACCCAGCACGGCCTCCACGCCCGGGCTGATGTACAGGTAGCGTTGCAGCTGCAGATCGACCAGCCAGAAGATCTGGCTCACGGAATCGGCCATCTGCCGCATCAGCGCTTCGCTGCTGCGCAGGGCTTCCTGCGTACGGATGCGATCCGTGATGTCGCGCGACAACACGATGAAGCGTGGCAACTCGTCCGCTGCGGCGGCCTTGCGCGCGATCGACAGCTCGAACCAGTGCGGGCCGACGGGCAAATCCAGCTGGATCTGCAGCCCGCTGGCATGGCCGCGTTCCATGGCTTCGTGCAGGCCGGATTGCACGGTCCGTGCCGCCTCCGCCGGCATGACTTCAGCGATGCGCCGGCCCATCAGCAGCTCGGGCGGGGCGACCAGCAGGTCGGTGCGATGTGAATGGTAGTCGTGGTAGCGACCATCGAGGTCGACTTCGAACATCAGGTCCGGCAGCGCGTCCAGGGTCGCACGCAGGCTCTCCTTGTTTGCCTGCAACTCCTGTTCCAGCTGCTTGCGCTCCGTGATGTCCTCGATGTGAGCGACCGTGTGCAGCGGTTGTCCGAGTCCGTCGAGCACCAGAGCCACCGTCAGGTTGATCCACACCGTCCGGCCATCGCGATGACGATAGCGTTTCTCCATCTGGAAGCTGCGACGCTTGCCTTCGTACAACTCGGCGGTCAGCAAGCGGTCCTGGGCCATGTCGTCGGGGTGGCTGATGGTCTCGTAGTCGAGTTGCATCAACCTGGGCTCCGGATAACCGACGATGTCGCACAACGCCGGGTTGACCATGATCCATCGGCCCTGCAGGTCGGCCAGGCTGATGCCGATGGCCGACGACTCGAAGATGCCGCGGAAACGTTCTTCGCTCTCGCGCAGCGCAAACTCGGCGAGCTTGCGCTCATGGATGTCGATCATCATCGCGAGCATGGCTGGCTCGCCGCGCAGCGTGATCGACCGGGTGGCCGACTGGATCCATCGCCAGCCACCATCGGGATGCCATATGCGCAGTTCGGCAATCTCCCGCGTGGCCTCGCCTTGCAAGGCCTTGCGCTGGCGTTCGATCGACGCGGCCCGGTCGTCCGGGTGCAGCCATTGCATGAGTTGCGGCAGCGACAGGCGCGTCAGCTCGGCCGTGTCGCGACCGGTGATCGCGCGCATGGCCGCGTTGACGTAGGTGATCTGGCCCTTGCGCACCAATGCAATGCCTTGCATCGAGTGGTCGGCCAGTGTCTGGAACTGGTCGCGGCTTTCGGCCAGGTCGCGTTCCGCCTGGCAGCGCGCGGTCACGTCGATGCCGAACGACAAGATGCCGGTCACGGTGTCGCCGTCGCGCAGCAGGGAGTTCTGCCACGAAATCGTGAGTTCGCTGCCGGAGGAGGTCAGGATCGGATTCTCGAATTGCCGGACGACGCCGTCACGCGAGAGGCGCTCGAACTCCTGCCAGACCAGGGGATAACGCTGCCGCGGGCACAAGACGTCGAACCAGTTGCGACCGGCCAGGTCGGCCAGCGTGTAGCCCGTCAGTTCCTGTGCAACCTTGTTGAACAGCGTGATGTTGCCGTTCGGGTCGAGGCCGACGACCATGACGTTGGCGTTGGTGATCAGGTTCTCGGCCTGCTCCTTGGCCTGGCGCAGCGCGAGCTCGTCGGCCTTGCGGTGCGTGATGTCCCGGAAGAAGACGGACAAGCCCTCCGGCGACGGATAGATGTGGTCTTCGATCCAGAGGCCGAGGTCCGGGTAATAGGCCTCCAGACGGCTCGGCTGCTGGTCGACCATCGCCTGGCGGCAGGCATGCGGAAACTGCTCGCCGGGCAGGGGCGGCAATTCGTCCCAGATGCACTTGCCGATCAGGTCGGCGGGCTGGCGAGCGAGCAGTTCTCCCGCCCTGGCATTGACATAGGTGAACGTCCAGTGTTCGTCGAGCGCAACGAATCCGTCGGTGATGCGCTCGAGCAGCTGCGCGCGGTCGCGTTCGCGACGTTTGCGATCCGTGATGTCGATCCGCACACCCATCAGCTGCAGCGGCTTGCCGTCGGGACTGCGGCGTTGCACCTGCCCGATTTCCTGGATCCAGCGGTAGCTGCCATTTGCATGGCGCATCCGGGCTTCGAATTGGTAACGGTTCTGCGACGCCGGTTGTATCGTGGCCAGGGCCTTGTCCAGCTGCTTGTGATCGTCCGGGTGAATGCGGGCGAGCCACGCGTCGCGCAGCACGTAGTCGCTGCCGGGCTCGAGACCCAGGGTGCTGTAGTAGCTCGGCGTGACGACCCAGCCGCCTTCGTCCAGCGCCCAGTCCCACAGGACGATCCCCGCGGCGTCGCTGGCGATCGAGAGTCGCTGTGCCATCTGCGATGCGCGGCGTTCGGCGGCCTTGCGTTGTGCCGAAACACGCCCCAGGTGGATGGCAGCGGCGATCAACGCCAGGCTGCCCAGCAGCCAGCCGACCGTGATCACCACCAGCATCTGCCGCCACGGCGCCAGTACCACACCGACGGTGCGCCCGACGATGACGACAAGGTCGGGAAATTGCGCCAGCGTACGGTAGGCGAACAGGCGCTGGGCGTCGTCGATCGGGCTGTTCATGCGAAAGTTTCCCTGGGCGGCCATCGGCAGGAACTGGCGGAACAGCGGGCTGTCGCCATAGTTGCGGCCGATGGTTTCCGACTCCATGGGACTGCGCAGCAACAAGGTGCCGTCGCCGCGCAACAGGCTCATGGCGCTGCCGGACTCCAGGGCCAGGCCATTCCACAGGTCGCTGAAATGGGACGCCTGCAGCGTCGCCACGACGACACCCGCAAACCCGCCCGAGCCGTCGACGACCGCACGGCTCGCAGGCAGGTCCCAGCCCGGCACACCGGTTCGCAGCTGCGGCTGGCCCAGTTGCAGGGCCGCGCCCGGTCGTGTCTGGAAGATCCGGAAATAGTCCTTGTCGTCATGGATGGCATCCTGCAGGACGGCGCTGGTGGTGTGCCGGACCTTCCCCTGGGCGTCGAGCACGAACAATGCGCCGACGAACGGCAGCCTGCGCAGCTGGTCGTCGAGCATGCCGCGCACGTCCGCATCGCTGGCCTCGCTCCGGCCGACCTGCCGCGCGATCAGCTCCAGGCGCTGATCCAGGGCCTGCAGGGTCCGCGTCGTCTGCTCGTCCACCACGGATGCGAAGGCCTCGGTCAGCCGGCTGCCTTGCTGCAGGTCGTGGTCGCGCTGGTACAGCAACAGCGCCACGGCGGCGATGCCGGTCAGCAGCGACAGCGTGGCGGCCGCGACCAGGGCCTTGGCGTCGAACCGGCGAGCCCAGCCGGCCGGCGCCGCAGGCCCGGGGTCGCCGACGCCATGGCCTGCG
>CAXBDR010000308.1:0-5358 GCA_963974265.1 uncultured Rhodoferax sp.
CGACGTGGTGACGAACCCGACCCCCTGCGCAAAAAGGGCCTCGAGCAGGCGATGCAGGATCATCGCATCGGTGATGTCGGCAACATGGAATTCGTCGAAGCAGATCAGGCGGTACTTGCGCGCCATCTGCCGGGCCAGTTCGTCCAGCGGATCCACCGTGCCCTGCAGCTGCGCGAGCTGGCGATGCACCTCGCGCATGAACTCGTGGAAATGCAGGCGCGTCTTGCGCTTGACGCCGACCGCGTTGTAGAAACAGTCCATCAGGAAGCTCTTGCCCCGGCCGACACCCCCGTACATGTACACGCCGCGCGGGATCTCCGGTCGGTTGATCAGCTTCTTGATGCGGTTCGAACGCTTGGACAGGTAGACCGTCCAGTCACGGGCACAACGCTCGAGCTCGTCGATGACGGCGAGCTGGCCCGGATCGCTCTTGTACCCGCGCAGCGCCAGTTCGCGGTCGTACGCCGCCCGCACCCCCGTCATGCACGCGGCTCCAGGCCGACGCCGTCGCTGGGCAGCACCGCGCCGGTCAGAAGTTCAGCGCGCGCTTGTCGACCGCCAGCGCCGCTTCCTTGGTCGACTCGCTGAGCGACGGATGCGCGTGGCAGATGCGCGCGATGTCTTCGCTGCTGGCACGGAAGGCCATGGCGACGACACACTCCGCGATCAGTTCGCTGGCCATGGGGCCGACGATATGAACGCCCAGGATTTCATCCGTCGTGGCGTCCGCCAGCATCTTCACCATGCCGGTGGTGTCACCGAGCGCACGGGCCCGGCCATTGGCCAGGAACGGGAACGTGCCACTGCGAAAAGCCGTACCCGCCTCCTTGAGCTGCTGCTCCGTCTTGCCGACCCAGGCGATTTCCGGGCTGGTGTAGATGACCCAGGGAATGATGTTGAAGTCGACGTGCCCGTGCTGGCCCGCGATGCGCTCGGCCACGGCCACACCCTCTTCCTCCGCCTTGTGCGCCAGCATCGGGCCCCGCACGACGTCGCCCACGGCCCAGACATTGGGCAGGTTGGTCTTGCACTCGCCATCGACCGTGATCGCACCGCGCTCGTCCAGCGCCAGGCCCACCGCCTCGGCGTTCAAGCCGTTCGTGTTCGGCACTCGGCCGATGGAGACGATCAGCCGGTCCACGGCGAGGTTGTGCTCGGCGCCGTTGGCATCGGTATAGGCGACGGAAACGCCCTTCTTGGTGGCCTTGACCGCGCCGACCTTGACGCCGAGCTCGATCTTCATGCCCTGCTTCACGAAGGCCTTGTGCGCCTCCTTGGCGATCTGCTGGTCGACCGCGCCCAGGAAGGTCGGCAGACCCTCCAGGATCGTCACCTCGGCGCCGAGACGCCGCCACACCGAACCCATTTCCAGTCCGATCACGCCGGAACCGATCAGGCCCAGCTTGCGCGGCACGTCGCCGATGCGCAGGGCTCCATCGTTGGACAGGATGCGGTCCTCGTCGAAGTCCGCGCCCGGCAAGGCACGCGCATTCGAGCCGGTGGCCACCACCACATGTTTGGCCGTCAGCTGCTCCTTCTTCGCACCGTCGACGGTGATCTGGTAGGCGCCGTCCTTGGCCGCGGCAAAACTGCCACGACCGTGGAAAAAGCTCACCTTGTTCTTCTTGAACAGATACAGGATGCCGTCGTTGTTCTGCTTCACGACGGCGTCCTTGCGCGCCACCATCGTGCCGACGTCCAGGGTCAGGCCCTTGACACCGATGCCATGGTCGGCGAAATGCAGCCTGGCATGTTCGTAGTTCTCGGACGACTGCAACAAGGCCTTGGAAGGAATGCAACCGACATTGGTGCAGGTGCCGCCCGGAGCGGGCCCGCCATCGGCATTTTTCCATTCGTCGATACACGCGACCTTCATCCCCAGCTGGGCGGCACGAATCGCCGCGATATATCCGCCGGGGCCGGCACCGATCACCACTACATCGAATTCTTGGGACATGGTGTGCGCCTCAGATGTCGAACAACAGGCGCGCCGGGTCTTCCAGCGCCTCCTTCATGGCCACCAGGCCGAGCACGGCCTCGCGACCATCGATGATGCGGTGGTCGTAACTCATCGCCAGGTAGTTGATCGGGCGCACAACCACGTTGCCGTTCTCCACCACGGCGCGCTCCTTGGTCGCATGCACGCCCAGGATGGCCGACTGCGGCGGGTTGATGATGGGAGTCGACAACATCGATCCGAACACGCCGCCGTTGGAGATCGAGAACGTGCCGCCGGTCATCTCCTCGATGCCCAGCTTGCCGTCGCGCGCCTTGGCGCCGTATTCGGCGATCTTCTTCTCGATCTCGGCAAAACTCATCTGGTCCGCGTTGCGCAGGATCGGCACGACCAGGCCACGCGGGGACCCGACGGCGATGCCGATGTCGAAATAGCCGTGGTAGACGATGTCGTTGCCGTCGACCGAGGCATTGAGCACCGGGAACTTCTTGAGCGCATGCACGGCGGCCTTGACGAAGAAGCTCATGAAGCCGATCTTGACGCCATGCTCCTTCTCGAACTTCTCCTGGAAGCGCTTGCGCATCTCCATCACCGGTGCCATGTTGACCTCGTTGAACGTGGTCAGGATGGCTGCCGTCGACTGCGACTGCAGCAGACGCTCCGCTACGCGGGCGCGCAGGCGGCTCATCGGCACGCGCTGCTCCGGACGCTCGCCCAGGTTGGGCTGGGCTGCCGTCACCTGGGGCAGCAAGGTTGCCGCCCGTGGCACCACCGTCGCGGCAGGCGCGGCGGCTGGCGCCGGCTTGGCCATGGCGGCGACCACGTCGCCCTTGAGGATGCGGCCGTCCTTGCCGGTTCCGGTCACGCTCGCGGCGTCCACCTTGTTGTCGGCCATCATCTTCTCGGCTGCCGGCATCGCGACGCGGCTCTTGTCGCCGCTGGCCTGGGCCGGTGCGGATGCAGCCGCAGGCGCCGCCCCCTTGGCCGGCTCGGCAGCGGGCTTGTCGGCCGCCTTCGGGGCAGCGGCCACGGCGCCGCCGCTGGTGTCGATACGGGCGATCACCTGCTCGGCGGCGACGGTGGCGCCGTCCTCGGCCACCAGTTCCGACAACACGCCGGACGATGGGGCTGGAACTTCCAGCACGACCTTGTCGGTTTCGATCTCGATCAGGATCTCATCGGCGGTGACAGCCTCTCCGACCTTCTTCTTCCACTGCATCAGCGTCGCTTCGGCGACCGACTCCGACAACTGGGGTACCTTGACTTCTACGATGGCCATATATCTCTTTCAACTACGTACGGTGAATGTTCTGAAGCAGGTGTCGTGTCTTCATTTCGCGAGGACAAAACCCTTGAGCTTTGCAAATGCACCGTCGACCAGCGCCTTTTGCTGTTTCTGATGCAGGGCCGAATACCCCACCGCCGGCGATGCCGACGACGCGCGACCGGAGTAACCCAGCCGCTGGCCTTCCACCATGTTCTCGTGGATGTAGTGCTGCACGAAGAACCAGGCGCCCTGGTTCTGCGGTTCGTCCTGGCACCAGACGATCTCGGATGCGTTCGGATACTTGCGCAATTCGGTCGAGAAGGCCTTGTGCGGGAACGGGTACAGCTGCTCGACGCGGATGATGGCCACGTCGTCGGTGCCGCGATCCTCGCGCTTGCGCACCAGGTCGTAGTAGACCTTGCCGCTGCAGGCGATCACCCGCTTGACCTTGTCGGGCTGGATGTCGGCCCGCTCGGGAATCACCGTCTGGAATCCGCCTTCGGTGAACTCCGACAGCGGCGACGCCGCGTCCTTGGCACGCAGCAACGACTTGGGCGTCATGATGATCAGCGGCTTGCGCAGGGTGCGCACCATCTGGCGGCGCAACACGTGAAAGATCTGGCTGGCCGTCGTCGGCTGGACCACCTGCATGTTGGTGTCCGCGCTGAGCTGCATGAACCGCTCCAGGCGCGCCGAACTGTGCTCCGGCCCCTGCCCTTCGTAGCCGTGCGGCAGCATCAGCGTGATGCCGTTGACGCGGCCCCACTTGACTTCGCCCGAGGCAATGAACTGGTCGATCACGACCTGGGCACCGTTGGCGAAATCGCCGAACTGCGCCTCCCACACGACCAGCGTGTTGGGATCGTTGGATGCGTAGCCGTATTCGAAGGCCAGCACCGCCTCCTCGGACAGGATGGAGTCGATCACGACAAATGGCGCCTGACCCTCGGCCACGTTCTGCAGCGGTGTGTAGGTGCCTTCGTCGAACTTCTCGCGATTCTGGTCGTGGATGACGGCATGGCGGTGGGTGAACGTGCCGCGCCCACAGTCCTCGCCGCTCAGCCGCACCGGATAGCCGCTGGCCACCAGCGAGGCGAACGCCATGTGTTCGCCCATGCCCCAGTCCACCGGCAGTTCGCCGCGACCCATCGCCGCGCGATCGGCATAGACCTTCTTGACCAGCTGGTGCGGCGCCACCGATTCGGGAATCGTCGTGATGCGCTCGGCCAGGCGGCTCCACTCGGCCAGCGGAATCGCCGTGTCGCCGGCGTCGGTCCATTTCTTGTTCAGGTACGGCATCCAGTCGACGGCGTACTTGCTCTTGAAGTTGGTCAGCACCGGATCGAAGGTGTTCTTGCCCGCCTCCAGCGCGGCGCGCGTGGCCTTGACCATCTCGTCGCCGAGGTTGGCGTCGAAGCCCTGGGCCGCCAGCTTGTCGGCGTACAGCTTGCGCGTACCGGGATGCTGGGCAATCTTGCGGTACATCAGGGGCTGCGTCAGCGCCGGTGTGTCCTGCTCGTTGTGGCCGAGCTTGCGGAAGCAGATGATGTCGACGACGACGTCCTTGCGGAACTCCATGCGGAAGTCGAGCGCCATCTGGGTCGCCAGCACCACCGCCTCGGGATCGTCGCCGTTGACGTGCAGCACCGGCGCGTCGATCATCTTGACCACGTCCGAGCAGTACAGCGTGGAGCGGCTGTCGCGCGGGTCGCTGGTGGTGAAGCCGATCTGGTTGTTGATGACGATGTGCACCGTGCCGCCGGTCGAATAACCCCGCGTCTGCGCCAGCGCCAGCGTCTCCATCACGACACCCTGGCCGGCAAACGCGGCGTCGCCGTGCACCAGCACCGGCAACACCTGCTTGCCCAGCGGGTCGTTGCGCCGGTCCATGCGCGCACGCACGGAACCTTCGACCACCGGGTTGACGATCTCCAGGTGCGACGGGTTGAACGCCAGCGTCAGGTGCACCGGGCCGCCGGGCGTGGATACGTCGGAGCTGAAGCCCTGGTGGTACTTGACGTCGCCGCTGGTGAGGTCCTCCGGCGCGGTATGGTCGAACTCGGCGAACAGCATCGCGGGCAACTTGCCCAGCGAGTTGACCAGCACATTGAGGCGGCCGCGGTGCGCCATGCCG
>CAXBDR010000309.1:0-5309 GCA_963974265.1 uncultured Rhodoferax sp.
ATCATGGCTTCGGTGGTCAGCATCAGCGATGCGACCGAAGCTGCGTTCTGCAGTGCGGTGCGGGTCACCTTGGTCGGGTCCAGGATACCCATTTCGATCATGTCGCCATAGGTGTCGTTGGCGGCGTTGAAGCCGTAGTTGCCCTTGCCGGCCAGCACCGCGTTGACGACGACGGAGGCTTCGCCACCGGCGTTGTACACGATCTCGCGCAGCGGGGACTCGATCGCACGCAGGACCAGCTTGATGCCGGCGTCCTGGTCCGCGTTGTCACCCTTGATGGCGCCAGCGCCTTGCTTGGCGCGCAGCAGCGCAACGCCACCACCGGCCACGATGCCTTCTTCGACGGCAGCACGGGTTGCGTGCAGCGCGTCTTCCACGCGGGCCTTCTTCTCTTTCATCTCGACTTCGGTGGCAGCACCGACCTTGATCACGGCAACGCCGCCGGCGAGTTTCGCAACACGCTCCTGCAGCTTTTCCTTGTCGTAGTCGGAGGTGGCTTCCTCGATCTGCACACGCACCTGCTTGACGCGGGCTTCGATGTCGGCAGCGGCACCGGCGCCATCGATGATGATGGTGTTTTCCTTGGCCACTTCGACGCGCTTGGCGGAACCCAGGTCAGCCAGCGTGACTTTCTCGAGCGTCAGGCCGACTTCTTCGGCGATGACCTTGCCGCCGGTCAGGATGGCGATGTCTTCCAGCATGGCCTTGCGGCGGTCGCCGAAGCCAGGCGCCTTGACGGCCACGACCTTCAGGATGCCGCGGATGGTGTTGACCACCAACGTTGCCAGGGCTTCGCCTTCGACGTCTTCGGCAATGATCAGCAGCGGACGGCCGGACTTGGCCACTTGCTCGAGCGTGGGCAGCAGGTCGCGGATGTTGCTGATCTTCTTGTCGTACAGCAGCACGAACGGGTTCTCGAGCAAGGCAGCCTGCTTCTCGGGGTTGTTGATGAAGTAGGGCGACAGGTAGCCGCGGTCGAACTGCATGCCTTCGACGACTTCGAGTTCGCTGTCGAGCGACTTGCCGTCTTCGACAGTGATGACGCCTTCCTTGCCGACCTTGTCCATCGCGTCGGCGATGATCTTGCCGATGGTTTCGTCGGAGTTGGCCGAGATCGAGCCGACCTGGGCGATTTCCTTGGAGGTGGTGGTGGCTTTCGACGCTTTCTTCAGCTCGGCGACCAGGGCGGTCACGGCCTTGTCGATGCCGCGCTTCAGATCCATCGGGTTCATGCCGGCGGCGACATATTTCATGCCTTCGCGGATGATGCTCTGGGCCAGCACCGTGGCGGTGGTGGTGCCGTCACCGGCGATGTCGGAGGTCTTGGAAGCGACTTCCTTGACCATCTGGGCGCCCATGTTCTGGAGCTTGTCCTTGAGTTCGATTTCCTTGGCCACGGACACGCCGTCCTTGGTCACGGTGGGGGCGCCGAAGGAGCGCTCGAGCACCACGTTGCGACCTTTGGGGCCCAGGGTGACCTTGACCGCGTTGGCCAGGATGTTCACGCCTTCAACCATGCGTGCGCGGGCTTCGCCGCCGAAAATGACGTCTTTTGCTGCCATAGTAATTCTCCGTATCTAGTAAATGAGTGGGGTGGGCGGCGGGATTACTTGTCGACGACTGCGAACAGGTCGTCTTCCTTCATCACCAGCAACTCGTCGCCATCGACCTTGACGGTCTGGCCGCTGTATTTGCCGAACAGGACGCGGTCGCCGACCTTGACGGCCATCGCGCTGAGTTCGCCCTTGTCGTTCTTCTTGCCTGGGCCAACAGCCAGGACTTCGCCCTGATCGGGTTTTTCAGCCGCGCTATCAGGGATGACGATGCCAGAAGCAGTCTTGGTTTCGTTTTCCACGCGTTTGACGATCACACGGTCGTGCAGGGGGCGAAGTTTCATAAGATCTCCTTGGTTTGAAACAGTTGGGTCATCAAAAAAGCACCAATATCGACTTGGTGCTTTTGAATGTGAGGTGAAAGGTGTTGTTAGCACTCATCTCCATCGAGTGCTAATGATAAGGGCATTTGGGCGTGTTTCAAGACCCAAGGCCACAAATTGTGTGCGCGTAGCCCTGCCGAAGCGATCAGCCGCCAGCCGGATTGCGGCCGAAAAGACGGTGTACCTGGGCGCGCATCCACTGGTGTGCGGGGTCGCGCGCAGTGCTTTCGTGCCAGACCAGCTTCACGTCATACCGCGCAGAGGCCGAGCGCGGTAAGTCCCATATCCGCATGTCCTGTTGCTGGCGCACGTTGGCGGCATACATCTCGGGCACGATGGTCAGCAGATCGGTGCAGCGCGCGAGTTCGGGCAACGCGCCGAAGTGACGCGCCCGCAACACGATGCGGTCGGCCAGCTTCATGCGCACCAGCATGCGCTCCACGCCACCGTGAAAGGTGGCGGTGGGGGAGGCCAGCACGAACTGGGATTCCGAGAGTTGGCGCGCACTCAGCGCGCGGCCGACCGTGCCGGAGCGCGGGCGCCAGTGCGGCGAGGTCATGGCGACATAGTGTTCGCTGAAAAGCAGGTCCGCGCGCACGCCGCGCTGGTGCGTGTCCAGGATGCCGATGGCGAAGTCGATGTCACGCGCTTCCAGCGCGAGTGGCAGGTCTTCGGCCGCGACCGAGACGTTGGCCAGGTGGGCTTGTGGCGCCAACTGGCGCAAGGCGGCGGCCAGTGGTGGCAGGAACATGATCTCTCCCAGGTCGGACAAGGACAGCCGCCAACGCATGCTGCTGCGCATCGGGTCGAATTCGTCACGCACCGTGACGGCTTGCTCGAGCAGTTGCAGCTGCAGCTGCACCTTCGGCGCCAGGCTCTCGCACAGCCGGGTCGGCTTGAGACCGGTTGCGGAGCGCACATAGAGGTCGTCCTTGAAATAGTCGCGCAGCCGGGACAACGCATTGCTGGTGGCCGGCTGGGACAAAGCGAGCGCCTTGCCGGCCGCCGTCACCGAACCGGTTCGGTGGATGGCGGAGAGTACCCGCAGCAGATTGAGATCGAGTTGTCGGAAGTTCATGGTGCCGGCGGACGCAGCGCAGAGAAGAAGCCGGCCAGATTATCGGCCTGGTGAATGTGCTACATCATCTAAATCCATTTGCCAGATGTTACGGTGTTGCCTATATTGGCCGATTCGACACAGGGGCTGCGCGATTGCACCATCCGTTGCACGGCGGTATCGAGCCCTTCCTATTTGACAAGAGCGGGCCTTTCCCGTTTGAGCCGATATTTCACTCAGGAGACAACCATGAAAAAAACCAACTTCCGCCTTCGCTTCGTCGCTGGCGCCACCGTGATGCTGGCCGCCCTGGGTGCCCAGGCGCAGGACAAGCCGGTCGAACTCAAGTTTGCCCACTGGTTGCCCGCCGGGCATCCTCTGGCAAAGCTGGGTTTCGAGCCCTGGGCGAAATCGGTGGAGGAGGCGTCCAAGGGATCGATCAAGATCGCACTGTTCCCCGCACAGCAACTCGGCAAGGCCGCCGACCACTATGACCTGGCGCGCGACGGCATCGCCGACATGACCTGGGTGAATCCGGGCTACCAGGCTGGTCGTTTCCCGATGATCGCCGCCGGTGAACTGCCATTTCTGATCGCCAAGCCCGGCCCAGGCTCGGCAGCGCTCGATCAGTGGTACCGCAGCTACGCGCCGGCCGAGATGAAGGATGTGAAGGTCTGCTTCACGCATGTACACGTGGGCACCTTCCATTCCAAGAAGCCGATCAGCGAACCCGGCCAGCTCAAGGGCATGAAGATCCGCTCGGCCAACGGCACCGTGGCGCAAACCATGACCTTGCTGGGCGCCACCAATGTCCAGGTGTCGGCGCCCGAGGCGCGTGACGCGCTGGAAAAGGGGCTGGCCGATGCGATCACGTTCCCCTGGAAATCGATCCTGACCTTCAACATCGACAAGGTCGCGAAATTCCATACCGATGTGCGGCTCTACAGCTCGAGTTTCGTCTGGGCCATGAACAAGCCCTGGTACGACAAACTCGCAGCCGGTCAGAAAAAGGTGATCGACGACCACTGCAACAATGCCTGGGCGGCCAAGGTCGGCGCGGCGTGGGGCGACGACGAGGACTCCGGCCAGGCCTTGCTCGAAAAAACAGCGGGCCACACCATCGTCAAGATCACGCCCGCGCAACGCGAAGCCTGGAAGACCGCGGTCGCGCCGGTGTACGCGCAATGGACCGCGGCGGCTGACGCGGCCGGCAACAAGGGGGCGGCCGCACTGGCGGACTTTCGCAAGGAACTGGCGTCTCGGCAAGCGGACAACTGATGCGGCGCATCCTGTCGGCCATCGAGACGGTGGCCGCGGTGTTTCTGCTGTTGATTGCGCTGCTGACGGCCGGTAACGTGTTGCTGCGTTATGCCTTCAGCGTGCAGATTCCCGACTGGTTCGACGGTACCCAGATGCTGCAGGGTATCGCGATGTTCTGGGGTATCGCGCTGGCCACGTATTACGGTACCCACATCGGTGTCGACATCGTGTGGGAGCACCTCGGACCGGCCGGTCGGCGACGGCTCGATCTGCTGGCCACGACCATTACGGCCGCGTTCCTGATACCGCTGGCGTGGATGGTGTGGGTCAAGGTGGGCGGAACCGGAAGCCAGGGCACCATGGACCTGCGTTTGCCGTTGCAATGGTTCTACAGTGCCGCCGCGGTCGGCGCCAGCGTGGCCGCGTTGCTGGCCGTGGTGCGCCTGTGGCAGCTATGGCACCGGCGTGAAGCCGGTCGCGACATCCGGGAGGACGATTTGTCGTCGTCGATCCATGGATCGTGATCTGGCCGCCCTGCTGGGCTTTGTGGCGATGTTCGGCCTGATGGCCGTCCGTGTGCCGATCGGGCTGGCGATGGGTATCGCCGGAGTGGGTGGATTCGCGCTGCTTTCAGGCTCGGGCCCGGCGTTGAACCTGCTCGCCAACGTGCCGCTGTCGGTGCTGACCGACCACAACCTCAGCGTGATCCCGATGTTCATCCTGATGGGGGCGTTTGCCTCGCAATCGGGCATGAGTACCGAGCTGTTCGTGGCCGGCAGGGCCTGGTTCGGCCATCGGCGCGGCGGGCTCGCGCTGGCCACCATCGCGGCCTGTGGCGGCTTTTCCGCCATAAACGGATCGTCGGTTGCAACCGCGGCCACCATGACACAGGTGGCCTTGCCGGAAATGAAGCGGGCGGGTTACGACGTCGGCTTCTCGGCCGGCCTCATTGCCGCCGGCGGTACGCTGGGCATCATGATCCCGCCATCGGTGATCCTGGTGCTGTACGGCATCATGACCGAGACCGACATCACCAAGCTGTTCGCTGCCGGCATC
>CAXBDR010000310.1:0-5257 GCA_963974265.1 uncultured Rhodoferax sp.
CCAGGTGGTCGAACGCCTGTTGACCCCGGCCCATCTGGGGCGCTGAACCCGGCTTGCGGCCCCGCGCCCGGGCCGGGCCGGGTGAACCCGGTCACTTTCGCTTACCTGGCGGGCCGGATATGCGGGATTTTTCAGAGACAATCGTGCCCGTGCGAACCGCCCTGGAGCGTCGCTTCCATGGCCGATCCTGCCACCGGTGCGGTCGACGTTGCCATCCGCAGTCTTGCCCTGGCGTGACGGCCCGGACCTGGAACCCCCCCCTGTACCTGACATGAAAACCCTGATTTCTGCCCTTGTTCTTGCCTTCTCGCTGGCCGCCGGTGCCCAGATGCCCCAACCGCCGGAAATTGCGGCCCGGTCCTATCTGCTGATGGACGTCACCACCGGCCAGGTTCTGGCGGAGAAGGACGCGGAGTCCAGCGTGGAGCCAGCGTCGCTGACCAAGTTGATGACCGCCTACCTGGTGTTTGACGCCTTGCGTACCAAGAAGATCGCACTGACGCAGACCCTGCCGGTCAGCGTGCGGGCCTGGAAGATGGAAGGCTCGCGCATGTTCATCGACCCGAAAATGCAGGTGCCGGTCGAGGACCTGATCAAGGGCATGATCGTGCAGTCGGGCAACGATGCCACCGTGGCGCTGGCCGAAGGCGTGGGCGGCACGGTCGAGCAGTTCGTCAAGTTGATGAACGACCAGGCCAAGGCGTTGGGCATGAACAACACCGGCTACCGCAATCCGGAAGGCCTGACCGAGGCGGGCCACACCACGACGGCGCGCGACCTGGCGACCCTGTCGACCCGGCTGATCCAGGATTTTCCCGAGTATGTCGGTTATTACTCGATCAAGAAATACCGCTATGCCGGCACGCCGGCAAGCAACGACAACAACCGCAACCTGCTGCTGTACCGTGATCCGTCGGTCGACGGGCTCAAGACCGGGTATACCGAGGCCGCCGGTTACTGCATGATCGTCACCGCCAAGCGCGACTTCCCGAACCTGGTGCAGGCCGGCGCGCCGGCGGGCAGTGCCGAGGCAACCGGTGGGCGCCGCCTGCTGTCGGTCGTGCTGGGAACGGCCAGTGAAAACGCCCGCGCCAACGAGTCGCAGAAGCTGATCAACTGGGGCTACACGGCCTTCGAGGCCGTGAAGCTGTTCGATGCCAACCAGCCGGTGGCCACGCCCGCCGTCTGGAAGGGCGCGGCCCCGACCGTCAAGCTTGGACGGGCGCAACCGCTCATCGTGACGGTTCCGGCGGGCACGGGCAGCAAGGTCACGACCCAGATCGCACGACCGGATCCGCTGGTCGCCCCGTTCACGAAGGGGCAGACCGTGGGGACCCTGAAGGTCCTGGCCGGCGAGCAGGTCTTGCTGGAAAAGCCACTGGTGGCGCTGGAGGACGTGCCGCAGGCCGGCGTGCTGGGTCGGGCCTGGGACGCAATCCGGCTCTGGATCAAGTAGACGCGCTCGTTGGCGGGCCCGGCGTCGCCTGGATGGGGCAGGCGGGGTGCAGCGGGCCGGCTCCGCGCAATTTCCGGCCGATGTATTGCGGCGCAAAAATGCCGCTGCTATACTCGAGGGCTTTTCGGAATTTGCCGAAGGGATCACGTTTTTTTGTCGAAATCTACAACGTTTAGGGACGTTCAACCGCAATGGCCATCGGGGGTTTGCCCGGGGTATTGCCAACAGGAGGCTTTGTGCCAACCATTAACCAGCTAGTTCGCCAGGGGCGCGAGGTCGAAAAGATCAAGTCCAAGAGCCCTGCGATGGAAAATTCCCCGCAGCGCCGCGGCGTTTGCACCCGTGTCTACACCACAACCCCCAAGAAGCCCAACTCGGCGCTGCGCAAGGTTGCCAAGGTGCGTCTGACCAACGGTTTCGAGGTCATTTCCTATATTGGTGGCGAAGGCCACAACCTGCAGGAGCACTCGGTGGTGCTGGTGCGCGGCGGCCGGGTCAAGGACTTGCCCGGTGTGCGTTACCACATCGTGCGCGGTTCGCTCGACCTGCAAGGCGTCAAGGATCGCAAGCAGTCGCGTTCGAAGTACGGCGCCAAGCGTCCGAAGAAGGCCTGATCGGTCCGAATGCATGGCGGACCCTGGTGGTTCGCGCGCACGGAAGGCGCTGAATTTCCTGTTGTCGGTGTCCGTCGTCTGCCCTGGCTGGCGATGTCGGACGAAGTGACCCGAACTCCGGAATTGTCCGGATGGGTCGAGTAAGTGGGGGTTGCTATGGCTCCCGCGGTGCTCGCAAGAGTGCCAACTGAAGCAAAGAGGTGAAAAAATGCCACGTCGTCGCGAAGTCCCTAAACGTGAAATCCTGCCGGATCCCAAGTTCGGCAATGTCGAGCTGTCGAAATTCATGAACGTGATCATGGAAGGCGGCAAGAAGGCGGTTGCCGAGCGCATCATCTACGGTGCGCTCGAGCAGATCGAGAAGAAGAACCCGGGCAAGGACCCGGTCGAGGCCTTCACCATGGCCATCAACAACGTCAAGCCCATGGTCGAGGTCAAGTCGCGCCGCGTCGGCGGTGCGAACTACCAGGTGCCGGTCGAGGTGCGTCCCATTCGTCGCCTGGCCCTGTCCATGCGCTGGATCAAGGAAGCCGCGCGCAAGCGTGGCGAGAAGTCCATGGCCATGCGCCTGGCCAACGAGCTGATGGAGGCCACGGAAGGCCGTGGTGGCGCCATGAAGAAGCGTGACGAGGTTCACCGCATGGCCGAAGCCAACAAGGCTTTCTCGCACTTCCGCTTCTAAGCAGGCGGAAGGTCGGTTCGGGCGCATCCGGCGACTGGCCGGATGTTGTGGTGGGTATTGATGGTTCCGGTGTCGGCCCCATCTTCCACTGCCGGCCGCGCCCGCCAAGCCTCGCCGTTGCTGCCCTGGACCGAGAGGCAGCCTGCGCGGGGCGGCTTTTTGTATTTATCGGCCAACTAAGGATTGATCATGGCTCGCGTTACTCCCATCGAACGCTATCGCAACATTGGCATTTCGGCGCACATCGACGCCGGCAAGACCACCACGACAGAGCGTATTCTTTTCTACACCGGTGTGAACCACAAGATCGGTGAGGTGCACGACGGCGCCGCCACCATGGACTGGATGGAGCAGGAGCAGGAGCGTGGCATCACGATCACTTCCGCTGCCACCACGTGTTTCTGGCGCGGCATGGACACGTCCATGCCCGAGCATCGCATCAACATCATCGACACCCCCGGCCACGTGGACTTCACGATCGAGGTCGAGCGTTCCATGCGCGTGCTCGACGGCGCCTGCATGGTGTATTGCGCCGTGGGTGGCGTGCAGCCCCAGTCCGAGACGGTCTGGCGCCAGGCCAACAAGTACAAGGTGCCTCGCCTTGCCTTCGTCAACAAGATGGACCGCACCGGCGCCAACTTCTTCAAGGTGCACGACCAGATGCGCCTGCGCCTGAAGGCCAATCCGATTCCGATCGTGATTCCGATCGGTGCCGAGGAAAACTTCAAGGGTGTTGTCGACCTGATCAAGATGCGCGCCATCTTCTGGGACGAATCCACCCAGGGCATGAAGTTCGAGTACCAGCCGATCCCCGCGGATCTGGTCGAGTCCGCCAAGCAGTGGCGCGAGAAGATGGTCGAGGCCGCGGCCGAGGCATCCGAAGAGCTGATGAACAAGTACCTCGAAGAGGGTGACCTTTCCGAAGACGACATCAAGCTCGGCATCCGTACCCGCACCATTGCGAGCGAGATCCAGCCGATGTTCTGCGGTACCGCCTTCAAGAACAAGGGTGTGCAGCGCATGCTGGACGCCATCATCGAATTCATGCCCTCGCCCGTCGACATTCCGCCGGTGGGTGGTACCGATGAGGACGAGAAGCCGGTGACCCGCAAGGCCGACGACGGCGAGAAGTTTTCGGCTCTCGCGTTCAAGCTGATGACCGACCCCTTCGTCGGCCAGCTGACCTTCGTGCGTGTGTATTCGGGCGTCCTGTCCAAGGGCGACAGCGTCTTCAACCCGATCCGCGGCAAGAAGGAGCGCATCGGCCGTATCGTGCAGATGCACGCGAACAACCGCGAAGAGGTCAGCGAGATCCGTGCGGGCGACATCGCCGCCTGCGTGGGCTTGAAAGAGGTCACGACCGGCGAAACCTTGTGCGACCCGTCCTCGATCGTGCTGCTCGAGCGCATGGTCTTCCCGGAGCCGGTGATCACGCAGGCCGTCGAGCCCAAGACCAAGGCCGACCAGGAGAAGATGGGTATCGCGCTGCAGCGCCTGGCCCAGGAAGATCCGTCGTTCCGCGTCAAGACCGACGAAGAGTCGGGCCAGACCCTGATCGCCGGCATGGGCGAGTTGCACCTCGAGATCATCGTCGACCGCATGAAGCGCGAATTCGGCGTCGAGGCCAACGTGGGCAAGCCGCAGGTGGCGTATCGCGAGACGATTCGCAAGTCGGTCGACGAAGCCGAAGGCAAGTTCGTGCGCCAGTCGGGCGGCAAGGGCCAATATGGCCACGTCGTGTTCAAGGTCGAGCCCAACGAGGTCGGCAAGGGCTTCGAGTTCGTCGACGCGATCAAGGGGGGTGTGGTTCCGCGTGAATTCATTCCCGCCGTCCAGAAGGGTGTCGAAGAGGCGCTCAACACGGGCGTGCTGGCCGGTTACCCGGTGGTCGACGTGAAGGTCACGCTGCACTTCGGCTCCTACCACGACGTGGACTCGAACGAGAACGCGTTCAAGATGGCCGCGATCTTCGGTTTCAAGGAAGGTTGCCGCAAGGCGAACCCGGTGATTCTCGAGCCGATGATGGCGGTCGAGGTGGAAACGCCGGAAGACTATGCCGGCAACGTGATGGGCGACCTGTCGTCCCGTCGCGGCATGGTCCAGGGCATGGACGACATGGTCGGCGGCGGCAAGGCCATCAAGGCCGAAGTCCCGCTGTCCGAGATGTTTGGTTATTCGACCACGCTGCGCTCCATGTCGCAGGGTCGCGCGACCTACACGATGGAGTTCAAGCACTACGCCGAAGCGCCACGCAACGTGTCCGAAGCCATCATGGCTGCACGCGCCAAGTAAGCAAAGGCATTCGGGATCCGGTTCGCCCCGGCCGGGGTGGACCGGATCCCTGTCCCTGTCTTCGATCCGTGCCATCCCCTGTGTCAGTGCGGGCGGAACCAACGGCCGGATCGGAAACATTAAACCGTATTCACTGACATAGCTCTTTGGAGATTCGAAAATGGGAAAAGAAAAATTTGCGCGTACCAAGCCACACGTGAACGTGGGCACGAT
>CAXBDR010000311.1:0-5256 GCA_963974265.1 uncultured Rhodoferax sp.
GGCTCCATTCTCTCAATCGAAGGAGCCTCCTCAAAATACGGGGCGGTTCAGTGCGTGCGGCCGGAACGCGGATGCCTGCTGCACGCCGGCGCCGATCGTGTCTTCGGCGCCGCAGCCCGGCAAGCTCGGCGGCGCCGGCACGCGCAGCGCCATCCGCATCCTGCAGATGGACTGCCCGACCGAGGAAACCCTGATCCGCAACAAGCTGCAGGGCATGGAGTCCGTGCACGGCATGGAGTTCAACCTGATGCAAAGGGTGTTGACGGTGACGCACCGGCCCGATGCGCTGCAGCCCGTCCTGGCCGCCATCCGCACGCTGGGATTCGACCCGCGGCCGGTGCAGGACGCCACCCGGCCCGTGGCCGCCCCCGCGACCGAACACACGCCCTGGTGGCCGCTCGCCCTGGGCGGGGCGGCGGCGCTGGCGGCCGAGGCCGTGCACGGGTCGGGCGGCTCGCAGTGGATATCCGCCGCACTGGCGCTGGCCGCCATCGCCGGCTGCGGACTGGGAACCTACAAGAAAGGATTCATCGCGCTGCGCAACGGCAATCTCAACATCAATGCCTTGATGAGCATCGCGGTGACCGGCGCGATGGTGCTGCAGCAGTGGCCGGAGGCGGCCATGGTGATGGTGTTGTTCACCGTGGCCGAGCTGATCGAGGCGCGTTCGCTGGACCGGGCCCGCAACGCGATCCAGGGCCTGATGCAACTGGCGCCGCAGCAGGCGACGGTGCAACACGGCGACGGTCACTGGGAGGTGGTGCCGGCCGCCGCAGTCGCGCCGGGTGCGCTGGTGCGCGTGCGACCGGGCGAACGCATCGCGCTCGACGGCCACCTCGTCAGCGGTCGCACCAGCATCGACCAGGCGCCGATCACCGGCGAGAGCCTGCCGGTGGACAAGGCTCCCGGCGACGCGGTGTTCGCCGGCACCGTCAACGGCGCCGGCGGCTTCGAATACCGCACCAGCGCCGCGGCCGGCGATACGTTGTTGGCACGCATCATCCGGGCGGTCGAGCAGGCCCAGGGCAACAAGGCGCCGACACAGCGTTTCGTCGACCGGTTCGCCCGCATCTATACGCCAGTCGTGGTCGCGATGGCGCTCGGCATCGCCATCGTGCCGCCGCTGCTGATGCAGGGCGCCTGGTGGGACTGGATCTACAAGGCCCTGGTGCTGCTGGTCATCGCCTGTCCGTGCGCGCTGGTGATCTCGACGCCGGTGACCATCGTCAGCGGCCTGGCCGCGGCCGCGCGCAAGGGCATTCTGGTCAAGGGCGGCGCATTTCTCGAACAGGGGCGCCGACTGAACTGGGTGGCGCTGGACAAGACCGGCACGCTGACCCATGGCAAGCCGGTGCAGACCGCATGCGACGCTGCGCCGCAGCGCGACGGCCGCACGACCCCGGCAACGCACGCAGCCAGCGGCGACGAAGACGACAACAGCTTGCTCCGGTACCGGCGCCTGGCCGCGAGCCTGGCCGGCCGCTCCGACCATCCGGTGTCCCAGGCCATTGCCAGGGCCGCGCATGCCGACGGAGTCGACACCCTGGCGGTCACGGACTTCGAAGCCTTGCCCGGCCAGGGGGTGTACGGCGTCATCGACGGCGAAGCTTATGCCCTGGGCAACCACCGCATGGTGCACGACCGGGGCCTGTGCTCCGGCATGCTGGAGCAGCGGCTCGACACGCTCGAACGCCAGGGCACGACCGTCGTGATGCTGGTGGACCCGCGACAGGTGCTGGCGCTGTTTGTCGTCGCGGACACCGTCAAGGCGGGCAGCCGCAGCGCGATCGCCGAACTGCACGCCCTGGGTATCCGCACGCTGATGCTGACCGGCGACAACCCGCATGCGGCACAGGCGATCGGCCAGGACGTGGGCATCACCGAAGTGCGCGGCAACCAGTTGCCGCAGGACAAGCTCGTCGCCATCGCCGCACTCGCCGACGGCGGCCATGTCGTCGGCATGGTGGGCGACGGCATCAACGACGCGCCGGCGCTGGCGCGCGCCGACATCGGCTTCGCCATGGGCGCACTGGGCACGGACACCGCGATCGAGACCGCCGATGTCGCGCTGATGGACGACGACCTGCACAAGCTGGCCACTTTCGTGCGGCTGTCGCAGGCCACGCACCGTATCCTGGTGCAGAACATCACGCTGGCGATCGGCATCAAGGCCGTGTTCCTGGCGCTGACCATCGCCGGCCTGGGCACGATGTGGATGGCGGTGTTCGCCGACGTCGGCGCCAGCCTGCTGGTGGTCGGCAACGGCCTGCGCATGGTGCGCAAGTAGATGCCGATGCACGGCCCGCCCGTCGTCGACCGTCAACACCGACGGACCGTCACCGCCTGGCTGCTGGCCCAAGCGCGCAGGGAGCCGCAACACGCACAGCGGTGGTTGTACCTGCAGGCGGCGCATGTGGTGGGCCAACCGGAGCTGCGGCTGCATGCCCGGGTGCACGGGCAGATGCTGCTGCTGGCCTGGCGTCAACGCGATGCCGGAGAGATCCTTGGCCAGCTGATGCGCCTGGTGTTGACGCCAATGGGCCACCTGAGCGGTCGATTGCCGGCGGGCAATAGCGGGCGCAGCGACGTCAGCGCCTTTGCGACGATGGACCCCGGCCCCGCGCTTGCAGCCGTCATCACGCGGGCACGACAGGAGTGCATCGCCGCGCATGGCCCGTGAGGCCGCTGGCCGCGCCGGTGCGTGGGTGGTGCGTCGGTGGTGCGCGCCCTGACGGTGCCCAGGAGCGTGCGGGGCCGGCACGATAATCGAACCACCATGAGCAAGACCCCATCGCGCGCCGCCTCGCAGGGCCCGTCCGGACGGATACCCCAGCCCGGCTCCACAGTCACTGACGCCATCACCGATGTTGCCGGCATCGAAGTCGGCCAGTTCACCGATCCGCGCCGGCCGACAGGCTGCACGGTGCTGATTGCCCGCGCCGGCGCGGTGGCCGGTGTCGATGTGCGCGGCGCCGCCCCGGGCACGCGCGAGACCGACCTGCTGCACCCGTCCAACCTGGTCGACCGTGTGCACGCCATCCTGCTGGCCGGTGGCAGCGCCTGGGGCCTGGACGCCGCCGCCGGCGTGATGCGCTGGCTCGAGGAGCACGACATCGGCCTGCCGGTGCACTACGGCCGGGTGCCCATCGTGCCGGCCGCGGTGTTGTTCGACCTGCCCGTGGGTGATGCACGCATCCGCCCCGACGCCGAGGCAGGCTACCGGGCCTGCGCGGCGGCCGGCAAACAGGCGCCGGCCCAGGGCAACGTGGGCGCCGGCGCCGGCGCACTGGTCGGCAAGTTGTTCGGCATCGACCGGGCCATGAAGGGGGGCATCGGCAGTGCGGCGGTCACGGTCGACGGCGTGACCGTCGGCGCGCTGGTGGCCTGCAATGCGCTGGGCGACGTCGTGGATCCGGACAACGGCCGTGTGCTGGCCGGTGCGCGCACCGAGGACGGCCGCATGTTGCTCGACATCCGCCGCGCCATCCTGGCCGGCGAACATCCGCAGCCGCTGCTGGCCGGCACCAACACCACGCTGGCCGTGATCGCCACCGACGCCGTGCTGAGCAAGGCGCAGGCACATCGTCTCGCGCAGGTCGGGCACGACGGCCTGGCACGCGCGATCAACCCGGTGCACACCATGTCCGACGGCGACACGGTATTCGCGCTGGGCACTGGCGAATCGGGCAAGCCGGCCCAGATGATGGTGCTGGCGACGCTGGCGGCCGAAGTCACGGCCCGCGCAACCGTGCGTGCGGTGCTGGCCGCGCAAGGCGTCACGCTGGGCGGCACCTGCTGGCCCGCCCACCGCGACCTGTTCGGTGACGGCGCGGCCGCGCCGGCCCGCTGACGCGACCATGCCCCGCACGCTGCGCTACACGCTGGCGTCATTGCGCGAGTTGATCGTCTCGGGCGGGCCGTTCATCGTGCTGACGGTCGGCCTGCTGGCGCTGGCCTACTGGTGGCTGGATCCGAATCCGCCGCGAAGGGTCACGCTGGCCACCGGCCCGGCCCAGAGCGCCTATGCCGAGATCGGTGCGCGCTACCAGAACGCCCTGGCCCGCAGCGGCATCGAGGTCGTGCTGCTGCCCACCGCCGGATCGTCCGACAACCTGACCCTGGTGCAGCAAGGCCGGGCGGACATCGGCTTCGTGCAAGGGGGCAGCCGCCCTGCGGCCGAGCAGGATGACACGGCGGCGCCGCTGTCGCTGGGCAACCTGTTCCTGGAGCCGATCTGGTTGTTCTACTGGGAAAACAGCGCACGCCAGGCGACCGGCCAGCCCGACCTGGACAACCTGCGCGGCCTGAGGGGCCTGCGCGTGAACGTCGGCACGCCCGGCAGCGGCGTGCCGCAGCTGATGAACAGCCTGTTCGCGCTCAACCGCATGGAGCCAGGCGACATCGCGCTGACACAGCTCGCCGAAACCCCCGGCACGGTCGCGTTCCTGGACGGGCAATCGGATGCGCTGGTGTTCGCGTCGGCACCCGAGTCGCTGATGGTGCAGATGCTGCTGCAGACACCGGGCGTGCGGCTGATGGACTTCGCGCAGAACGAGGCCTATGTCCGCCGCCTGCCGTTCCTGGCGCCGGTGACGCTGCCACGCGGCGTCGTTGACCTGGCGTCCGACATTCCGCCGGTCGACGTGCATCTGGTCGCCCCCACGACCACGCTGCTGGCCCGGCCCGACCTGCATCCGGCCCTGCTGCAGCTGTTCTCGCAGGCGTCTTTGACCTTGCACGGCAATGCCGGCTGGTTCAATCGGGCGCGCGAATACCCGCTGCCGGCGAACGCCGAGTTCCCGCTGGCCAAGGAGGCCGAACGCACGATCCGCAACGGCGTGCCACTGCTGCAGCGCTACCTGCCGTTCCACCTGGCCAACCTGCTCGAGCGCATGTGGCTATCGCTGGGCATCATCATCGCGTTGCTGCTGCCCCTGTCGCGCATCGTGCCGCCGCTGTACGAGTTCCGCATCCGTTCACGCGTGTTCCGCTGGTATGCGCAGCTGCGCGACATCGAGGATCGTGTCGACGATGGCTCGGACATCCGGCGCGGGTTGCTCGACGAACTCGATGCGCTGGAGCAATGCGTGGGCAAGGTGGTGGTGCCGCTGTCGCACACCGACGAGTTGTATGCGCTGCGCAATCACATCGAGCTGGTCCGCCAGAAGTTGTCGCGCTGAGGCAGCCGGACAGCTACAAAGTGTTGGTGCCAGAGCAAAAATCGCTGCGCTGGTTTCTTGGTCTGGCACACAAGGT
>CAXBDR010000312.1:0-5176 GCA_963974265.1 uncultured Rhodoferax sp.
GCCAGTGGCCGTTGGTTCCGCGTTGAGCCGGGCTTCGACGCCCTTGAGACTGGCCTCGGAATCGATCAGAAACTGTGACGACACCACAACCCGCTGGCCTGCATCCAGGCCTTTGGTGATTTCCGTCTGGCCTCCGGTTTCGATGCCGATCACCACCTCCACCGGCCGGAATCGGCCGTCAGGCAGGGCCAGCATCACCAGCGTGCGTTTGCCGGTCTGGATGATGGCTTCGGTCGGCACCACCAGTGCCCGGCCGCCGCGCAAGTCGGAGAACTGCATCTGCACGAACATGCCCGGCACCAGACGTCCGCCCGGGTTGGCCAGTTCCATGCGCGCCTTGATGGTCCGGGTCGTCGCGTCCACATCCGGCAGCAGGGCCTGCACGCGGCCGGTGAACCGGACTCCCGGTACGGCCGGGGTGGTCGCCACCACCTTTGCGCCTGGGCGCAACAGAGCGGCCTGACTCTCAGGTACTTCGCCCTGAGCCCAGACGCTTGCGGTGCCATTGATGCGAAACAGCGTCGCGCCAGGCATCACCGCCATGCCCTCGCGCACCATCAACTCGGTCACCACGCCGCCGATCGGCGCGGTGATCGCCAAACGTGGCTGCGTCTGCCCGCTGCGTTCCACCGCGGCGATCTGCGCCTCGCCCATGCCGACCTGGCGCATGCGCTGGCGCGCGCCGTCGATCAGGCCGGCCAGATCGGTGCCCTGCATGCGCCGCACCGACAAGAACTCTTCCTGTGCCGCTATCCACTCCGGCACGTAGATCTCGGCCAGCGCCTGGCCGGCTTGCACCCGGTCCAGCGTTGCGCGAACCATCAGCTTCTCGACATAACCGGCCGCGCGCGCCTGTACGATCACCTGATCGCGCTCGTTCCAGACGATGGCGCCGACGGCTGAAACCTCTGGCGCCAGCATCGCCTCGACAACCTCGGCGCTGCGCAGTCCCAGGTTCTGCTGGACGCGCGGGCTGACTGCCACGCTGCTGTTGTCGGAGTTGCCTCCATCGGCGTAGACCGGCACCAGCATCATGTCCATGAAAGGAGACTTGGCGGGCTTGTCGAACTTGTTGCCGGGCACCATCGGGTCGTGGTAATACAGCACCTTGCGGCCAGTTACCGGGTCGATATCGCCGGCCTTGATGCCACTGCTGATGTGGCGCCGGGTGGCGTCCTCGCCCTGGGCAATACCCTGCGGCACGGCTGAGGTCGCAGCAGGTTGCGCTGCAGGCTGTGCTACTTCAGCGACGGGCCGCTGGCCTATTCCGCGCTGCATGCCCAGCGCGTACAGCGCGTAACCGGCTCCGGCCACGGTTGCCACGGCGAGCACGATTAGCAGCAGGCGAGGGGCGGCGCGACTTGTTCTGGCAACCGATGGCGGCGCGGCGGAACTGCCATCGTTCGTGGCGTTGTGTGCTGGGTTCATTGTTTCTGCTCAACGGTTGTCATGAGATCGGATGGGTTTGGGAGCATGTATTCCACGCTCGCCCACAAGGTGGCGGTTTCCATCGCCAGGCGAAGCTGATCCAGCCGCGTGTCGATCTCGTTACGCCGGGCGTCAAGCACTGCCGCCAATGGACCGGCGCCGCCGCGGTACGCCGCCAGGGCGGCTCTTGTGCGTTCGCTTGCCAGCGGCAGCAACTGGGCCTCGAACAGCGCCAGTCGATCCCGGTTGTGTTGCCACTCCTGCACCATGGCGCGGGCGTTTGCCATCAGTTCGCGCAAGGTCTCGTCACGCTCATCGCGGACCTGTTGCTGAGTCGCCAGCGTGGCGGCGAGTTCCCGATCCTGGCGTTGCGCCGGGTCCCATTGCAGCGGAAGCGACAGGTTGACCGACACCATGTTGGAGTAGGCCGGCCCACGCTGGCTGTACATCAGTTCCAGGCTCCAGTCGGCGCGCCGGTTGCTGCGGGCCACGTCGGCTTGCGCTGCGGCGACTGCCTCCTGCCGTTGCAGCCAGACGATGCGCGGATGTTCCTCTATGCGTGTCATCAGGTCGCCAAGGCCAAACAGCAATCGATCAAAGGAGGGCGCTGGCGCCAGCGGCTGGTCCGCGGCAGTACCGACCCAGCGCGCCAACCGGGTTTGCGCCGTCGTGATCTGGCGTGCGGTTTGCAGCATCTCGTCGTCGATACGCGCCACGGCCGAACGGGCAGCGAACACATCGGCCTGCGATCCCCGGCCGCCGCGGTAGGCGGCGTCTGCGGCCTCGATCTGCAATGCGGCTTCACGTCGCAGGCTTGCCTGTTCGTCGCGCACACGTTCCAGATAGTGTCGCTCCAGCCAGGCCGTCGAGGTAGCGCGGCGTAACTCGGTCAGGGCCAGCAGACGCGCCGCCTCGGCCACATCGGCCTCGCGCGCGAAACGCGCTGCGCGGGCTGTGCGTTTGTCCGACCGGGTGAATTCCTGCATGACACCGATCGAGCGCATGGTCATAAAGTCACGTGTCAGCGAAAAGCGATCGGGTCCGTCCACCGGCAAATTGGTGAGGCTCGCTTTGAGCACTGGATCGGGCAGTTGCCCGGCGGCGATGGCGCGTTCGCGCGCGGCCAGTGCCGCCGCGTCTTGCGCCGGCAACTGGCGGGACCGGGTCTGCGCCAGCTCCAGCGCCTGCGCCATCGTCAATGCGGGTTGCGCCTGCGCGGCGGACCACCAGAAGCAGGCGCAGACGCCCAATAAAAGGCCACACGCACGGATGCGTGAACCAAAGGGTTTGAACATACGATCTCCAACAGATACCAAAATTTGCCGAGCCTGCTCGCCCGTCGCGACACTTCAGGTGGCTATCGCGGGGGGAGGCTGGCGGAGCGTTCACCGGCCGGGCGCGGGGTCCGGCGGTGGTTGATCTGACGAGGCGTCAGGATCTGCGTACGCAGTGCAGGATGGCGTGTGGCGGAGACCCGAGCGCCAGGGCATGGGCGATTTCCATTGACGTTCGCCGTGGCTGACGCACGGCGGGCGCAATTTCCAGAAAATACGCTACTGATAAAACAACCGGCGGTACAGCCGACGCCGCGCTGTGGTCACTCTGGTCGCCATAGGAGCAATGTTCAGCGCACATCGCGTCTTGGGTATAGGCGGACATGCCATCCATCGACGCGCAATCAATCGGCGACGATGCCTGGGCTTGCACTGTCTCAATCGCCATCGCGGCTCGAATCGCGATGCCGGTCGAACTGGCTTCCCCCGGCAATCCGGTGTTGGCCAATGTGCAAGCATGGGACACGATCGACCATTGCGCCAGCAGCAACATGATCAGTATGCCGCGCGCGACAACGCGCAAGAATCCCTTCTTCATCAGCTGAACCTTCGTTCCGCCCATAACACGCACCCCACGGACTGCGGTTTGGCAAGGGAGAAACGTGATCGCATGGGTTTGAAGAGAGCTTGTGCAGGATCGGATCAACTATGTCAGTCGAAGTTCCGGATTCTATCGATCATTTGGCGATTCAATATGCATGTGCTGCTTGATGGTCGCCGGTCTGGTTTCAAGTTTGCGTGGGCGTTCTCGCCAAGTCAGTTGCACAAGATCCATTGGAGGGGAAAGCTTGGAGGAGGCCCGTGCGCAAGCTCGCATTACTGCCTTGGTAGTGCGAGCTTGGCGCGAATCTCGACAGCCGAAGGTAACGGTGCGAACGCTCGACAAGGGGCCTTGCCCAGTTGAAACGCCAATTCGGGGTGGGCGCCGGATTGGGCGCGTCATGGACCGATCGAGACGAACAGCCCGAACCAAATCGACCACAACCCGAGCAAGATGAACAAGGCGCCGGTCCAACGTGGGATCTTCCTGGATAAAGCGGCCATCCGGTCGATCAGCACGCGGAACGGCGCGAAGAACACGGCAAGTACCAACGGCAGTGACAGGGCAAGGCCAAACAGCCCCAGTGAGACGAATCCCGCACCCAGCTGCGCTGCACTCGCGCCTCCTGCCGCAGCAAGCGCGAGCAGGGCCAGGATCAATGGCGCGGCGCAAGCAGGGATGTTGAGGCCGAAAAGCAAGCCCAGCGCCACCGTTCCACGCGTGCTGCGAAGCCGCTGCAGTCCCGGGCCCAGAGCGTGCATCAGCATCCCGGCCCGACCCAGGAGATACATCGCGCCCAAAGCGACGTAAAGCACTCCGAGTAGCAGCCACGCGGCCTTCTGCCAGCCCAGAAAGGCAGAACCCACTCCCGCGGCGACCAGTCCAAGCAGACCGATGAAAAATCCTCGCGTCGCCGCGAAGATCAGCATCTGCGCGATCTTCTCGCGTGCGCTGAGCCCTTCCATCTGCTTGACCATCAGCAAGGTCGAGCCGATTGAACAAGGCTCGATGAAGCCGATCAGACCAAAGAAGATCGGCAAAATAAAAAAATTGACTGTAGATACGTCACTCATGGCGGGCATTGTCGGCCAGCCGGCCGGCGAGGGTCACCTTCATGTTGCCGCCGTATTCTCTGCCGACGGCAGCGGTTTGCGGAGACTCAGGATGGCGTCGATGAACGAGGCCGGATGGCCCAATCCGCATGATCATCGCCTGAACAGTCCTTGACCAACATCTCCAGCCCTGCCTTCAATTCAGCGATATCGCGCAACTTGCCTTCCAGGTTTGCAAGGTGGTATTGCGCCATCGCTTTGACTGTGCGGCTTGAATGCGACGCGTCACCCCACATGCCGATCAGCTCGGCGATCTGCGGTACCGATAATCCCAGGTTGCGCGACTGGCGGACGAACTTCAGCACTGAAACATCGCGTTCGCGATACAACCGGTATCCGGAGTCGCTGCGGTCGGCTTGCGGCAGCAGCCCGATGCGTTCGTAATGGCGAATCATTTTGGCCGATACGCCTGCTGCCTTGGCGGCCTGGCCGATGTTCATGGGTTCGTTCATGCCGTTTGCTCCACGTACAGAAACCCCTTTCCGTGCCTAAATGTCAAGCATTACATCGTGGGAATGTCAAGTGCCCATGACGAATTCATGGGCACCCAGGCGACATCGATGGCGGCCAGCGGCTAGGTGAAAGCCAGCCGACAAGCTTGCAAGGGTCGAGAAACTACAGGCCTACAGCAAGGCCATCGCAATGGCTGGTGGCAGCGGCGACAAAGCGCCGACGCTTGCCGTTCATTTGCAGGCCGATGAAGACTCCTCGGGTCGCTGCGAAGATCAGCATCTGCGCGATCTTCTCGCGTGCGCTGAGCC
>CAXBDR010000313.1:0-5065 GCA_963974265.1 uncultured Rhodoferax sp.
GGGTGGTAAACGGCTTGGCGTTCGCACCGCCGGGAATGGGGTGCAGCATCGGCGTCTCGACCTCGAGGAAACCATGCCCGACCATGAATTCGCGGATGCCGCCGATGGCACGGCTGCGGGCGACGAAGCGCTGGCGCGTGGATTCGTCCATCATCAGGTCGACATAACGCTGGCGGTATTTCATCTCCTGGTCATGCACGCCGTGGAACTTGTCGGGCAGCGGGCGCAGGCTCTTGGCCAGCAGGCGTACCGCGCTGGCATGGATCGACAACTCGCCGGTACGGGTGCGGAACATCTGGCCCTCGACCGCGACGATGTCGCCCAGGTCCCAGTGCTTGAAGTCCTCGTAGACGTCGGCACCGACTTCCTCGCCCTTGACGTAGACCTGCATGCGGCCGGTGGCGTCCTGCAGCGTCGCGAAACTGGCCTTGCCCATGACGCGCTTGAGCATCATGCGTCCGGCGATGCTGACCTGGTGGGGTTGTGCCGCCAGCGCTTCCGCGGAGTGCGCCTCGTGCGTCTGCATCAGCGCGGCGGCGTGGTTGGCCGGCTTGAAGTCATTGGGAAAGGCGACGCCCTTGCCCTGGGCCTGGCGCTGGCGCAGGACCTGGAGCTTTTCGCGCCGCTCGGCTATCAGCTGGTTGTCGTCAAGAATCGGGTCGGATGCAGGCTGGTCGGACATGGCAGTGGTACGGGGTGCGGGGCAGCGTCCGGGGGAACGGGCTGACGCCGGCGGATCATGGTTTCAGGATTGCCACCGGCTGCGGGGACGATCCCCGCCACGGCGCAGTGCGTTATATTGGCCCACCCGCAGTGCCGATGGGGGCCTGAAGGTTGGGACGGCCCCACTATTATCGCCAGTGCCGGACGCATTTATTTCGGACCGCATGTTTCTTCAGATCATCACCTTCCTCCTGCAGATCGCCGCCGGCCTTCTGGTCGGCCTGTGCCTGCTGCGCCTGTACATGCAATACCACCGGGTTCCGCTGTCAGCGCGCTCGGGCAATCCGATCGGTCCCTTGATCTTCGCGCTGACCGACTGGCTGGTGTTGCCGCTGCGCCGGGTGGTTCCCGCGGCCGGGCGCTGGGACCTGGCCAGCCTGGTGGCGGCCCTGCTGATCGAACTGGCCCAGTACGTGATCCTGTGGCTGTTGGCCGGCGGGCACGGCTCGCCGGTGTTCATCCTGGTGATGGCGGTGTTCGGCGTGTTGCGCCTGGCATTGTCCGGCCTGAGCGTGCTGGTGATCGTCTATGCCGTGTTGTCGTGGGTGCAGGCGCATTCGCCGATGATGGGCCTGCTGGCGCGGCTGGTGTCGCCGTTGCTGCAGCCGATCCGCCGCGTCGTGCCCCTGGTCGGCGGGCTGGACCTGTCGCCGCTGATTCTGCTGGTGTTGCTGCAGGTCGGTGGCATCGTGCTCGAATCCACGCTCGCCAGCATCGCGTTCTGACCCTGGCTGGACCCCGCGCGCGCCGCCGGGACGCGCGCAGTCGTCAGACCACGGCGTCAGCGGGTTGGCGCTGCAGCATCGCCAGCGCGTTGGCCACCACCTTGCGCAACTCGCGCCGGTCGCAGACCATGTCGACCGCGCCCTTTTCCTGCAGGAACTCGGAGCGCTGGAAACCTTCGGGCAGCGTCACGCGCAGCGTCGACTCGATCACCCGCGGCCCGGCAAAACCGATCAAGGCCTTGGGTTCGGCGATGACGATGTCACCCATGAAGGCAAAACTGGCGCTGACGCCACCGGTGGTCGGGTCGGTCAGGATGCTGATGAAGGGCAGGCCTTTTTTGGCCAGGCGCGTCAGGGCGGCATTGGTCTTGGCCATCTGCATCAGGCTCAGCAGGCCTTCCTGCATGCGCGCGCCTCCGGTGGCCGTGAAGCAGATGAACGCCGTCTTCTGCTCGATCGCGGTCTGCACGCCGCGCACGAAGCGTTCGCCGACGACCGAGCCCATGCTGCCGGCCATGAAATCGAACTCGAAACAGGCGGCCACGACACTGATGTTGTGCACGCTGCCGCCCATCACGACCAGCGCATCGGTCTCGCCGGTGTTGTCCATCGCCTCCTTGAGCCGCTCGGGATACTTGCGGCTGTCCTTGAACTTGAGCGCATCGACCGGAAGCACCTCCTGCCCGATCTCGAAGCGGCCCTCGTTGTCGAGGAACATGTTCAGGCGTGCCCGCGCACCGATGCGGTGATGGCGCCCGCAGGTGGGGCAGACATTCTGGTTCTGCTCGAGATCGGTCTTGTAGAGCACCGTCTCGCAACTCGGACACTTGATCCACAGGCCTTCGGGCACGCTGCGCCGGTCGGCCGGGTCGGTGTGCTGGATCTTGGCGGGTAGCAGTTTTTCTAGCCAACTCATGGTGTCACTCCTGAATCAATGCGCCGGATTATTGCGCGGACTGGGCATCGAGCGCTGTGCGGATGTCCTGCAGGAAAGCCTGGGCCGTCGCAACCACCTGTTCGCGCGGCTGCTCTTCGATCAGCTGGATGATGCGGCTGCCGATGACGACGGCATCGGCCGAACGGGCCACGGCGCAGGCCGATGCCGCGTCGCGGATGCCGAAACCCACGCCGAGCGGCAATTTCACATGCTCACGGATGCGTGGCAACATCGCTTCGACGGCCGCGGTGTCCAGCGTGCCCGCACCCGTGACGCCCTTGAGCGACACGTAGTAGACATAACCGCTGGCTACCTGGGCGACCTGGGCCATGCGCTGCTCGGTGCTGGTGGGCGCCAGCAGGAAGATCAGGTCCATGCCGTTGCGACGCAGTTCCTCGGCGAAGGCGACACATTCCTCGGGAGGGTAGTCGACGATCAATACGCCGTCCACACCGGCGTCGCGCACGAAGGCGCTTCCCGGACCGGAATCGCGCTGACGCTGGTCGTAACGCTCGACCGGGTTGGCATAACCCATCAGCACCACGGGCGTGGTGTCGTCCTTCGTGCGGAACACCCGGACCATCTCCAGCACCTGGGCCAGGCCGATGCCGGCCGCCAGGGCCTTGTCGCCGGCCTTCTGGATCACCGCGCCGTCGGCGCTGGGGTCCGAGAACGGGACTCCGAGTTCGATCACGTTGGCGCCGGCCGCGACCATGCCGTGCATCAGCTCGGGCGTGATGTCGGGATACGGGAAACCGGCCGTGACATAGGGGATCAGGGCGGTGCGCTTGCGCGCCAGCAGGTCCGCCAGGACCGGTGCGATGCGGCTCATGGCCGGGCTCCCGATTGCGGCATCGCCACCGTGGCGCCGCCCTTGACCGCCTGTCCCTGGCAACTGGGCCGGCAATAGAACTCGGCATGGCTCAGATCGGCCACCGTGCCGATGTCCTTGTCGCCGCGGCCGGACAGGTTGACGAGGATGGACTGATCGGGTCGCATGGTCTTGGCCAGTCGCATCGCATAGGCCACGGCGTGGCTGGATTCGAGCGCCGGAATGATGCCTTCGGTGCGGCACAGGTAGTGGAACGCCGCCAGTGCCTCGGTATCGGTGACGCCGACGTATTCGGCCCGGCCGATGTCCTTGAGCCAGGCATGCTCCGGCCCGACGCCCGGGTAGTCCAGTCCGGCGCTGATGCTGTGGGTCTCGGTGACCTGGCCGTTGTCGTCCTGCAGGATGTAGGTCCGGTTGCCGTGCAGCACGCCGGGACTGCCGCGTTGCAGCGAGGCCGAATGCTTGCCGCTGTCGAGTCCCTCACCGGCCGCCTCGACGCCGATCAAGCGGGTGTTGGCGTACGGGATGTAGGGATGGAAGATGCCCATGGCGTTGCTGCCTCCGCCCACACATGCCAGCACGGCGTCGGGTTGCTTGCGGTGGCAGGATTGCGCGGTCAGCATCTCCGGCATCTGCTCGATGCACTCCTTGCCGATCACGCTCTGGAAGTCGCGCACCATCATCGGGTAGGGATGCGGCCCGGCGACGGTGCCGATGATGTAGAAGGTGTTGTCGACGTTGGCGACCCAGTCGCGCATGGCCTCGTTGAGTGCGTCCTTGAGCGTGCGACTGCCGCTGTCCACCGGTACCACCTTGGCGCCGAGCAGGTGCATGCGGTAGACGTTGGGGCTTTGGCGCTTGACGTCTTCGCTGCCCATGTAGACCACGCATTCGAGGCCGTAGCGGGCGCAGATCGTGGCCGTGGCCACGCCGTGCTGGCCGGCACCGGTCTCGGCGATGATGCGCGGCTTGCCCATGCGCCGTGCCAGCATGGCCTGGCCGATGGTGTTGTTGACCTTGTGCGCGCCGGTGTGGTTGAGGTCCTCGCGCTTGAGGTAGATCTGCGCGCCGCCCTGTTCGCGGCTCATGCGCGCCGCATGGTAGATGGGCGAGGGGCGACCGACGAAGTGCGCCAGTTCGTAGTGGAACTCGGCAATGAACTCCGGGTCGTGCTGGTAGCGGGCGTAGGCCTGCTGAAGTTCCTGGATCGCGTGGGTCAGCGTCTCGCTGATGAAGCTGCCGCCGTAGTTTCCGAAGTGGCCTGTCGGATCAGGTTGCTGGTAATCGAGCATGATGGATCTTTGCAAGTTGTGCGTCGGCCGCGCGAACCGCAGCGACGAACTGATGGATCTTGCCGGCGTCCTTGATGCCCTTGGACACCTCGACACCGGAGCTGACATCGACGGACAGCGTCTTACAACGCGGCCGCAACTGCAAGATGCCATCGGTCACGTTTGCAGGCGTGAGTCCACCACTTAAGACGAGGTGACAGTTGACGCTTGGAGGAAGCAGTGACCAATTGAATGTCTGGCCTGCGCCACCGTAGGCTTCGACGTGGGCGTCGAGCAGGATGGCTTGGGCGCAATGGAATTGAGCAGCGTATTTTACGAGATCGAAGCCGGCGGCATCAGGCCCCAGCGGAATACGTGCGGCGCGCAGGAAGGGGCGGGCTCCGCCTGCGGTCGCGTCCAGGCATTGCTGCACGGTCTCGTCACCATGGAACTGCACCAATGCCTGGCCGAGGCGGGAGCAATCGTCGAGCACAAGCTGCGGGGCCTCGTTGACATACAGCAGCACGGGCGTGACGAAGGGGGGGAGCCGCCGCGCGAGTTCGACCGCGCCGGCGCC
>CAXBDR010000314.1:0-4985 GCA_963974265.1 uncultured Rhodoferax sp.
CGCGTGCCGCGTGCCGGGGCTGGTGCTCAGGCGTACCGAGACCGGGCCGGCGGCGTCGTCCAGGTCGCCGGCGCGGGTTTCGGGCACCGCGACGCGGACGATCGGAGCCGAGCCGTCGAGCAGATGGCCGAACAGGTGGCCACGCAGCAGAAACTGTCCCGACAGCTCATGGGTCTGCGCCAGCACCAGGCGGCCCGATACCTGTGCGCGCACGGTCAGCAACGCGATGCGCTCGCGCAGTCGCGCCAGCGCGGACTGTGCCGCCTGCAGTTCGGCATGGGTGTCGGCCCCGCGCGTGGCGTCGCCACCGGCCTGTTGGCCGGGCAGGGCCTGCAGCAGCTCGGCCTCGAGTGCGCGCACCCGGGCCGATTGGCGAGCATGCTCCGATTCCAGCTGGGGGCTGTGCAGTTGCAGCACGATGTCGCCCGCCCGCAGTTGCTGGCCGTCACGCGCCAGCTGGGATTCGACAAAGCCGGCCTCCTCGATGCGCAGCTGGGCCTGGTCCGGTGGCCAGGCGACGCCCATGACGACCGTTGAACGCGGCCAGGGCGACACGGCCAGCGCCACCACCAGCGCGGCGGCGCCCAGGATGGCGCGGCGCCAGCGCCGGCTGCTGCCATGGTGCGACAAGGCGGCACGGCGCAGCTGCGAGAGCACCCGGTGCAGCGGCCGCAGCAGCACCTGCCAGCCCAGCAGCAGCGCGGCCGCGGCGCCGAACACGAAGGCGATCTGTCCGAGCCAGAACACGGCCAGTGTCGCGATGAACAACAGCATCAGCCAGGACAGCGGCGCATACGCGGCCAGCCACTTGGCCTCGCCGCGGGCCACCGGCATGGCCTCGGTGCGCGGGATGCCGACCAGGCGCCGGCGCAGCTGGTCCATCCACCATTGGCGGCTGCGCGGCCCCAGGTTGGGCAGGCCGAGCGTGTCGCAGAGCACGTAATAACCGTCCAGTCGCTGCAGCGGGTTGCCGTTGAACAGCAGCGTCGACACGCCGGCAACGACCACGACGACGAAGGCGACGTCGCGCGCCAGGCCATCGTCGAGTGCCACCCACAGCAGCAGCGCCAACGCGGCCAGTGCGAGTTCGGTCAGGATGCCGGCCGCGCTGACGGCGATGCGCGCATGGCGCTCGGGGAAGCTGGTCGCGGCCGAAGCGTCGACGAAGGGCACCGGCATCAGCAGCATCAGCGTCACGCCGGCCTGCCGCACCTGGCCGCCCCAGCGCCGCACGGCCAGGCCATGGGCGATTTCATGCACCAGCTTGATCGGCAGGTAGGCCAGCGCCGCGAGCAGCACGAAACGCGGACTGGCCAGCCAGTGCTGTCCGTATTCCCACAGCCGGGTCGCCTGTTGCAGCAGCAGCGTCCATGCCACCAGTTGCAGCGCGATCCAGCACCACAGCGCCACACGCGAGAACAGCAGGTTCTGCAAGGGTGCGAGCCGGCGCAGCAGCGGTGCGGGGTTGCCCAGCGGGATACGCCAGGCGAGCAGGTTGGCGCGTCCGCGCGGTCGTGCGACCGTCTCCAGATGCGGCAGCATGGCGTCGAAATCGGCCGTTTCGTCGAACTGCACCAGCGCCGCTTCGCGCAACTGCGCCAGCAACTCGATCACCTCGTCCTGCGTGGCGGCCTCCGGGTCGCGCTGCAGCGACAGGTCCCACAGCTGCTGCACCGTGCGGCGCCCGTCCAGCCGAGCCGCGATGCCGTAGGCCGCCCGATTGAGCCGCACGCTGCGCCCGCTGCCAGGGTCGGCCATCAGGTACCAGGTCTCGCCGCGCAGCTGTTGCCGGCGCAGCCGCAGCTGGCTCGACAGGCGCGGTCGCAGCTTGGCGACCCGATGCCAGCGGTTGCTGTGCACGCTGCTCATGGTCGCGCCCCCGGGCGGCGGTTCATCCGATCCATGACCACCAGGCCAGGCGCGCGCGCGCCGCGAGTCGTCCCAGCCAGGTCCACAGCACGGGCTGGCGGCCGACCACGAGTTCGGCGCGTCCGATCAGGCCGGGCCGCAGTTCCTGCGTGGCCGCCTGCAGTCGGGCCCGGACCTCGAACACGTTGCGTCCCTCGACCGCGCGGGCCAGCGGTGTCACGCGTTCGACATCCAGAGCCTGCCCTTGCCAGGGCAGCGCCGAGACCACGAGTTGCCCATGTTGACCCGGCCGCACGCGGGCGATGTCGGTCTCGTCGACCTGGACCACGACCCGGTAACCATCGGTGCTGGCCAGCGTCAGCAGTGCATCGCCTTGGCGCACCGGAGCGCCGATCGACTGGCTCAGGTCGCCTTGCACGACCAGCGCATCGAATGGGGCCGTGATGCGGCTGCGGCTGCGCAACTGCTCGATCAGGTCGAGCTGGGCCTGGGCCTCGTTGACCCGTGCGAAGCTGGTCGACGCACCGACCCGGTCGGACTTGGCCATCGCCGCGGCATAGGCGTTCTCGTGTTGTGCCCGCTGGCTGACCCAGCGTTCGCGCTCGAGTTGCAGGTCCTCTTCGATCAGGTCGACCAATGGGTCGCCTTGCCGGACCCGGTCGCCCGGTCGGACATGGGCGGTCTTGATGAAACCGTCGGTGGGCGCCGACAACACGCGTTGTTGCGCGCCTTCGACGCGGGCCCGGCCGCCGACGGCATGTTCCATCGGCACGGCGGCGATGAACAGCAGCGCCAGCACGGCCGCGGCGAGCGCGGTGCGCCGGATCCGGTGCCCGGGTTCGCGCAGCGATGCCCACGCGCGGGCAAGCGCCTGGCGCGCCCGCCGGTGCCAGGGCATCTCGCTGCGCGCCATCCAGCGCAGTGCCGGCGCGGCGAGCAGCAACAGGTGTTCGAGCTGCTGCATCTGCTGCGCGTCCGGCGCGGGCCCGCGGTGGCGTTCGACGCAGACGGCCGCGAACGGTTCGCCGTCGAATCCCAGCGGCAGCGTCGCCACGCTGCCGCCGACCTGGCGCTGCAGCAACTGGTGTTCGAGCGCAATGGCATGCGGGTCGGTGTCGCCATCGGATGGCGCGCCGGACCAGACCAGCGGCAGGGCCTGTTCGATCGCCTCGTCCATGGCGCCGAGCACCTGTGCGGCCGGCTCGGCCTGCGGTTGGGACGGGTCCAGGTCGGTGCTGGCGACCAGCCGTGTGCGCGATCCTTCGCGCAGGCCGAACGAGACGCGGTCGAACTGCAGGTCGTGGGCCAGCGCAGCCACCAGGCGGTGCGCCGCCGATGCCAGCGAACGTGCCGACAGCAAGTCGGCATACAGCGCCAGCGCAGCCTGTGCGCCGGCCTCGTCGGTCGGGGCCTCAGCCACCGCAGCCGGGCCTGCGCGCGGGACGGCACGCAATCGGTCGGAGCAGGGTTTTCACGAAGGTGGGCATGGGCGGTTTCGAACTGGGACTGGGTCCGGCCCGGAACCTGCTAGCGGGCTGGTACGGCATGGCAGGTTGGTGTCGGAGCCTCGGCCCGTCTTCACTGCCCGTGATTCTAGTGGGCCGAAGCCGGAAATCGGTGCAAGATGCACCGGATCGGGGCGCCGGGGCGAGGCCGACGTGCTCATGGTTTGTTCGGATGTGACCGACCCGCGATGCCGTTATGCTGGATCTGTTGGAGTATGTTCGCCATGAACGACAAAGAAACTGGAGTTGCACCATGTACAAACGAATCCTGATGGCCTACGACGGCTCCGAGGCCGGGCAGCACGCCCTGCTCGAATGCCAGGACCTGATGCAATGGACCGGCGCGGCGCTGACGCTGGTGGCGGTGATGCCGCACCACATCGACTTCATCGGTGCCGAGGGTGGTTTCTACGACCCGCAGATCACCGAGCGCGAGAAGGAGAACTACAAGCGCATCCTCGAGCAGGGCCTGCAGGTGCTTGCCAAGGCCGGATTCGCCGCCAATGGCGAGGTGCTGGTGGGCGAGACCATCAGCGAGATCACCAACTATGCCGCCAAGATCGAAGCCGACCTGATCGTCGTCGGCCACAAGCACCTGGACAGCTGGGCCGCGCGCTGGTGGCGTGGCTCGAGTTCCAGTGCGCTGATCGAACAGGCGCATTGCAGCGTGCTGGTGGCGATCACCAAATAAGTGAACTATTGCCGCCTTAGGGTTCTGTGAGGATTGCGCTAAGCAGTTCTTAAGAAGGCCACGAACCTCCTCTTCCTAGACTGCCGGCACGGTTGTGCGGTTGTGTCGGCGTTGTCGCGCCGGGCCGCACGAACCCGGTTGACAGACCGCGGGTCTGGGAAGGAATCTTCGTGAACAACAATCCACTGGAACAACAACAACTGGCCCTGGCGCAGGGGGTCGGGCGCGTCGACCTGTACGGCAGCATCCACAAGGCCTTGCGCATGATGATGTGCGATACCCTGGTCGCGCTCGGGCGTGTCGACACCAACGATGACCGCGACGTCGTGCGGTGCGTGCAGCGCGTGTTCGAACTGCTCGAGGTCTGCCATGCGCACCTGAGCCACGAGAACCGCTTCGTGCATCCGGCCATGCATGCGCGTGCGCAAGGCAGCAGCGACGCCGCCGCCCGCGACCATGTCGGGCACGAGCGCCACATCGTGCAACTGAGCCGCATGGCTGGTGCGCTGGTCAAGTCAGACGCCCCCCAGCGCGGCCAGCAGCTGACCGGCCTGTACCGGGCCCTGTCGCTGTTCGTGGCCGAGAACTTCCAGCACATGGCCGAGGAGGAGACCCGCCACAACCCGGTGTTGTGGGCGCATTACAGCGACGCCGAGTTGATGGACCTGCACAACGAACTGGTGGCGTCGATCGCCCCGCCCGAGATGCTTGCCACCATGCGCTGGATGGTTCCGGCCTGCAACCCGTCGGAGCGCGCGGAGATGTTGTCCGGCATGCAGGCACAGGCGCCACGGGCGGCGTTCGAGGCCGTGCTCGACACGGTCCGGCCGCATCTGGATGACCGGGAATGGGCCTCGCTGGCGCAGGCGCTGGGCCGCGCACCGCAACCGGGACTGGTCGGCGCCGCCGGCTGACCTGGG
>CAXBDR010000315.1:0-4952 GCA_963974265.1 uncultured Rhodoferax sp.
CGTGCATGCGCTCAAGTGGTTGCAGACGGCCGGCCCGAGCGACCTGATCAAGGCGGTGCCGGAGTCCTATCTGCTGGGAGACCGTGGCCTGTACCTGGCATCGTTCGGCAAGATCCGCGAATCGATCGCGCTTGACGGACTGATTCCGGATGAGGGCGCCAGAATGGCCGTGCGCGCGCTGGCTCGCGTAGACCCGGCCGTATTGCCCGAGAAGATCGATCTCGAGCGCATCTACACCAACGACTATGCGCGCATGGCCAAGGAGAAGTTTCGCGCCTGATCGGCCGGCGTGCAGCGGCCGCGTGTTTCGGTCAGTCGCGCGCGAGCTTGACGGGCTTTTGCTTGCTGCGGCCCGTGGAGCGCGACGACGCGGTACGTACCGCGGCTGTCGCGGCACGCGAGCGTGCAGGCAGATAGACGGTGATGCGCTGGCCCTGCTTGAGCGCAGACGATTCCGGCAGCTTGTTCCATTCGGCCACGCTGCTGGCCTCGACCTTGTAGCGGCGCGCAAGCTTGGCAACCGTGTCGTTCTTCGCCGCGCGCACGATGCGGCGCACCTGCAGCTGTTGGCGGCCGAGCGAGAGTTGGGCGTTTTCGGCGATCGCTTCGGCCACGTCCTCCCGCACTTCGGCCGAGCGGCGCACCAGCACGGTCGAGCCGGCCTTGATCACCATGCCATTGGGGATCTGGTTGACGGCGCGCAGGTCGGCCTCCTTCATGCCGACCTTGCGCGCCACGTCGGCCGTGCGCATGGTCGAAGGAGCCTGCCAGGCGGTCCAGCTGGCCAGTTGGCGACCGGCATTAGCCTGCAGGTTGGCGCGAAACGTGGCGGCATTGTCCCAGGGCAGCAGGATCTGCGGCGTGCCCGCGGCCAGGATGACCGGCTTGTGCGCCGACGGATTGAGCGCCTTGAAGTCTTCCAGCGCCACGTTGGCCAGCTTGGCCGCCATCGCCACGTCGATGTCGCGCGTGATGTCGACCGACTGGAAGTAGGGATGGTTTTCGATCACCGGCAACACCGTGTCGAGCCTGTGCGGGTCGAGCACGATGTTCTTCACGGCCTGCAGCTTGGGTACGTACAGCCGCGTCTCCGCCGGCATCTTCAAGTCTTCGTATCCGGTGCCCAGGCCGGCCTTGCGGTTCCTCTCGATGGCCCGGCCGACACTGCCTTCGCCCCAGTTGTAGGCCGCCAGCGCCAGGTGCCAGTCGCCGAACATGCCGTGGAGTTTCTGCAGGTAGTCGAGCGCGGCGCGGGTCGACGCCAGTACGTCGCGGCGGTCGTCACGGAAGGCGTTCTGCTTGAGTTCGAAGTACTTGCCGGTGGCCGGCATGAATTGCCACATGCCCGCAGCCTTGGCGCTGGAGACGGCCTGCGGATTGAAGGCGCTTTCGATGAAGGGCAGCAGTGCCAGTTCGGTTGGCATGTTGCGCCGCTCGAGCTCCTCGACGATGTGGAACAGGTACTTGCTCGAGCGCTCGGTCATGCGTTCGATGTAGTCCGGCCGGCTCGCGTACCAGCGTTCGCGCTCGCGCACCAGGTCGTTGTCCAGGTCGGGCATCCGGTAGCCGCGGCGGATGCGTTCCCACAGGTCGGCCGGAGGCGTCAGTGTCGCGACGACGAGCGGATCGGCCTTGTTGGGTGCCAGCGGCGTCAACGGGCCGGACGGAAAGACCTTGGGCAGGGCGCCGGCCGGCGCGCGGGCGGGTGTTGCGGGGGCCGCCGCGGTCACGGTGGCGGTCACGCCCGGTGCGGCGGGAGTCGGCACGCCGGTGGCGCCGCCGCTGTCGGTCGTGGTCACGGGTGTGGGAACCGTCGCCGCGCAACCGCCGAGGAAGATCACCAAGGCCGCCAGCGCGAGCCGTATCCCGTTCGTCATTGAATACTCCTGTTGTTCGATCGTGCCGATCGACGGCTGGCGGCCGGGCCGGTCAGGCATGCCCGACGCGGGGCGGCCCCCGCTGTACATGTCGACCTGACTAGAATGGTTCGTGGCCACTGCGTGTGCGTTCGCGCGAACGGTTCGTCCTGCCGCGTCGCATTCGACGCCCCATCCATTGCCGCACCGACCGGGTGCATTCTTTCATTGCCGCTGTAGCAGGGCGCTGGACGCAGTTTCACATTCATGGACCGTCAAATTATAGGTTTGCAGGACTGGTTCCATACGGCGCGCGGTCGGTACATGCTCGACTGGGAACGCCGGCAACTCGACCAGGTCGTGACGGACATCTTCGGCTTTCACGCACTGCAACTCGGCTTGCCGGCCCTCGAGGCCTTGCGCTGCAACCGGATGCCCCACCGCTGGCTGGCCTCCGACAACCGCCACGGTGACGAGACGCCCACCGCGAACCGGGCAAATCCGGGGCACGGTAACACGGCCGCAGCCAGCGGTCAACGCGATGGCGCGGGACAGGCCGCCGCGTTGGCCTGCGATTTTTCCGCGCTGCCATTCCCGGCCAACAGCCTGGACCTGATCGTGTTGCCGCACACGCTGGAGCTGCACCCGGACCCGCACGCGACCCTGCGCGAGGTCGAACGGGTGCTGGTGCCCGAGGGGCGGGTGGTGATCTGCGGCATCAATCCGGTCAGCCTGTGGGGCCTGCGCCAGCGGCGTGCCCATCTGTACCGGCGCCTGGGCTTTGGCGAGTTGTACCTGCCGGCCGAAGGCGAGTTCATCGGATACTGGCGGCTGCGCGACTGGTTGCGGTTGCTGAGCTTCGAAGTCGAGTCCGGCCGGTTCGGATGTTATCGGCCGGCGGTGTCCGACGCGCGATGGCTCGAGCGCTTCCAGTGGATGGAGCGTGCCGGCGCGCGCTGGTGGCCGATCTTCGGCGCGGTCTATTTCCTGGTCGCGACCAAGCGGGTGCGGGGCATGCGCCTGCTCGGTCCGGCGTGGAAGACGGCCACGTCGCGGGGCACGGCGCCGGTGTCGGTCGCCAATCGGCAGTCCCGGGGCTCGCAACGCGCCGATCCCGCCGGAACGAGGTCCTGAGCCGACCTGGCGCCGCGGCCGCAGGCCTTGCGGGCGCCACCCTTCGAACAACAGCCATGTGCAGGAGCGAGAAATGAACCAGATCGAGATCTACACCGACGGGGCCTGCAAGGGCAATCCCGGCCCTGGCGGATGGGGGGCGGTGCTGATGGCCGATGGCTCCGAGAAGGAATTGTTCGGCGGCGAGGCGTCGACCACCAACAACCGGATGGAACTGATGGCTGTGATCGAGGCGCTGGCCGCGCTCAAGCGCCCTTGCCACGTCATCCTGTACCTGGACAGCGAATACGTGCGCAAGGGCATCACCGAATGGATCGCCGGCTGGAAGGCGCGTGGCTGGCGTACCGCGGCCAAGCAGGAGGTCAAGAACGTCGACCTGTGGAAGCGACTCGATGCAGCGGTGTTCGGTGGCGGTCATCGTATTGAATGGCGCTGGGTCAAGGGCCATTCCGGGGACCCGGGCAACGAGCGGGCGGACATGCTGGCCAACCGCGGCGTCGAGCTGGCGCGTTCGCGCGGACGTGGTGTCGGCGCGACATAGCCGACGCAAAGCCCCTGGTCTTTACCGGACAGACAACTGAAAGCCCGGCGGCACTGGTACATTCGCGGGCGATTTCGGTTTCTGTCAATCATCCAACCGGGGTAACTCCTCCCATGGCTTTACGGGCAATCCATTCGGTCGTCGCAGTTGTGGGTATTGCCGCCGCATCGGCCGGCGCATGGTGGTACCAGTCGCGGCCCCAGGGCCCGACGGAGGTCGCGGCCCCGGCCGCTCCGGTGCGTTCCGGCCCCGCGGCACCGGCCACTGCGCCGGGTGGCGGCGCCGCTGCCGCGCCGCGTGCCGCGGGCGTCGAGGTGGCCAAGGCCGAACGTGCCCGCTTGCAGGACGATGCGCAGTCGGTCGGCACCCTGCGCTCGCGACAGAGCGTCATGCTGCGGCCCGAAGTCGCCGGCCGGGTGCGCGAGATCGGCTTCGCCGACGGCGCCACGGTACGCAAGGGCCAGGTGCTGGTGCAACTCGACGACACCTTGCAGCGGGCCGAGATCAAGCAGGCCCAGGCCCAGGTATCGATTGCCCAGGCCAATCTCAAGCGCAACCAGGAACTGGTGGCGCAGAGTTTCGTCGCGCAGCGCGTGCTCGACGAGAGCAACGCCAACCTGCAGGTGGCCGAGGCACAACTCGCCCTGGCCTGCGCACGCTGGTCGCGCATGGCGATCCTGGCGCCGTTCGACGGCACCGTCGGTATCCGCAACGTGAACCTGGGCGACTACGTCAAGGACGGTGCCGACCTGGTGAACCTGGAAGACATCAGCAGCATGTATGCGGATTTCCGACTGCCCGAGCGTTTCCAGGGCAAGCTGCGGCCGCGCCAGAGCGTGCAGTTGCAGCTCGACGCGTTTCCCGGCCGCATGTTCAAGGCCACGGTCGAGGCCATCGATCCGCTGCTCGACGTCAATGGCCGATCGGTCGGCGTGCGGGCGGTGTTGCCCAACACCATGGGCGAGGCGCTGCCCCAGGCTGGCGGAAGGCCGGGCGGGCCCGCAGCGGGTGGCGCCGCCGGAGCGCCGGCACGTGCCGCGGGTGCAGGAGCGCCGGGCCGTGCCGCCGGCGCGGGGGCTCCCGTGGCTCGCGTCGGAGGTGGTGGGCGCGATGCCACCGCCGCAGCGGAACAAACGGTCGCCGCGGCACCACGCGGGTCGGTTGAACCGGCGTCGTGTGCCGGTGTGCGCGAGAGCGCGCCGGCACAGGCGCTGGTCGCGGGTCGGCCGGCCGGTGGCCAGGGTGGCGCTGCGCGTGGCGGCCCGGCGCCGTTGCGCCCCGGCATGTTTGCCCGCGTGACGACGGTCTTCGCGATCAAGGACCAGGCCATCGTCGTGCCCGAGGAGGCCATCGTGCCGCAGGGGGGGCGAGCCTACTTCTACGATGGGGAAGTCGTCTTGCCTTTGGGGTATTCTCAGACA
>CAXBDR010000316.1:0-4890 GCA_963974265.1 uncultured Rhodoferax sp.
TGCGCCGTACAACACACTGGGCATGTACCGAGGCTGGATCACGACCGACGGGCAACTCGTCGTGGCCACGCACAAGGAACTGCATCCGATGGGGCCGGCCTGAGACATGAAACAGACACAGACCGAACCCATCCTGATCTGGGGCGCCGGCGCGATCGGTGGCATCCTGGGCGCGTATTGGGCCCGCGCTGGCATTCCGGTATTGATGGTCGACATCGTCGAGGAACATGTGCGTGCCTGCAGCACGACCGGCGTGAACATCACCGGCCCGGTCGAGGCGTTCCGCCAGGTCGTGCCGAGCGTGACACCGTCCGAGTTGAAGGGCCGCTATTCGACCATCGTGCTCGCCGTCAAGGCCCAGGCCACCGATGCGGCGATGCAGATGCTGGCGCCACACCTGGCCGACGATGGTTATGTGTTGTCGGCACAGAACGGGCTCAACGAGCTGGCGATTGCGCGGGTCGTCGGCAACGAGCGCACCATGGGCTGCTTCGTCAACTACGGCGCGGACTGGCTGGGCCCGGGCGAGATCCTGTTCGGCAACCGCGCGGCGGTGGTGGTGGGCGAGATCGATGGCAGCGTGCGCGACCGTACGCGGCGCATGTTCGAACTGCTGCAGCTATTTGAGCCGAATGCGGTGCTGACCGACAACATCTGGGGTTACCTGTGGGGCAAGCTGGCGTATGGCGCGATGTTGTTCGCCACCGCGCTCACGACCGACTCGATGAGCGACAACTTCGCTGATCCACGGCGCTTCATCGTGTTCGACCAACTCGCGCGCGAGGTCATGGCCGTGGCGTCCGCACGCAAGGTCGTGCCGGTCGGCTTCAACGGTTTCGACCCGGCGTCTTTTGCACCCGGCGCGCCGCAGCAAGGCGCACGCGACTCGATCGCCGCACTGGCCGAATTCAACCGCCACACGGCCAAGACGCATTCGGGCATCTACCGTGACCTGGCGGTGCGCAAGCGCAAGACCGAGGTGGACCCGCAGATCGGCGTCATCGGCGAACTCGGTACGCAGGCAGGCATCGCCACCCCGGCGATCGTGCGCCTGGTCGAGTTGATCCACCACATCGAGGACGGGCGCCGGCCGATGGCATACGAAACCTTCGCCGAACTGATCGCCACCTGCGAGAAAGCCCGGCCGCAAGCCTCTGGTGGCGGGCCGGATTGACGGGTGGCCTGCCCGATCGTGGCCTGGTGGATGAAGAGTTGCCAGCGCATGGGTCGTACGCCCTGAACTGCCACCCCGTTCATCCTGAGATTGCCGAAGGACCGCAGGACTGCCAACTCCTTTCACCTTTCACACCACCATGTCCCAGCACGCCTTCTCCGACAAGACCGCCATCGTCACCGGCGCCGCCCACGGTTTCGGCCGGGCCATCTGCACCGCACTCGCCGCCCAAGGGGCCCACGTGTGGGCGATCGACATCGTCGCCGACGAACTTGCGCAGACTGCGCAGCTGTGCTCCGACCTGCGAGCAGGCGGCAACTGCCAGGCGCGCGTCGTCGACATCACCTCGCCCGACGCGGTGCAGGCCTTGGTGAAGGAGATTTGCGACACGCACGGCCACGTCGACATCCTCGTCAACAACGCCGGCGGCGTGCTCGGTCAGGTTGGCCGGCCGCTGGAGACCGTCACGCCCGAACAGTGGAATGCCATCCTCGCGGTCAACCTGAGTGGCGCCTTCTATCTGTGCCAGGCCGTCGCGCCCGGCATGAAGGCGGCGAATTGTGGCCGCATCGTCAATATCTCCAGCGGTGCCGGTCTGACCGTCAGCCTGACTGGCATCCAGGCCTATGCCGCGGCGAAGGCCGGCATCATCAGCCTGACACGCCAGCTGTGCCACGAACTCGGCGAGTTCGGCATCACAGTCAATTGCATCGCCCCGGGCTTCGTGCGCTCAAACCCCAACACCGAGCGGCAGTGGGAGGCGATGGGGATGGCGGGCCAGCAGGCGCTGCTGAAGAACATCGCGCTCAAGCGGCTGGGGACAGTGGAGGATATTGCCAATGGCGTGATGTTCTTTGCGTCCGACAAGGCGGGATGGGTGAGCGGGCAGACGATGGCGATCGATGGCGGCAAGTAGCGTGCGAGTGGCTTGCCCCGCCCCCGCAGGCCCTACCAGCCCCAGAGCAGCCGCTTGGACATCCAGCCCTTGATGCCGTCGCGGCCTTCGACCCGGATCCAGCCGGACTTGGCGCCGCGGGTCCGCATCAGGTCGTAACGTTCGGCCTTGCCCACGATGCGGTAGCCGGTGCCCGGGCCGCTGCGGATGTTGGCGATGTTGGCCTTGACGATATGGTGTGGGGTCTTGCCGGTGAGTGCACGCGCGACCCAGCCCGTGTCGTTCTCGAAGTCCTTGACCTGCAGCCAACTGCCCTTGCGCTGCAGTACCTGCAGCGGATAACCGCGTTCGAGTTCCCACAGGACTTCGGTGTTGGTACCAGGGCCCGAGCGCATGTTGACGACCGAACCCTTGATACTGACCATCTCGGCCAGGGCGGGGGCGGCGGCGAAGGCCAGGCAAAGGCCGGCGATGCTGAGAAAACGGGTCGTGGCGCGTGTCAAATCCATGTGGCAAAAATCTCCTATGCCCCCGACTGTAGTGGCAGCCACCGACCAGATGAAGCACGAGCCCGGCAAATCGTGCAATCGTGTTACGGCTCGCAATACTTTTTTCAGCATCTCACGCGCGTGTATCCGCACAAAAGCGTAGGCGCGCGCATTGGTGGCCCACGCGCCAAGCCGTGGAGCACGCCATATGTCGTGCAGGGAAGGAGCCACTTTCACCTTGGGGCCACACCATGTTCAAGCCGATCCGGCCGGCGTACACTGCCTGCGGCGGGTATGGGCGCAGTTTCGTTTCAGGGGGAGGGGCATGATGGCGAAGATCGCGATTGGTCTGCATGGCGGATGCGGCGCGCTAGCCCATGACCTGCAAAGCGCCGAAGACTGGGCCGAGAGCCGGCAACACATGGCCGACGCCCTGCGCGCCGGCTGGCACATCCTGCGACTGGGCGGCTCGGCACTGGACGCGGTGCAGGCCACCGTCGTCGTGCTGGAAGACAGCCCGCACTTCAACGCCGGCCACGGCGCCGCGCTGACCGAAAGCGCCGAACACGAACTCGACGCCTCGATCATGGACGGTGCCACGCTGGCCGCCGGTGCGGTCTGCACCGTGCGCCGCACGCGCAACCCGGTCAAGCTGGCGCGCGCGGTGCTCGACACCGGGCGCGTGGTCATGCTCGGCGGTGTCGCCGCCGACCGGTTCGCCGAACTGCAGGGGCTGGAGATGGTGCCCAACACCTGGTTCACGACGCAGCGCCGCATCGACGCCTTGCGCACGCTGAAGGAGAAGGAAGCGACCGGTTCCTTCATACCGGCATCCGAGGCCGAGAAACACGGCACCGTGGGCGCGGTCGCACGCGACGCCGACGGCCACCTGGCGGCGGCCACCTCCACCGGCGGCTTCAACAACAAACTCGAGGGCCGCATTGGCGACAGCCCCATCATCGGCGCCGGCACCTATGCCCGCGACGGCGTGTGTGCGGTGTCCTGTACCGGCCAGGGCGAGATCTTCATCCGCCGCGTCGCCGCCTACGACATCGCGGCGCGCATGCAATACGCCGGCCAGGCGCTGGCCGAGGCGGCACATACGGTGGTGTTCGAGACGCTGTCCAGCCACGCGATCGGCGCCGGCCTCGTCGCGCTGGGCGCCGAAGGCAATCCGGTGGCGCCGTACAACACCCTGGGCATGTACCGCGGCTGGATCACCACCGAAGGCCAGCTCGTCGCCACGCACAAGGACCTGCATCCGATGGGGGCGGCCTGAGGGGGGCTGTGTTGCCGACGCGAGGTCGGCACGGCGAGACGTGTACGCCGGGTCAGGCCACCGCTGGCATCGTGGCGGTCCCCCGTTTGGGGGAGCATGTAGGGCGGTCGCGGGGCGCCGCTTCTTGTTACATTTGCGGCTTCGAGGCCGGTTTCGGCGTGTGGGTGAGAACAGAAAGATGTCGCTGGACGCAGATCTTGGTGGGCCGGGTTTTGTGCTCCATTTGTTGGAGCGCGAAGGGTATGGGGGCGTTGCTTTTCGGTGCTGGCTTTACGGCATGGTCAGTAATGTTGGCCGTGGCCTTCTGCTGTCGATATTGAGTTATCGATCATGAGCCGAGCCTTAGCAGCTCAAACTCTTGTCCACCCAAGCAAGCCCAACGCGGAGTGCATGTCGGCTCTGGCAACATACCCATGGGACAGAGGTGAGGAACTGGTCCAGCTTCGGCAAGAAGATGTGGCAAACGTACCGCATCAATATCGGGGCAGCGCAAAGTCGGCCCGAAAAGTTGAGGGATGTGGGGCGAGACGATGGGGGCACGACGGACAAACTCAGCTGAACTGCTTTATGAACTGGCGAACCCGCTTCTTTTGCAGCCCTTGTCGTTGGCTTGCGCTGACTTCATTTTGAGAAGGCTGTCCCAATGACCGATAGCTTGCTGCTCCATCCGACCGCCTTCGGCGTCGGCTGAGCGCAGCGTTTGGCGTCACAGGCACGATCACCCCGGCGCGAGTCACTAACTTTCACCGATGCAGTTCCATCTCTTCCCGGGGTTCCTGATCTTCCTTGGATCGTACTTGCCACTTGCGATCATTCTCGCAATGCAGGACATCCCAGCAAAGTGGTGGTCGCAACCGCTGTGCACGCCTGCCGGCTTCAGCGCAGGAACTTGCAGGTTCATGCCCTTCGAGAATCCAATTCTCTCCATTACCTTCCTCGCAGTTGCTGCAGTGGCAACTATGCTGGCCAAAGCCTCTCTTCAGAAGATCAAGTACCCGTTCCTAGGGATGGTCTGCACAACGCCCGCCAGAGTGAGCGTTGACGCGCAAAGATT
>CAXBDR010000317.1:0-4877 GCA_963974265.1 uncultured Rhodoferax sp.
ACGGCCTGGCAAAGCCAGTTCCGTGGGGGCCTGGGCTGGCCTGCTCCGCGGCCGCGTGACTTTGAATTGCTTGTGGGTTGCGGGCCGCACCGTGGAGCGCTGATACCATGGCCGACGTACGCGCTGGCGATGCTGCAACAGGCCGCCTGATCGAACTGGCGGACGTGCGCAAGTCCTACAACGTCGGCCTGCCGAGCGAGGCCGAGGTGCTGCACGGGTTGTCGCTGACGATCGACCGCGGCGAGTTCGTCGCGTTGATCGGGCCCTCGGGTTCGGGCAAGAGCACCTTGCTCAACATCGTCGGCCTGCTCGAACGCATGACCGCAGGCACGTACAGGATCGATGGCACGGAGGTGGCCTCGCTCGACGACCGCGCGCTGACACTGCTGCGGCGCGACACGCTGGGCTTCGTGTTCCAGTTCCACCACCTGTTGCCGGCGTTCACCGCGCTGGAAAACGTCACGATGCCGGGGTTGATCCGCGATGGCCATGTCAGCCGCCAGCAACGCGAGCGCGCGCGCGAACTGCTGGCCGCCGTCGGCCTGTCCAAGGCCATGGACAAGCGCCCGTCCGAGCTCTCGGGCGGCATGCAGCAACGCGTGGCGATCGCCCGCGCGCTGGTGTTCGACCCGCCGGTGGTGCTGGCCGACGAGCCCACCGGCAATCTCGACACCGCGTCGTCCGACGAGGTGTTCCAGGAATTGCGGCGCATGCACCGGGAGCGTTCCACCTCGTTCGTCGTCGTGACCCACGACCCGCGCCTGGCGGCGCGTTGCGACCGGGTGGTGGAACTGGTCGATGGTGCGATCGCCCGGGATGAGCGGGTGACAACTGACGAAGGCGGATCCGGACAGGCCTAGGGCGCGCGCCGCGCGATACATCGATCGTCGCGGCGACGGACCCGTGACGCCGGGTGTCAGGCGGGGATCAAGGTTCCCCGCACCGGCGCTGCGGCCAGGCGCAGGCCCCGGCGGCGAAGGCCCAGCGCGATCGCCACGCCCAGCACCACCAGCCACAGGGATTGCGGCTCGGGTACCGCCTGCAGGGGGGACCCGTCCAGCACGGCGGCTGCCGCACGGCCCAGGACCGCGTGGGCGGCCGTCGTCGGGTGGATGGCGTCCCAGAATGCCCATGTGCCGGGATTGGCGCAACTGTTCTCGGACAGGGCCAGGAAGCCGAGCGAGCGGCATTGCCCGGTGGTGTTGGTGAAGCCATACGACGCAGCGTCGGCGAGCAAGGCATTGAACTCCGAATACACATCGAGGAAGTAGAACGAGGCCTGGTCCGTCAGGTCCATGATCATGGCCAGCAGTTCGCTGTTCCACAACTGGGTTGCGCTGGTCGCGGACGCTTGGGTGGTCTTGCCGCGGTTCTCCGGAATCATGCCCAGGTCGGGCAGGTTGGGGATCAGGAACGAATTGGCGCCGCTGCTGATCAGGCCGGTCAACACCGATTGCAGCGCATTGATGCTGCTGGTGATGCCGGGCAGCGGATTGGCGCTGCCCACGAGGTCGCGCACGTCGTTTCCGCCGGCCCACACCACGTACAGCGAGTTCGGGTTGGAGCCACCGGCGCCGATGCGTGCGCTGTAGTCGGCATATTGCGTCAAGATGCCGGCCGAGGCGCCGGTGGCGTTGTCCACGCGTGCGCCGCCATAGGCGTAGTTGTAGTTGTTGGGGCCGGACGACCGTGATGCGGTGTTGAGCGGCACGCCGATCAGCGGCGCCAGCGTCTCATGCCACAGCGGGCCGTTGGAGAAGCGGCTGTTGCTGCCGTAACCGGCCACGTTTGCGATAGGGCCGCTGCCGAAGCCGACCACGTTGCGAGTGTTACCGGTATCAGACAAACTATCGCCGAACAAGACCATTCGATCGAAAACCGGGGCTGCCTGCAGCAGGCCGGCGGTTGCGAGCGCACCGGCCGCAATCAGCATCCTGACGGTCCATTGGACCCATATCGTCGCGTTGGTCATAGTGCCTGTCTCCGGTGTGTTCATGGTGTTACGGTGGATTGCCGCTGCTTTTGATCATATATTGATTTCGTTTCATTGAGTTACATGTTGAAAAATTGCGAGGTGGATGAGTCGCGTGCGCGACAGTGCGGAGATGCGTGGCCCGCGTCGCACGGGTCTTGCGCGGGAGTGGCCGGGCTCAGGGCCCGGAGACCGGAATGCTCGGCAACGGCTGGACCGCATCGAGTTGCAGCTGGTGCCGAACGCCGCCGGGCGCATGCTGGATCACCTGCAGCGGCAGTTGCCCGCTGCGCGCCGCCGCGACCAGCGGATGCGAAGGCCAGGCCAGGTAGACCGGGGTGTCGGGCCACTCGCGCAACCGATCGAGCACCGCCGCCATGGCCTGCAGCATCTGCAGCACAGCGGCGCCGCCGGACACGGATGTCGCCGGTGCAACGCAGGCCTCGCCGATGGCCTGGCCGTCGGCATGCAGCGCGATGCGGCTGCAGCGGTAGCCGAGCACGGTCGCGTCGCTGCCGAGCAGCGGCCGGGCATCCTGGGCACGCACCCGGTCCAGGGCCGACCACGGTCCGCGCGGCGCCAGCAACTGCTGCCAGCGCTGGCGTGCCAGCGCCTGTTGCGCCGCGGAGCCCTGTGCGGCCTGCCGCTCCATGTCGGCCGAGGCCGACCGCAGTTGGTCCACCAGCGTGGCAATCCCGTCCGCGTCCAGACGCACGTCGCCTGCCGGGTCCGCCGCGTCGGCGCCGTGTGTCGTCAACACGCTGGCGCGCCGGTCGAACGTCATGCGCACCCGTCCCTGGTCGTCGCGCCAGGCGACCAGGGTGCTGGTGACGTCGAAGGCCTCGCGCATCGGTGCCTGGGGCCCCGTGGCGCGATAGGACAGGCGCACACCACCGTCAGCGGTCTGGGCCACGACAGGCAGGCCGGCAGTCAAGGCCATGGCGAGCAGATATCGCATGACCGGATGGTACGACCGCCAAGGTGCGGTCTGACGCTCGACTCAGGGCATTGGCCGACCAGGGCCCTGGATACCGGTCGAGCGCGCCGACAGGTAGGCATACAGGTCCACCAGATGGGCATTGACGCTGGGTTCGCCGTCCATGGCGGGCATGTTCTGCGGGTATTCCTGGCGCCGGACGATCCTGTCGACCAGCGCATCGAGCGCGGCGCCATCGCCGCGCGCCTGCGTCGCGGCCTGGCTCCAGTCGTAACGCCTGAGCACGACGCTGACGAACTGGCGCGATCCCATGTCGCGTACCCGCGGCAGCAGGTCCGGGCCATTGGCCGTGCCGGTGGCGGCCGGGCCATGGCAGGCCGCACACTTGTTCTGGAACACGCGCCAACCAAGGTAGGTCGAACCCGGCGGCTCTGCCATGCGGGTGACTTCTTTCGATGCGCGCCGGTTTTCCAGTTCGACGGCGCAACCCGCCAGCAACACGGCAACCAGCAGCACCATGCCAGCGCCGACGCGGGAGCGGGCAGTCGCCGCAGTGGTGCCGGCAAACCGTCCTGTCGGGTCTGGCGGGGAGCGTCGTCGAGTCATGGTGGGTTCCTTGGGGCGTCGTGGAACCATTCTGACCCCCGCTGCGTCCAGCAGCATTGATCGACATCAAGACGCGCCGGTCGACGCGGTGCGACTCAGACCCCGGTGACGTTTCCGGGCAGGCCGTGGGTATGCGCGGGCTCCGATACCGCATGCGGCGGGGCAACGTCATCGACGGTGCGCCCCGGCGCATGCAACACGATCAGCATCTGCGCCAGGTAGTAGGTGGCCAGGATCCACAGGCTGGCCAGTGGCACCGGCATCAGGAAGCGATTGATCGCGATCAGCGTGTCGCTGAGCATGAACACGCAGGCGCCGACGGCCACCCAGGTGGAAGCCCGGTCCTGCAGCACCGTGGCGCGGCCGATCGCCTGCGCGGCCATCAGGCTGATCACCACGACATAGGCGCTCACTGCCGCCTTCAGGCCGGCATCGCCCAGCGTGTCCCAGAACAATGCCAGCATCGTGCCGCCGGTGGCCAGCGCCAGCACCAGCGCGGGCCGGTTCGGAAACCAGGCCTGCTGCCGGCGAAACAATGCGATGTAGCACAGGTGCGCCAGCAGGAACGCGGCCAGGCCGGGGATGAACAGGTTGCCGGGCAGCATCAGCAAGACGTCTCCGGCCAAAGACGCGAGCAGCGCGGCGACCAGCAGCCCATGGCCCGATCCGGCGGAGCCAGCGCGGCGCAGCACCAGCAGCACGGCCACGACCATCGTCAGCGGCTTGAACAGGTAATGGACCTGCTGCAGCCCCAGCGTGGCGCTGGCCGTGGCCAACGTTGCACAGGTGAGCATCAGCGCGGCCCACAGGCCCAGCCGCGATTGCAGCACGGCGCCCAGTGCCCAGAAGATGGCCAGCAGTGCCGCCCCCCAGACCGCCACCGCCGTGCCGTCCAGCGTGTGTGCGAACCACAGCAGCGCGGCAACACCGCCGAGCAGCAGCACGAAACCGGTGCTGACGAAGGCCATGGCCGTCGGCGCCACCGGCGGGTCGTAGAGCCGCACCTGCGCCAGGTCGAACGCCGGCTTGGGCCAGCGCGCGGCCACGTCGGCCGGTCGCCAGCCGGGCGGCTTGATCCACACCCGCAGCTTGTCGAGCCAGTTGCGGGCGCGCCAGCTGTCCTGCGCCAGCTGGGCGTAGACCTCGGCATTGGCCCACAACGGGTCCCAGCTGCGCAATCCGGCGCGGGTGCCGTAGATGCAGGGCTCGCCTTCTTCGCGGAAGCTGCCGAACAGCCGGTCCCACAGGATCAGGATGCCACCGTAGTTCTTGTCCAGGTACTGGTCGTTGACGGCGTGGTGGACCCGGTGGTTGCTCGGCGAGCAGAACACCCGGTCGAACCAGCCGAGCTTGCGCACCAGC
>CAXBDR010000318.1:0-4875 GCA_963974265.1 uncultured Rhodoferax sp.
CTTGTCCGGGCCGCTGGCACAGGCGGCCAGCGCCAGTGTCACGACCGCCACGGCCAGCCGGACGCTGCGCCTGGCGCGGGTCTTGACGCGGGACATCATTTTTGTTTCTCCGATGCGCTGGCGGCGTCAGCGGCGGGACGGGGGTCGGCACCCAGCGCGGGCAACTTGATCTCGACCAGCCGCCGGTATTCGTTGCGGGCGTCCAGTCCGGCGTACGCCTGCTGGTACTGGACACGTGCATCGGCAGGTTTGTCCTGCAGCATCAGCAGGTCGCCCTTGCGATCGGCCACCAACGGCTTGAAGTCGTCCGGGAACTCGCCATCGAGCCGGGCCATCGCAGCCGCATAGTCCTTGGCCTGTGCCAGCAGCGCTGCCAAACGCAGACGGGCAATCGCCTGGTAGGCCGGATCGGAGGCATTGTCCGCGACCCAGGTCAGTGCAGACTTGGCCTCGTCCGCCTTGCCGGCCTCCTGGAGCAGGCGCGCGGCCAGCAGTCCGCCCTGCGTCGCAAAGACCGTCCCGCCGAACTTGTCGCGCATGTCGGTAAATGCCCGTTGCACCTTGGCCGGATCGCCTTGTGCGCCGAGCCGCTCGAGTTCATCGTACAGCGCCGATGCCTGGGCCGCCTGGCTGCGCTGCCAGTACTGGTAACCGTTCCAGCCGGCATAGGTGCCCAGGATGGCGATCAGCACCCAGGTGATCAGGTTGCCGTACTGCTTCCAGAAATGCTTGATCTGGTCGAGTTGCTCTTGTTCTTCGAGGTCGAGTTGTTTTGCCATGGACTGTATTTGCTCAGGTGGGCGATTGTAGGGTCGCGGCCCAATCTGCCACGCCGGTCAGCGAACGCAGTTCCTGGGCGCCGGTTCCGTCGCGCAGCGACTTGATGATCACCGAGCCCTGTTGTACTTCCTGCTGGCCGAAAACCAGCGCATACCGGGCGCCACTGCTGTCGGCGCGCTTGAATTGGGACTTCATGCTGCCGGCCGCGGCTCCGGCCTGCGTGCCGGCATGCATCTGGACCCGCACGCCGGCGCGGCGCAGGGCCAGCACGGTCTGAAAGGCGACCAGCAGCAGCGCGGGCTCCGGGATCACGGCATAGGCATCGGGAACGGGGGCCGCAGCCGCATGCCCTCGCACCCGCAACAGCTCCAGGACCCGTTCGATGCCCAGCCCCCAGCCGACCGCCGGTGTCGGCTTGCCGCCCAGCACCTCGAACAAGCCGTCGTAGCGTCCGCCACCACACAAGGTGCCCTGGGCGCCCAGTTCATCGGTGACGAACTCGAAAACCGTGTGGCTGTAGTAGTCCAGCCCGCGCACGGCACGCGGATTGATGCTCCACGGCACGCCGCAGGCGCTCAGCAAGGCCTGCACCGTCTCGAAATGCTTGAGCGACTGCTCGCCCAGGAAGCCGAGCAACTGCGGGGCCTGCGCCACCATGTCCTGCATGGCCGGATTCTTGGTGTCCAGGATGCGCAGCGGATTGCTGTGCAGGCGTCGCTGGGCATCGGCGTCGAGCAGGTCCGCGTGTTGCTCGAAATGGCGGATCAGGGCCACGCGGTGTTGCTGGCGCTCGGCCGGCAATCCCAGGCTGTTGAGTTCGACCCGCACCCCAGGCAGTCCGATGCGCTCGAGCAGGTGCGACGCCAGCACGATCAGTTCGGCGTCGACCTCGGCCCCGGCGAACCCCAGCGCCTCGGCGCCGACCTGGTAGAACTGCCGATAGCGCCCGCGCTGCGGACGCTCGTGGCGGAACATCGGGCCGATGTAATACAGCCGCTTGCCGCCGTCATAGGTCAGGTTGTGCTCGATTGCGGCCCGCACGACGCCGGGCGTGTTCTCGGGGCGCAGGGTCAGGTGTTCGCCGTTGAGCCGGTCCTCGAAGGAATACATTTCCTTTTCGACGATGTCGGTGGTCTCCCCGGTGCCCTTGACGAACAACTGGGTGTGTTCGACGATGGGCGTGCGGATGGCGCCATAGGCGTATTGGCCCATCACGTCGCGCACATGTTGCTCGAACCACTCCCATTGCGCCGATTCGGGCGGGAAGATGTCGTTCATGCCTTTGACGGCCGAGAGCTTGCGCATCCGGTTTGACTCCGGAGCGCCCGTGTTGATGCTGCTGCTGGACATGTTCAGTTCGACTGGGTCAGCGTGCCGGCGGTGCCGAAGCGCTGCGCGATGTAGTTTTCCACCACGACCTGGAAATCGCGCGCGATCGTGTCGCCACGCAAGGTCATGCGTTTTTCGCCATCGATGAAGACCGGCGCGGCCGGTGCTTCGCCGGTACCGGGCAGGCTGATGCCGATGTCGGCATGTTTGCTCTCTCCCGGCCCGTTGACGATGCAACCCATCACGGCGACCTTCATCCGCTCGACCCCGGGGTATTTCTCGCGCCATACCGGCATCTGTGCGCGCAGGAAATCGTCGATCTGCTGCGTCAGCTCCTGGAACGTGGTGCTGGTGGTCCGGCCACAACCCGGACACGCGGTGACCGACGGCACGAACGCCCGCACGCCGAGCGCCTGGAGGATTTCGGACGCCACCACCACCTCCTGGGTACGGGCCTCGCCCGGCGCCGGCGTCAGCGAGACCCGGATGGTGTCGCCAATGCCTTGCTGCAACAGGATCGACAAGGCCGCGCTGGAGGCGACGATACCCTTGGCGCCCATGCCGGCTTCGGTCAGGCCCAGGTGCAGCGGGTAGTCGCAGCGGCGCGCCAGCGCCTGGTACACGGCCACCAGGTCCTGCACGCCGCTGACCTTGCACGACAGGATGATCTGGTTCGGATCCATGCCCATGGCGCGCGCCTGCTCGGCCGAGCCAACCGCAGACTGGATCAAGGCCTCGTACATCACCGACCGGGCGTCCCAGGGCGTGGTGCGCGCGGCGTTGTCGTCCATCAGCCGCGCCAGCAGTTCCTGGTCCAGGCTGCCCCAGTTCACGCCGATGCGCACCGGCTTGTCCCAGCGCATCGCCGCCTCGATCATCTGGCCGAACTGCTTGTCGTGCTTGTCGCCCTTGCCCACATTGCCAGGGTTGATGCGGTACTTGGACAAGGCCTGCGCACAGGCCGGGTAGTCGGTCAGCAGGCGGTGGCCGTTGTAATGAAAGTCGCCGATCAGCGGCACGTCGATGCCCATGCGGTCGAGCTGTTCGCGAATCGGCGCAACCGCCTCGGCCGCCTCGGGCGTGTTGACGGTGATACGCACCATCTCGGAGCCGGCCAGCGCCAGTTCCTTGACCTGGATGGCGGTGCCGATGACATCGGCGGTATCGGTATTGGTCATCGACTGCACGCGCACCGGCGCGTCGCCGCCGACCGTCACCACACGCTCGCCCCATGCCACGCGCGCCTGGCGCGTGGCATGGCGGCTCATCACGATGGGCTCGATGGCCTGCACTTGCGGTTGTTGCTGCATCACTTGATCTGGAATCGCGCCACGTTGTCCTTGGCGACTGCCTGCACGTCGAAAGGTTTGCCACGCACCATCACGTCGATGGCATTGGCACGACCGATCACCACCGACAAGGGCAAGGTGCCGTTGATGCTGACCGTCTCACCGCCGCCCATGGTCTTGCGCAGATGCACCAGGCCGGCGGCATCGACGACCTGGACCCACGAGGCCTCGCGTGTCGTGAATACGGCGATCGCGCCGCCGCCGGTGGCGGCGGGCGCGACCTTGGTGTCGGCGGTGGACGCGGCAGAACCCGCTGGTGCCGCCTGCGATGCCGCCGCCTGGGGCGTGGCGGCCGCGGACGCCGTGTCAGCTGGCGCTGACGCGGCAGCCGCGGGCAGGACCGCAGCCGTTGTAGTTGTCACTGGCGTTGTCGTCGTCGATGCCACGGTGTCCGATGCGGCCTGCGCCAGCGGCTCGATCGGCATCTGGGTCACCAGGTTGGGAACCGTGCGGATGGTGACACCATCGGGCGCATCGGCCACCGTCGGGTCACCCTCGAGCTGCAACGACGGCAGCAGGCTGACGGCGATGGCTCCGATGACCAGCAACGCGCTGAGATAGACGACCGAGCGTGGCAGACCGCCGAACGACGGCATGCGCATGCCGCCACCGCGACTGTCCAGCCGCACCGGTGTCTCCTGGGAGCCGACCTGCAACGGCGGGGTGTGCAACTGCGGCAGACGCGCCAGCACGGGCTCCGGATCCACCTTCAGCGAGCGACAGACCGTGGCAGCCAGGGCGCGCGCAAAAACGGCGTCCGGCAACTGCTCGAGATCGTCGGCCTCGAGTGCCTCCAGCTTCTTGACCGGCACCTTGAGCGACACAGCCAGCGCACCGACATGCAGACCCGCAGCCTCCCGTGCCTCCCGCAGCAAGGTGCCGGCACTCTTGCCTGCCGCCGCGTCCATCATCGCCTGCTGCGGCGCATCCAGCACCGGTTCATTCATTGAAGGCCCCCCGTTCATACAACCCGGCTTCCCGCGACTGGGCAAAACGCTTGCGCAGCGGTACCGCCAACTGTTCGACCGCGTCCTGGTTGCCCAGCCTGCGCTCGATCCTGATGCCCAGCCACAAGGACTCGGCATTCGCCCACTCGCTGTTGTTGAGTCTGCGGACGTAGAAGCGGGCCCGTTGCAGGTCGCCGCGCTGGAACATCAGCAGCGCCAGGTTGTATTCGGTGATGGGATTGCCGGCATCGAGCTGGAACGACTGCAGCAGGCTTTCTTCCGCGTCGGCGGGCTTGCCGGCACGCATCTGGCACAGGCCCCGTGTCATCAAGGTCTTGGCCCGGCCGAGGTAGGCCGGATCCGCCAGCGCCTGGCCGAATGCCTGCATCGACTCCGCGTGCCTATCCTGCTGGCACAGCAGCCAGCCCAGGTTGTGCAAGGTATCGGCATCGCCCGGCTTGAGAGCCAGG
>CAXBDR010000319.1:0-4841 GCA_963974265.1 uncultured Rhodoferax sp.
CCGCCCCCGCTGGCCTCAGCGCTCGTCGATCAGGCTGATGGCCTTCTCGAGGCTGCGCCGCATCCGGTTGAAGGCCTTGGCCAGCACGGCCACTTCGTCCTTGCCTGATTCCGGCAGTTCGGGGATGTCGAGTTCGCCGACGCTGATCTTGTTGGCCGCCGCCGACATGGTACGGATGGGGCGCACGATGAGCAGCGACAACATGATGTTCAGGATCACGAACAACACGGCGAACACGGCCGTGAGTGATGCCATGAACGACAGGAACACACTGTTGGCCTTCTCGATCGGCACCGACATCGGCACCGAGACGATTTGCGCGCCGATGATTTCGTTGTGCTTCCAGCCGAAGCCGTTGTTGCTGCCGTACAGCTTGACCATCGATGGCGGCGCCGATTCGGCCGTCGTGTGACAGGCCAGGCAATTCGGATCCGTGATCTGCAGTGGCCGCGCCAGGTACAGCGACGGGCCTGTCGGTGTGTCGCGGATGCCGGCGAACTCGACCCGCGTCTGGTTGTTGCGGAAGTCGTTGATGATGTCCGACTCCCAGCCCACGGCCCGGTCGCGCGGATTGGTCGGGTTCAGCGCCGCTTCCTTGTAGGCGTAGTTCGGGTACTTCTCGTGCAGCTTGCCCAGGATCTCGGTCGCCGCGTAGGCCGGCACGCTCTGCGGAAAAAATTCCTCGTCCATCGGCTTGAGTCGCGGACGTACCTGCGAGACCGTATACGAACGCATGGCCAGCGCCGCTTCCATCATGACGCCCGCGGTGCGCAGGACTTCCTCGCGCGCATTTTCCTGCAGCAGATGGCGTGACACGTAACCCGTGACGGCCAGGCCGAGTGCGAACACCAGCAGCAGGACCAGGTTGAACTTGAGCCGCAATCCCATGGGTGGTCTCCTAGTGCAGCCTGACCAGCCGGAGCGATGTCATCGGGCGAAAGGGCATCGGCAAAGTATACGCGGGTGCCCGCCGTCATGACCAGCGACCGCGGCGTGCCGCTGCGCGACGACATGCTTGTCCGACGCCGGGCGCTCAGGTATCGTGCACCCATGATCGATTTGAGCACGCTCAGCATGACGGACATCATCCGCCTGCAAGGAGCATTGCAGCAGGAACTCACGCGCCGATTCGAGCGGCCGATGACGCTGGGATTTTCCGACATCGTCGCATCGACGCCGTATTTCGAACGCTTCGGCGACGCCGCCGGCCGGCAATTGCAGCAGCTGCATATCGACCTGCTGCAGCGCTGCCTGCCCCCGCACGGCGGCCGCATCATCGACACCGTGGGAGATGGCGCCTTCCTGGCGTTCGCCGATCCCGATGCGGCCATTGCCGCGCTGATCGCGTTCGAGCAAAGCGTGACCAGCGAAAACGCCGGTCGTGCGCGGGACCACCAGCTCAAGCTGCGCATCGGCGTGCACCACGGTCCGGTGCTGACCGACGGCAGCGTCGTCAGCGGCGACTCGGTGAACCTGTGTTCGCGTGTGGCCGCATCGGCCAACAGCGGCGAGTTGCGGATCACGCGCGAGGTATTTCAGGAACTGGCGATGGCGCATCGGCTGCAATGCCGTCCGGTCGCGCCGGTCGAGCTCAAGGGCGTCGCACGGCAGGTCGAGATGCTGGCCTTCGACTGGCGCGACCTGTCGGTGTTCCCGACCCGGATCCGCTTCGAGGAGACGCAGGAGGTGCTCGAACTGCCGGCACAGGACATTGTGAGCTTCGGTCGCCTGCGGGATCACGAGGGCACGCTGGCCAACGACGTCGTGCTCGCGCCGGTCGATCCGGTCCAGGCGCGGCTGATCAGCCGCTGGCATTTCGAGTTGCGGCGGTTTGCCGATGGTTATCGCCTGCGTCCGGTGTCGGACGGCGTCACCGAGGTCGATGGGGCCCCCGTGTCCAAGGGGAGCGACGTTCCCGTTCGGCCGGGTACCCGGATCCGCGTGGCCCGCGTGTTGACCCTGACCTTGTTGTCGCCCCAGCGTGCCCAGGCCGAGGACTCGGCCGCAACCCGACTGGTGTTGTGAGACTTCCTGTGTCGTGCCATGGCGGCGGCGCGACGCAACAGCGGGCCAGTGTGGCGCCGGGTACGGCACGCAGCGACCCGTCCGCCCATTGCCGTCCATTCACCCCGACCCAGGAGCCATCATGATTGCCTCGCGTTCCGTCTTTTTCCTGTCCACCGTGCTGGCCTGCCTTCCTGCGATGGCGGCCGACATCAGCGTCACGATGCAGGCGGCCGGGCCGGCGGGCGCGGGCGCCACGCTGGGCGTGGTCCGCATCCAGCAGTCGCCCCACGGGTTGGTATTGCGTCCCGCGCTCACGGGCCTGGCCAGCGGCATGCACGGCTTCCATGTGCATGAGCATCCGTCGTGCGCGCCCGGCATGCGCGACGGCACGCCGGTGGCGGCACTGGGAGCCGGGGGCCACCTGGATCCTGCCGGCACCGGCCGGCATGGCGAACCCTGGGGGGACGGGCACCTGGGCGACCTGCCGCCGCTGTACGTGGCTGGCGACGGCAGCGCCAGCATGCCGGTGCTGGCGCCGCGGTTGACCCTGGCCGACGTCCGGGGGCGCTCATTGATGGTGCATGCCGGCGGCGACAACCACGCCGATCATCCACATCCGCTGGGTGGAGGCGGGGCACGCGTGGCCTGCGGCGTCATTGCGCCGTGATGGTGTTGCGCACCGACCGGAGAACCGCCATGGTGCGGGTAATCCCCTAAGCGATCGGTTCGGCGAATCCGCGGTACCAACGCAAAATACGAGGCTCGCGCCGGGTCGCCTGCGTCCGCTTGGACGGTGACGGCCGGGCGATCCTTCCTACATGCATTGGAGACACACATGATCGACACGACTTCGGCGGGGCGGCGGCAATGGATTTCTCTCGGCGAGGTGGCGTCGCGACGGACGCGTGGCCTGCCCCGGATGGCCGCCCTGGCATGTTGCGCGCTCGCAGCTGCGCTGGCGGCACCGGCCTGGGCGCAGAACGTCACGCTCAAGGCGTCCCACCAGTTTCCGGGCGGCAAGGGCGACGTGCGCGACGAGATGGTGCAGATGATTGCGCGTGAAGTCGCCGCGGCCAAGGTGGGCCTGGAGATCAAGGTGTTCCCGGGATCGAGCCTGGTCAAGGCGCAGGAACAGTGGAAGGCGATGCAGACCGGCCAGATCGACATGACCTCGTTTCCGCTCGACTACGCCTCCGGTTTCCACCCGCAGTTCGGCGCCACGCTGATGCCGGGCCTGGTCAAGGGCCATGCCCATGCACGGCGCATCAACGACTCGGCCTTCATGAAGGACATCAAGGCCATCATCGAACAAGGTGGCGTGCACGTGCTGGCCGATGCCTGGCTGGCCGGTGCCTTCGGCTCCAAGGACAAGTGCATCAAGCGGCCCGAGGACGCGGCCGGGCTGAAGGTGCGCTCGGCCGGATCGACATTCGCGCAGATGTGGGCCGGTGCCGGCGCATCCATCGTGTCCATTCCCTCGAGCGAGGTCTACAACGCCTTGCAGCAGGGCGTGGCGCAGGCCACCGACACGTCGACCGGCAGCTTCGTGTCGTTCCGCCTGTACGAGCAACTCAAGTGCGTCACTGCGCCTGGCGACAACGCCTTGTGGTTCATGTACGAGCCGGTGCTGATCTCCAAGAAGAGCTGGGACAAGTTGAACGATGCCCAGAAGAAGGCGCTGACCGCCGCGTCGAAGAAGGCCGAGGATTATTTCGAGGCCGAGTCCAGGAAGCTCGACGACGACATGGTCGCGACCTACAAGAAGAACAACGTCGAAGTCGTCACGCTCAGCGATGCCGAAGCCGACGCCTGGCGCGCCGTGGCGCAGAAGACCTCGTACAAGGCCTTCGCGGAGAAAGTCCCTGGAGGCAAGGAGCTGATCGAAAAGGCGCTGAGTGTCAAGTGAGGGTGTCGCGCCGCCGGCCTGGGTGGCGGCGGTGCATGGCGTGTCGCGGCTGTTCGGCGTCGTGGCCGCCGGCATGATCGTGGTCTCGATCGGGGTCATCTGCCACATGGTGTTCGTGCGCGCGGTGCTCGGCCATTCCTCGATCTGGCAGACCGAGTTCGTGACCTTCGCCCTGGTGGCGGCAACCTTCATCGGCGCGCCCTACATCCTGCTCACGCGGGGCCATGTCGCGGTCGACGTCGTGCCCTTGATGCTGCAAACACCGGGGCGGCGCCTGCTGTGCATCGCCGGCAACCTGGTCGCGCTGGTGTTCTGCGGTTTTTTCCTGTACGCCGCCATTCCCTGGTGGTGGGAGACCTGGCAAAGCGGGCAGACCACGCCGTCGATCTGGAAGGCGCGGGTCTGGATTCCCTATCTGTCGGTTCCGGTGGGCCTGACCGTGTTGTGCCTGCAGTTCGTCGCCGACACCTACATGGTCGCTGCACACAAGTCCATGCCATTCGGTTTGTCGGCGGAGGATGGCTTGTGAATCACAGGAACCTGTTGTCGATGTCGCGGCATCCGGCGCGGAGGAAGTTCCCATGAGCCCGCTGGCAATCGGCTTGCTGATCTTCGTGTTGACCACGGCCTTGCTGGCCACCGGGCTGCCGATCGCGTTCGGCCTGGGCGCCGTGGCGCTGCTGTTCATGGTCGTGTTCGATGGCTGGAACAGCGTGCATTTCGTGCCCGAGACCATCTTCGCGGGCCTGTCCGACTTCACGCTGGTGTCGTTGCCGATGTTCATCATCATGGGGGCGGCCGTGGCGTCCTCGCGCGCCGGCAGCGACCTGTACGAAGCACTGGCGCGCTGGCTGCACCGGGTGCCGGGCTCGCTGGTGATCTCCAACATCGGCGCCTGTGCCCTGTTCTCGGCCCTCACCGGTTCGTC
>CAXBDR010000320.1:0-4834 GCA_963974265.1 uncultured Rhodoferax sp.
CGGAAGATTTCTACCGCGCCGTTGCCGACGCCGGCTGGCTCGGGATCGCAATGCCCGAGGCCTACGGAGGCTCCGGGCTGGGCATCACCGAAGCGGCGCTGATGATGCAGGCGATCACCGAGTCCGGGGGCGGGCTGTCGGCGGGATCTTCGGTGCACATGAACATCTTCGGCCTGCACCCGGTGGTGGTATTTGGCACCGACGAGCAAAAATCCAGATGGCTGCCGCCGCTCATTCGCGGCGAACACAAGGCCTGCTTCGGCGTCACCGAGCCCAACACCGGCTTGAACACGCTCAAACTGAAGACGCGTGCGGTGCGCCAGGGTGATCACTACGTGGTCACCGGCCAGAAAATCTGGACCTCCACCGCGCAGGTGGCGAACAAGGTACTGCTGCTGGCGCGGACGACGCCGATCGAGGACGTCACCGAGAAGACCTCGGGTCTGAGCCTGTTTTACGCCGACCTGGACCGCAGCTGCGTTGACGTGCGCGAGATCGAGAAGATGGGCCGCAAGGCGGTGGACTCGAACGAGTTGTTCATCGATGGCCTGACGATCCCGGTGCAAGACCGCATCGGCGAGGAAGGCAAAGGCTTCCACTACATCCTGCACGGCATGAATCCCGAGCGTATTCTGGTGGCTGCCGAGGCGGTCGGCCTGGGCCGGGTGGCGCTGCAGACGGCGGCGAAGTACGCGCGCGAACGCATTGTGTTCGACCGCCCGATCGGCCAGAACCAGGGCATCCAGCACCCGCTGGCGCGCTGCTGGATCGATCTGGAAGCCGCAGCGCTGCTGTACCAACGCGCGGCCTGGCTGTACGACAGCGGCCAGCCGTGCGGTGCCGAGGCGTCGGCGGCCAAGTATTTCGCCGGCGAGGCTGGATACCGCGCCTGCGAGGCTGCCGTACTCAGCCACGGCGGCATGGGCTACGCGAAGGAGTTCCACGTCGAGCGCTATTTCCGCGAATCGATGCTGCCACGCATTGCCCCTGTATCGGCACAGCTCGTGTTGTCGTTCATCGCCGAGAAAATACTCGGCATGCCAAAGTCCTATTGAGCGCCCGGCGCCGCGCACGGGAACAGAATATCTGGAACAAGCGTCGCACCGCCCCAAACCCAGCCCCACGTGATCGCGAAACCCGATACAGGCTTGATCTACCGCCCGTTCCAGCGCGGTGGGCGCTTTTCATTGAAGGCCTTCACACCTTCGAGCCGGTCGGCCGACGAGACGAGCACGTTGTAGGCTGCGATGTCGAACGCATAACCACTGTGAAAATCGACTTCACCACCACGCGACGCCGCCAGCTTGGCATATTGGACCGCCATCGGCGCAGCGAGCACGATCTCGCGTGCGTCGGCTACCGCACCAGCCAGCGCCTGGCCGGGTTCAACCAGCGTACTGACCATATCCCATAACGCAGCCTGTTTCCCGGAAAATCGGCGTGCTGTGAGCAGCAACTGCTTGGCACGCCGCATGCCCACCGCGCGCACCAGATTCTGGATGCCACCACCACCGGGCATGATGCCGCGCCGCACCTCGGGCAACGAGAATACCGCAGTACGTGAGGCGACGATGTAGTCGCACATCAGCGCCAGCTCGCAACCGCCGCCATGCGCGTGGCCCTCGACCGCGGCGATCACCGGTCGCGGAAAATCCTTCACCGCCAGTAGCACCTCCTCGGCAAGTTGGTGCTGGCGGCGCCAGGCCGCGTCGGTCATGCCATCGCGCTGCTTGAGATCCCCGCCGGTGGAGAACGCGCGCTCACCGGCTCCGGTGAAGATCAGCACCCGCAACGTGTCGTCGAAGGCCAGTTCGTGCATGGCCTCGCGCAGTTCGACAAACATCTGCGTATTCATCGCGTTCATCACCTCGGGCCGGTCCAGCACCAACAGGCGAATGCCGTCGGCAAGGTCGGTGTCGGGCGCGCGCTCGACGCGCAGGGTCGAATAAGTCATGGCGATGTGCTTTCGTCAGTAGGACCGGGGCATGCCCAGCACATGCTCGGCCACCTGGGCCAGCACGAGGTTGTTGGAGATCGGCGCGGTACGAAACAGCCGCGTCTCTTTCCACTTGCGCTCGATGTCGTACTCGCAGGCCACCCCGTAACCGCCGAAGGTCGTCATTGCCGCCTCGGCCGCCTCCCAGGCCGCTTCGCTGGCCAGGTACTTCACCATCGTCGCCTCGCGCCCGCACGGCAATCCGGAATCAAACAGCGTGGCCGCCTTGTTGCGCATCAGCTCGGAGGCCTCGACATTGATATGGGCGCGCGCAATCGGGAACTGCACGCCCTGGTTGGCCCCGATAAGCCGGTCGAACACCACGCGTTCGCTGGCATAAAGCGATGCCTTCTCGACGAACCAGTGGCCGTCGCCAATCGCTTCGCTGGCAACAAGCAAGCGCTCGGAATGCAGAGAATCGAGCAGGTAGTGGAAGCCCTTGCCCTCCTCGCCTATGCGGTCGTCGTCGGTGACCTCGAGGTTGTCGATGAAAACCTGGAACGTATGGTGGTTGATCATGGTGCGGATCGGCGTGGCCTTGAGCGCCGCACCGGCCCTGGCAATGTCGACCAGGAACAGGCTCAGTCCGTCGGACTTCTTTCTGCACTCCTCGATCGGTGTCGTTCGGACAATCAGCATGTACATGTGCGAATGGCTGTACCGCGAAGTCCAGATCTTCTGGCCGTTGATCACATAGCCACCCGGCACCTTGCGTGCGAAGGTCTTGATGGCCAGCGTGTTCGACCCCGCATCGGGCTCGGTGACGCCAAAGGCCTGCAAGCGCAGACTGCCGTCGGCGATGCGCGGCAGGGTGCGGCGCTTTTGCGCCTCGGTGCCATGGCGCATGATCGATGCCATGGTGTACATCTGCGCATGGCACGAGGCGCTGTTGCCACCATTGCAGTTGACCTCCTGCAATATGACGCAGGCATCGAGCAGCGACAGTCCGGAGCCGCCATATTCTTCCGGGATCAGCGCGGCCAGCCAGCCAGCCTTGGCCATCGCGTCGACGAACGACTCGGGATAGGCGCCGTCCAGGGCACACTGGCGCCAATACTCGGCGCCAAAGCCTTTGCACAGATCCCTGACCGCCGAGCGAATCTGTTGCTGTGTCTCGGTGTAGTTGAAGTCCATTGATTTGCCCTCGAAGTCAGCCGATGACCGATTGGCCGCGCAGTTCGGTCAACTCGCCCACACTCAGGCCTGCCGCCAACAACACCGATTCGGTGTCGGCGCCCAGCGCCGGCGGTGGCAGGCCGGTACGGCCACGTCGGCCCTGGGAGCTGAAAGGCAGTCCCATCGTCTTGTGCTGCGGCGCACCGGGAACCGGCAGATCGCCCAGCATGCCAATCGCCTGCACCTGCTCGTGCGCCAGCATCTGGGCCACGTCGTGCATCTCGCTGCACGGGGCTCCTGCGGCGCGAAGCGCCGTGACACAATCGGCCGTGCTGCGCAGCCGGGTGCGCGCTTCGAGTTCGGCATGCAGCGCCTCGCGGTGGCCGATGCGCGCGGCCATGTTGCCGAATCGCTCGTCCTGCGCCAGCCCCGGGTCACCAAGCCCGACACAAATCCTCGCGAACAGCCGGTCGTTGGCGGCGGCAATGAAGACCTTTCCGTCTGCGGTGTCAAACAGCTCGTATGGCGCCATCATCGCCATCGCCGATCCCATCTTGCGCGGCAGCCTGGCCGTGGCCAGGTAGTTGGCCACGGGCACCGTCATCCATGACAAGCCGGTCTCGAGCAGGCTCGCCTGCACGCGCATGCCCTTTCCGCTGGAAGCCCGTCCCAGCAGCGCCGCCAGGACAGCCATCGCGGCCCACATGCCGGTTCCCATGTCGATCAGGGACACGCCGACGCGTGCCGGCTCGTCGCCTTCGTGGCCGCTCACGCTCATGATGCCCGTGAAAGCCTGCATCAACGGGTCGTAACCCGGCAGCGGACTCATCGGGCCGACCTCGCCAAAAGCGCTGATCGCGCAATACACCAGGCGCGGGTTCAGGCCAACCAGCGCGTCCCAACCCAGGCCGCGCGACTCGGCGCTACCCGGCTTGAGCGAGTGCACCAATACGTCGGCGGTACGTGCCAGCCGAGCCACCAACTGCTGCCCGGCCCGTGTGTCGAGATCGATACATACGCTCTTCTTGCTTCGGTTCAGCGCCAGGAACCCGGTGGAGACACCGCCGATCTCCGGCGGCTTCCATTGCCGTGCATCGTCACCACTACCCGGACGTTCGATCTTGATGACGTCGGCACCGAGGTCGCCCAGAATCTGGGTGCAAAACGGACCGGCGACGTTTTGTGTCAGGTCAATGACGCGCAAGCCACTGAGGATGGATTCAAGCATATCGTCTATTGTGCAGCGGGCTCACATGCGGAACACGCCAAAGTGCGTGTCGCGTCGCGGCTGGCGCCCCGCCAACTCGAGCAGCAAGGCCATCGTTTCGCGCGTCTCCAACGGGTCGATCACCATGTCGCACCACATGTTGGCGGCAAAGTTGTAGGGGCTCGCAAACGACTCGAACTGCTCGCGGATCGGCTGCTTGAAGCGCTCTTTCTCTTCCTCGTTCCAACTCGTGCCTTCGCGCTCGTGGATGTTGTCGCGCACCATCGTCAGTGTGGTGGCGGCCTGCTCGGGGCCCATCAGCGCGGCGCGCCCGGTCGGCCACATCATCATCACGTGCGGCTTGAACGGGCGCCCGCACATCGCCAGGTAGGCCGCAGCGTAGGAGCCGCCGGTAATCAGGGTATACCGCGGTACGTTGGCCGAGGCCATTGCGGTCATGAACTTGGCGCCATGCTTGGCGATGCCCTCGCGCTCGACCGCCTGCCCGACCATGA
>CAXBDR010000321.1:0-4798 GCA_963974265.1 uncultured Rhodoferax sp.
CCGCATTCGTGAACTGCTTGGCGATGCCGGCCATCACGCCATTGGACCGACCCCAGGTGGCCAGCCCTTCCGTCTTGTAGGACTTGAGCGCGACAAACAGGTAGTCGGCGTGTTGCCCCGCAATCTTGGGGTAGGACGGGTCGATCGGCTTGTTGAAGTTGTCGCCATGGCAGGAAGCGCAGGCGCCCTTGGCGACCAGGTCGGCCACCTTGCCGCTTGCGGGCGCGGCGGCCGCCGCCGGCGCTGCACCATCGGCCTTTCCGCTGGCTTCGTAATACGCGGAGATGTCGGCGATGTCCTGCTCCGTCAGGCCCTCGGCAATGCCCCGCATCGACGGGTGCTTGCGCTCGCCCTTCTGGTAGGCCAGCAGGGCCGCAGCGATGTACTTGGCGCCCTGGCCGGAGATCATCGGCACCTTGTAGACTTCCGGAAAACTGGACTGGTATCCCTGGATGCCGTGGCATCCGATACACATCGCGATCTTGCCTTCGCCCTTGGCGGCGTCGCCCTTGACCTCCTGCGCGTTGGCGGATGCCATCGTCACGGACGCGACACAGAGCAGAATCAGAGACGACAACAACTTATTCATTTTGCGCAGACAATCAAAGATGGGCCGGGAAAAGTCAACCGCGCCGATTATATCGACCCGCTTTCCCGCATCGACCATCCATTGCCCCGTCGCACCCACCGCACCATGAAATTCCACGGAACCAAGAACTACGTAGCCACCCAGGACCTGATGCTGTCGGTCAATGCCGCGATCACGCTCAAGCGTCCCTTGCTGGTCAAGGGCGAACCCGGTACCGGCAAGACCATGCTGGCCGAAGAGGTCGCCTCGGCCCTGAACCTGCCGCTGCTGCAGTGGCACGTCAAGTCCACCACCAAGGCACAGCAGGGCCTGTACGAATACGATGCGGTCAGTCGCCTGCGCGACTCGCAGCTGGGCGACGAAAAGGTCAAGGACATCCACAACTACATCGTGCGCGGCGTCTTGTGGCAGGCCTTCACCGCCGACGAGCCGGTGGCGCTGCTGATCGACGAGATCGACAAGGCCGACATCGAGTTTCCGAACGACCTGCTGCGCGAACTCGACCGCATGGAGTTCTACTGCTACGAGACCCGCGAACTGGTGCGGGCCAAGCACCGGCCGCTGGTGTTCATCACCTCGAACAACGAGAAGGAACTGCCCGACGCCTTCCTGCGCCGCTGCTTCTTCCACTACATCAAGTTCCCGGATGCCGAGACCATGCAGAGCATCGTCGACGTGCATTTCCCCGGCCTCAAGAAGGAGCTGCTCAATGCGGCAATGAAGACCTTCTACGACGTGCGCAACCTGCCCGGCCTGAAGAAGAAACCTTCGACCAGCGAACTGCTTGACTGGCTCAAGCTGCTGCTGGCCGAGGAGATTCCTGCCGAAGCGCTGCACAACAAGGACGAAAAGGTCGCGGTACCGCCCCTGGTCGGTGCGCTGCTCAAGAACGAACAGGACGTGACCCTGTTCGAGAAACTGGTGTTCATGCAGCGCCACAACCGCTGACACATTTCCCGTCGGAGCCTTGCCCATGGCATTTGTCGAACCTGTCACTTTGTCCGACCGCGGCATCGAGCTGGTGCCCATGGAACTGGAGCACGAGCAAGGCCTGCGCGAGGCTGCAGCCGACGGCGCGTTGTGGCGCCTGCGCATCACGTCGGTACCGGAACCGCAGCAGACCCGCGCCTATATCGAGGACGCCCTGGCCGGCCGCGCCGCAGGCCATCGCTTCGCGTTCGTCGTGCGCGAGATCGACACCGGCACCATTGTGGGCAGCAGCAGCTACCACGACATTCTTCCCGCGGTGAAGCGGGTCGAGATCGGCTACACCTGGTACGCCCGGCGCTGCCAGCGCACCCATGTCAACACCACCTGCAAGCTGCTGCTGATGGGCCATGCCTTCGACACGCTGGGCTGCCACGTGGTGGGCTGGCGCACCGACAACTTCAACCATGCCTCGCAGGCTGCGATCGAGCGCCTGGGCGCGCGCAAGGATGGCGTCATCCGCGGACATGCGCTGCGCCGCGACGGCACGATCCGCGACACCGTCATGTACAGCCTGCGCTCGGGCGAGTGGCCGGAAGTGCGCGCGCAACTGCATTACCTGCGCGACAAGCCACGCCAGGCGTGATGGACCGCCGCCACCCAGACCCTGCCGGAGGGAAACCATGCTGATCGATTTCTTCTACACCCTGCGTTCGGCCAAGCTGCCGGTCTCCGTCAAGGAATACCTGGTCCTGCTCGAGGCACTCAAGGAAGGCGTGGTCGGACCCAACACGACCCAGGACGGTGGCGTCGACGAGCCCTCGGGCTACAAGATCGACGACTTCTACTACCTCAGCCGGACCACGCTGGTGAAGGACGAGAAGCACTACGACAAGTTTGACCGCGCCTTCTCCGCATATTTCAAGGGCGTCGAGATGCTGGCCGACTTCACCCGGGACATTCCCATGGAGACGCTGAAGAAGCGCTTCGAGGAGCAGAAGGAGTGCCACGAAGGTGGCAGCCGGATGATCGGCACCGGCGGCACGTCGCCGTTCGGCGCCAATGGCTTCAATCCGCAGGGCATCCGCATCGGCCAGGAGAAGAGCCGCAACCGCAGCGCGGTCAAGGTCTGGGACCAGCGCGCCTACAAGGATTACGACGACACCCAGGAACTGGGCACGCGCAACATCAAGGTGGCGCTGCGCCGGCTGCGCAAGTTCGCGCGCGAAGGCCACGAGGAGGAACTCGACCTCGACGACACCATCCGCTCCACCGCGGCCAACGCCGGCTGGCTCGACATCAAGATGGTGCCCGAGCGCCACAACAACGTGAAGGTGCTGCTGCTGATGGACGTCGGCGGCACCATGGACGAGCACATCGCGCGGGTGGAAGAGATGTTCTCGGCGACCAAGACCGAGTTCAAGCACATGGAGTTCTACTACTTCCACAACTGTGTCTACGACTTCATGTGGAAGAACAACCGGCGCCGCTTTTCCGAGAAGTTCGCCACCTGGGACATCATCCGCAAATACAACAAGGACTACAAGCTGATCTTCATCGGCGACGCGACGATGAGCCCGTACGAGATCCTGCAGCCCGGCGGCAGCGTGGAGTACAACAACGAGGAAGCCGGCGCCGAATGGTTGCAGCGCCTGACCAACGCGTTTCCGAAATTCGTGTGGATCAACCCCGAACCCCAGGGAGTGTGGCAATACCGGCAAAGCATCAGCGTGGTCCAGCAGCTGATGAACCAGCGCATGTACCCCCTCACGATCAAGGGTCTGGAAGAGGCCATGCGGCTGCTGTCAAAATAGGCCCATGATCAATCGATGGGTAGGCGGGCGCGTGCTCACCGCACTACTTGTCGCGTGCACAATCGCCGCCGGCTGCGCAAGCCCCGCGCAGACTTCAGGCAGTTCAACCCCCGCGTCTGCCGATTCAACCAGCGCCGCGCCCGATGCGTCGGCCGTGGAGGCGTTCGCGGTCGACGTGCGGGCGCCGGACGAGATCCGGGACTACCTGGAACGTCACCTTGACCTGATGCGTTACCGTACGCTGGCCGACCTGGACGACACCGAACTCGAACGCCTGTCCATTGCCGCCGACCGCAACGTGCGGGACCTGCTCGGTACGCTGGGATATTTCTCGCCGGAGCTCAGCATCGAACGCGACCAGGCCGTCGCCGGCGCGCGGACCACCCGCGTCGTGCGCATCGCCGTCACGCCCGGCCCGCCCACCGTGGTGGAATCGGTCTCGGTCTCGTTCGATGGCCCCATTGCCGACGATCCGTCGGCCGCGGTCCAGCGCCTGTCCATCCGGGATGGCTGGACGCTGACGGCCGGCAAACCCTTCACCCAGCAGGCCTGGGACGCGGCCAAGACACAAAGCCTGCGCCTGCTGGCCGCGCGGCGGTATCCGCTCGGCCGCATTGCCGCCAGCCGCGCCGAGATCGACCCGGAACAACGCGCGGCCCGGCTCAGCGTCACGCTGGCGTCCGGTCCCGCCTTTCGCCTGGGCACGATGCGGGTCGAAGGCCTGCAGCGTTACGAACCGGAGCTGGTCGAACGGATCGCGCGACTCAAACCCGGCACCGTCTACGACCAGGCGGAGTTGATCGAAGCCCAGCAACGGCTGCAGGACAGCGGCCATTTCAACTCGGCGGTGCTGGAGATCGATCCGCAGGGCGATCCGCAGGCCATACCGATCATCGCCACGGTCAGCGAGGCCAGGCGCAACACCATCGAACTCGGCGTGGGCGTGAGCACCGACAGCGGCGCACGCCTGTCGGCCGAACACACGAACCACCAGATGCCGGTGCTCGGCTGGCGCGCCGTGTCCAAGCTGCTGCTCGACAACGACACCCAGTCCGTGCAGAGCGAATGGACCGCGCCGCGCGACGAATCCCTGTGGCAATGGCAGTTGTTCGGCCAGCTCAAGAACGAAGACGCGGCCAGCGTCGACGTGCGCAGCCAGCAACTGCGCGCCGGCCGCCTGCAACTGGGCGAGGCCATCGACCGCAACTACTATGTTCAATACGACCGCGCCACCACCACCGGCACCGGCTACCACGAGACGGCGCAGACCATCAGCGCCAACTACGCTTGGACACGGCGCGCATTCGACCGGCTTCCCTACCCCTCCAGCGGTTATGGCCTGGGTGTCGAGCTCGGCGGTGGCTACACGCTGGGCAGCCAGCGCGAGCCGTTCACGCGCGCGCGCCTGAACTGGCTGGGCATCTGGTCGCTCGCCTCGGGCGCCGAGCGGCGGGCGCGCGCCGGCCGG
>CAXBDR010000322.1:0-4790 GCA_963974265.1 uncultured Rhodoferax sp.
CCGCTGCTGCTGTGGAACGCCTGCCGGCCGTTGCCGCGCTGCGAGGCCCGCCCATGAATCCGCAGGACTACGTGCAGCAAAAGGCCGCCGCCTCGGGCAGCAGCTTCTATTACGCCTTCCTGTTCCTGCCGCCGCCGCGGCGGGCGGCGATCACCGCCTTTTACGCGTTTTGCCGCGAGGTCGACGATGTCGTCGATGACATGGTCGACCCGGGCGTGGCCGCGACCAAGCTGGCCTGGTGGCAGGCCGAGGTGGCGCAGGCCTTTGCCGGCCAGCCCAGTCATCCGGTCATGCGCGCGCTGATGCCGCTGGCCGGCGAGTTCCGCATCGAGCCGCGCCATCTGCTGGCGGTCATCGAAGGTTGCCAGATGGACCTGCAGCAGACACGTTACCTCGACTTCGCGGGGCTGCAGCGTTATTGCCACCTCGTCGCCGGCATCGTCGGCGAGGTGGCGGCCGGCATCTTCGGACAGACCCAGCCCGGCACCACCGCCTATGCGCACAAGCTCGGACTCGCGTTGCAGCTGACCAACATCATCCGCGATGTCGGCGAAGACGCGATGCGTGGCCGCATCTACCTGCCGGTCGAGGAACTGCAGCGCTTCGACGTGAAGGCGCACGAGATTCTCCAGCGCGATTCGACACCGGAGTTCCGGCAACGATTCGTTCGCCTGATGCAGTTCCAGGCGCAACGCGCCCACGGCCTGTACGACGAAGCTTTCGCTTTGCTGCCCGACGCGGACCGACGCGCCCAGAAGCCGGGCCTGATGATGGCCAGCATCTATCGCACCTTGTTGCGCGAGATCGAACGCGACGACTTTGCGGTACTGCACCAGCGGGTCAGCCTGACGCCGCTGCGCAAGTTCTGGCTGGCCTGGCGGGTGCAGGCGCTCGGGCGTGTCTGACCTGCTCCGTGGCCCCGGGGCGCGCATGCGCACCGCCGTCATCGGCGGCGGATGGGCCGGCATGGCGGCTGCGATCAGCGCCCATGACGCCGGGCACGCCGTCACGGTCTGGGAAGCCGCGCGCACCTGGGGTGGCCGCGCGCGCAAGCTGGACCTGCAACTGCCGAACGGAGCATCCGTGCGGCTGGACAACGGCCAGCACATCCTGATCGGCGCCTACACCGATTGCCTGCGCGTGATGCGCCGGGTCGGGCTGGATCCGGAGTCGTTGCTGCTGCGGCTGCCGCTGGAGCTGCGTTTTCCGGATGGCGGCGGCATCCGTTTCCCGCGCTGGCCGGCACCATTCGATGCATTGGCCGGCATTGCCGGGGCACGGGGTTGGCACTGGACGGACAAGCTCGCACTGGCGCGCATCGCGCTGCGCTGGCAATGGTCACGCTTCCGGTGTCCGCCTGACTGGTCGGTCGCGCGCCTGTGCCAGGGCCTGCCGGAACGCGTGATGGCCGAACTGGTCGACCCCTTGTGCGTGTCGGCACTCAACACCGTGGCGGCCGAGTCCAGCGGCCAGGTGTTTCTGCGCGTGCTGCGGGACGCGATGTTCGGCCCGCGCCACGGCTCCAACCTGCTGCTGCCGCGCACCGACCTGTCCGCGCTGTTTCCCGATGCGGCCGTCCGTTGCCTGGAGCAAGGCGGCGCCCGCCTGCATCCGGGCGTCCGCATCCGGCAACTGGCGCACGACGGACGCCACTGGATCGTCGACGGCCAGGCTTTCGAGCAGGTGGTCCTGGCCGCCGGCGCACACGATGCGGTCCATGTCGTGCGCACCAGCCTGCCGCATGTGGCCCCCGCGCTCCGGCAGGACATGCAAGACTGGAGCGATGCCACCGCCGCGCTGCACCATGCGGCCATCGGCACCGTGTATGCGTGGGCCGAAGGCGCCAGGCTCGCCCGGCCGATGCTCGCGTTGCGCAGCACCCCGACCACCGACGATGCCCTGCCGGCGCAATTCGTCTTCGATCGCGGGCACCTCGGGGGGCCACAGGGCCTTCTGGCCTTCGTCGTCAGTGCCTGCACCGGCGATCGCGACGCGCTGCAGTCCCAGGTGATGCACCAGGGCCGGCTGCAACTCGGCTTGCGGCTGCAGGCGGTCGCAACCGTGATCGAGAAACGCGCGACACTGGCCTGCTGGCCAGGCCTGCAGCGACCGGCACCGGACATCGCCCCCGGCCTTCTGGCCTGCGGCGACTATGTGGCGGGGCCCTACCCGTCGACGCTCGAGGGCGCCGTACGCAGCGGGATCGCCGTCATTCGATCACCAGCTTCTGCGTCGTGCCCACGTTGCGCCAGGCACGGTAGTCGGCCTCGATGAACGCGCCCAGCAAGGCGGGCGAGCCGGGCGCAGGGTCCACGGCATCACTCCTGAAACGCGCCAGCACATCGGGCATGGAGACGATCCGGTTGATCGCGGCATTGAGCTTGTCGACCACGCCGGCCGGCGTGCCGGCCGGCGCCATGATGGCGAAATAGTTCACCACGTCGATGCCGGCCAGGCCCGACTCGGCCATGCTGGGCACATCGGGCAAGGCCGGCGACCGCTTCGCACTGGTGACTGCCAGCGGCCTGACCCGCCCGTCCTTGATGAACGGCAGCAGCGCCGGAATGGTGCCGGTGATCAACTGCACCTGGTCGGACAACATGTCCAGCGTCGCCGGCGCCACGCCGCGATACGGAATATGGGTGATGAAGGTTCCGGTGCGCGCCTTGAGCAGTTCCAGCACCAGGTGGTTCACGCCGCCGGAGCCCGCGGAGCCGTAGTTCAGCACGCCGGGTCGACGCTTGGCCAGCGCCACCAGTTCGCGCATGTTGTTCGCGGGCAGCTTCTGGTTCGTGGCCCAGACCAAGGGGCCGGTGGCGATCATGCCCACCGGGACGAACTGGCGCAACGGGTCGTAGCCGGCACTGGGCAGTGACGCCGCCACGGTCGTGAACGGCGACGCGACCAGCAACAGGGTGTAGCCGTCCGCCGGCTGGTGCGCGACATGCTGGGTGCCGATGGCGCCAGAAGCCCCGGCACGGTTCTCGACGACGAATTGGACACCGAGCTCCTCGCCGAGTCTCTGCGCCATCAGGCGCCCCATGGCATCGGTACCCGCGCCCGGCGCGAAGGGCACGACCAGGCGCACCGCGCGTTCCGGCCAGGCCGACGGCGTCTGTGCGCCCGCCAGGCCGGCGGACACGGCGAGGCCGACACACACGGCAGCCAGGCGCAGGGTTTGTTTCAGGAAATATCGTTTCATGGTCGGGTCATCGGGCAAATGCATGGGAGCCGGCATCGCATGCATGGCCGGCGCTCCCGATTGTGCGACGGTTGCGTGACCGTCCCGTGACAGCCGCCACTCAGTCCGATGGCACCAGCAGCTCGCACAGCTGCTGCAGATCCGTCACGCTAACGTGGGGTTGCTGGGCATGCCGCCATGCGTGTCCGCCACGGTTGACCCAGACCGTCTGCATACCGGCATCGAGTCCGCCCAGCACGTCGAGTTCCGGGTCGTCCCCGACATGCAGCACCTCATCGGGCGCCACACCGGCGGCCTGGGCCGCCGCATGAAAGATCCGCACGTCGGGCTTGCCGACGCCGAAGACGTGGGCACTCATGTTGGCGGCGAAATGCCGTCCGATGCCGACCCGGTGAATGTCGGCATTGCCATTGGAGACAGCGACGATGGGATAACGCGACGCCAGGCGGGCCAGCGCCGGCAAGGCATCGTCATACAACTGAACCTGCATGCGGCACTCGAAAAAGACGTCGAACGCCGCTTCCGCCAGCGCCACGTCCTCGTCGTTGTCACGCAGCGCGGACCGGATGCTCTCCAGGCGCAGCACACTCATGTTGTGACTCAGGTCCGGGTTGTCGCGCACCACCTGGGCGCGCACGGCCTGGCGGCGCACCGGGTCGGCAAACACCGCGGCAGCGCCCGGCGCCAGCGGCTGCAGGAACTCCAGCATTTGTGCCTCGGCACGGGTGATGACCGGCCAGATGGGCCACAAGGTGTCGTCCAGGTCCAGGCCAATGGCCTTGATGCGCGATATGTCCAGCATAGCTGCGGGAGAATACAGCATGACCGCACCCCGCTTCCACACCGAACCCCCATACACCCACGGACAGCCGGCGCGTTGCGCCATCCTGTATTGCAACCTCGGTACACCCGACACGCCCACCACGCCGGCGGTGCGGCGTTACCTGGCCGAATTCCTCAGCGACCCCCGTGTGGTCGAGATTCCCCGGATGATCTGGCTGCTGATCCTGCACGGCTTCATCCTGCGTTTCCGCCCTGCGAAATCGGCGGCCAAATACGCCAGCATCTGGAGCGACGACGGTTCGCCGCTGCGCGTCTGGACCGAGAAACAGGCCTTGTTGCTGCAAGGCTGGCTGGCGCAACGCGGGCACCCCGTGCTGGTACGCCATGCCATGCGGTATGGCCAGACGTCGATCGCCGAACAGCTGGACGCACTCAAGGCCGAAGGCGTCACCCGGGTGCTGGTGCTGCCGGCCTATCCGCAATACTCCGCCACGACCACCGCCAGCGTGTTCGATGCCGTCTATGCCTGGGCCGCGCGCACCCGGCGGATACCGGAACTGCGGTTCGTCAATCACTACCATGACGAGGCGGTCTACATCGAGGCCATGGTCAAGCACATCCGCCGCCAGTGGCAGACCCATGGCCGTGGCGACAAGCTGGTCATGAGTTTCCACGGCATACCCCAGCGCAGCCTGCTGCTCGGCGACCCCTACCACTGCGAATGCCACAAGACAGCGCGGCTGCTGGCCGAGCGGCTCGGCTTGGCCAGGGACGACTACATCGTGACCTTCCAGTCGCGCCTGGG
>CAXBDR010000323.1:0-4761 GCA_963974265.1 uncultured Rhodoferax sp.
AGCCGCATCGGTCGAAACGGCGTCGACCATGGCCACTGCCCGGTCGACGTCGGACACTGATTCCACCTTGGGCACCATCAGATGGCACAGCAGATGCCCGGCACCCGCCACCACGATGCCGACATCCTGCTCGAACGCCGGGTGGTCGACCGGATGCACACGCACCGCGATCCGCGGGCGCAGCCCGTCGGCCCGCTCAGCCCCCGATCCGGCCATCGCATCGCGAACCAGTTCGACGACCGATTCGGCGTGGGCTCGCTCGCCGCCGACGGGAGCGCCATCCTCGCAGTCGAGCGTCACGTCGAAGACGCAGGCGCCGAACTCGGCCGTCAACTCCCGCTGCAACGACAGGCTCTTGCGCATGCGTGCCGGCACCCCGCTGTAGTGATCGCACACCGGCAGCAGGCCCGTGGCGGCCTGCGCGCCAAGCAGCACATCGCGCGGGTGCTGCACGGCTTACAGCAGGTGGGCGACGCCGGCCTGCTCGTCCTGCAGTTCCTTGAGCGTCTTGTTGATGCACTCCTGGCTGAATTCGTCGATCTCCAGGCCTTCGACCAGCTTGTATTCACCAGCTTCGCAGGTCACGGCAAAACCGAAGATCGTGTCCTTCGGGATGCCGTACTGGCCATCCGAGGCAATACCCATGGTGACCCACTTGCCGTTGGTGCCCAGTGCCCAATCGTGCATGTGGTCGATGGCGGCATTGGCGGCCGACGCCGCCGACGAGACACCGCGTGCGGCAATGATCGCGGCGCCACGCTTGCCCACGGTGGGCAGGAAGGTGTTCACGTTCCAGTCGTGGTCGTTGATCATCTGCTTGACACTGTCGCCCTTGATGGTCGCGAAGCGATAGTCTGCGTACATGGTGGGCGAATGGTTGCCCCAGACCACCAGCTTCTCGATGTCCGCCACCGCCTTGCCGGTCTTGGCGGCGATCTGGCTCAGCGCACGGTTGTGGTCGAGTCGCAGCATGGCGGTGAAGTTGCGGCGCGGCAGGTCGGGTGCGCTCTTCATCGCGATGTAGGCGTTGGTGTTGGCCGGGTTGCCCACGACCAGCACCTTGACGTTGCGGCTGGCCACGGCGTTGAGCGCCTTGCCCTGGGCCGTGAAGATCTGTGCGTTGGCCGCCAGCAGGTCGGCACGCTCCATGCCCGGGCCGCGCGGACGGGCGCCGACCAGCAAGGCGTAGTCGGTGTCCTTGAAGGCCTGCAGCGGGTCGCTGTGCGCCTCCATGCCGGCGAGCAGCGGGAACGCGCAGTCTTCCAGTTCCATCATCACGCCCTTGAGCGCGTTCTGGGCCTTTTCGTCGGGAATTTCCAGCAACTGCAGGATCACCGGCTGATCCGCCCCGAGCATGGCACCGCTGGCGATGCGGAACAGCAACGCATATCCGATTTGACCGGCGGCACCGGTGACGGCAACACGAACGGGTTTTTTACTCATGACCAGAACTCCAAGACAGGTAGAAAGATAGGGAATGGGCGATCAACGGAAGTCGGCACCCGGCCGGACGCCGACTGCCAGCAAAACCATTCGAGTTTAACGTCGAAAACCGCGGCACGTCAATTTGTCTTATGTCTTATATAAGATATGATTCGCCCCTTCAACGCGCCTTGCGCCGGACCGACGGACAACCCGATCGCCATGCATTCCTCCACTTCCGCCGCCAACGTCGATCCATTGCGGGATCCACCTGCCGCTGGCCCTGCCGGCCAGGGGACGCCGGCGTTCAGCCCGCTGTACCGACAGATCAAGGCGCTGATCCTCAATAGCCTGCAGGCCGGCGAATGGAAGCCTGGCGAGGCCATTCCCAGCGAAATCGATCTTGCCGCCCGGTTTCGCGTCAGCCAGGGCACGGTGCGCAAGGCGATCGACGAGCTGGCCGCCGAGCACCTGCTGATCCGGCGCCAGGGCAAGGGCACCTTCGTCGCGACCCACGCCGAACAGCATGTGCAATACCGCTTTCTCAAGCTGGTCCCGGACTTCGGAGATGCCAACAGCGAAGGGCCGGCCGAGCGAGAAATCATCGACTGCCGGCGCCTGCGCGCCTCGGCCGAGGTGGCACGCGCCCTGGCCTTGCGCACCGGCGACGCCGTGCTCCAGTTGCGGCGCGTGTTGTCGTTCGCCGGCGAGCCCACGATCCTGGAAGACATCTGGTTGCCCGGCGGCCCGTTCAAGGGACTCACGGCCGAGCGCCTGACGGACTACGATGGCCCGATGTATGCGCTGTTCGAGACCGAATTCGGCGTACGCATGGTGCGCGCTCAGGAACAGATCCGCGCCGTGCTGCCCGACGCCGAACAAAGCCGGCGGCTCGGCGTCACGACACTGACACCCTTGCTCAGCGTCGAACGTGTGGCGTTCACCTACGACGGCAAGGCCATGGAAATGCGGCGCGGCCTGTACCGCACGGACAAGCACTACTACCGCAATGAACTGCAGTGATGTTTCAGCGCGCTGTGCCATAGACCCGCGGGCCGACCGGGCCAAGACGCAAGCGCCAAGTCAGCTCTTCAGGTTGGAATAGAATTTTCGATGTACCAAAACCCCGGATGCCCCCGAGCCCACCAGAAAAACAAGCCATGACCGAACTGGACACATCCACGCGGGCCAAGCGCCCGGAATTTCGCAACATCCATGCCCTGAGCGACCTGCCGGGCTACCGGTTGCCGCTGGCCGGCCTGGTGTCTATCCTGCACCGCATCAGTGGCGCCATCATGTTCCTGTTGTTGCCGTTCATCATCTGGATGTTCGACATGTCGGTCTCGTCCGAGATTTCATTCGCAAGGTTCGCCAGCGCCTTCGAGGGCAGCGGCGGATGGTTTCTCAAGCTGGTCGCGCTGGCCTTGATCTGGGCCTATCTGCATCACCTGATCGCCGGGTTGCGACATCTGCGCATGGACATCAGCCATGCCGCGGTCAGCAAGGAGTCCGGCAAGCGCAGTGCGGCCATCACGCTGGTCCTGAGCATCGGCCTGACCGTGATCCTGGGCGCCAAGCTGTTCGGACTGTACTGAAACCCCCACCCGGCAGCGCATCGGCGCGGCCACACCAGAACATCATTCGGCCGGCATCCGCGATGCCGGCCCGGAAAGGAAGAAGCACCATGGCAGTCAATTTTGGAACCCGCCGTATCGTGGTAGGGGCCCACTACGGCTTGCGAGACTGGCTCAGCCAGCGCATCACCGCGGCCCTGATGGCCATCTTCACCGCCATCGTGCTTGTTCAGGTGCTCACCACCCAGGGTGAACTGGGCTACGACCAGTGGGCGGGCATCTTTGCGGCACAGTGGATGAAGGTGCTCACCTTCGTCGTCATCGTGGCCCTGCTCTACCACGTCTGGGTCGGCATGCGCGACATCTGGATGGATTACGTGAAGTCCGTCTCGGTCCGCCTGGTGCTGCAGGTCTTCTCCCTCGTCTGGCTCGTCGGCTGCGCCGGCTGGGCCATCCAGGTCCTGTGGCGGCTGTGAGCAACCGCTGGCGACATATACCCCAATCGACTTTTTGCCCATGACCTATTCCATCTCCAAGCGCAAGTTCGACGTCGTCATCGTCGGAGCCGGCGGCTCCGGCATGCGCGCCTCGCTGCAACTGGCCCGCGCTGGCCTGAACGTGGCCGTGTTGTCCAAGGTGTTTCCCACCCGCTCGCACACCGTGGCAGCACAAGGCGGCATCGGCGCCTCGCTGGGCAACATGAACGAGGACAACTGGCACTACCACTTCTACGACACCGTCAAGGGCTCGGATTGGCTGGGCGACCAGGACGCGATCGAATTCATGTGCCGGGAAGCGCCCAAGGTTGTCTACGACCTCGAACACATGGGCATGCCGTTCGACCGCAACCCGGACGGCACGATCTACCAGCGTCCGTTCGGTGGCCACACGGCCAACTACGGAGAAAAGGCCGTCGAGCGCGCCTGCGCCGCGGCCGACCGTACCGGCCACGCCATGCTCCACACCCTGTACCAGCAGAACGTCAAGGCACGCACCGCGTTCTTCGTCGAATGGATGGCGCTGGACCTGATCCGCGACGCCGACGGTGACGTCGTGGGTGTGACCGCGCTCGAAATGGAGACCGGCGACCTGCACATCCTCGAGGCCAAGACCACGATGCTCGCCACGGGTGGCGCGGGTCGCATCTTTGCCGCGTCGACCAACGCCTTCATCAACACCGGCGATGGCCTGGGCATGGCCGCCCGCGCCGGCCTGGCGCTGGAGGACATGGAGTTCTGGCAGTTCCACCCCACCGGCGTGGCCGGCGCCGGCGTGCTGCTGACCGAAGGCTGTCGTGGCGAGGGCGCCATCCTGGTCAACAGCAACGGCGAACGTTTCATGGAACGCTACGCACCGACGCTGAAAGACCTGGCTCCGCGTGATTTCGTCTCGCGCTGCATGGACCAGGAGATCAAGGAAGGGCGTGGCTGCGGTCCGAACAAGGACTACGTGATGCTCAAGCTCGACCACCTGGGCGCGGACACCATCATGAAGCGCCTGCCCTCGGTACACGAGATCGGCGTCAACTTTGCCAACGTCGACGTGACGCGCGAGCCGATCCCGGTGGTGCCGACGATCCATTACCAGATGGGCGGCGTGCCGACCAACATCCATGGCCAGGTCGTGACCCAGAAGGACGGCAACGACAACGCACCGGTCCTGGGCCTGTATGCGGTGGGCGAGTGCTCGTGCGTCAGTGTGCACGGCGCCAACCGCCTGGGCACCAACTCGCTGCTCGACCTGCTGGTCTTCGGCCGCGCCGCCG
>CAXBDR010000324.1:0-4710 GCA_963974265.1 uncultured Rhodoferax sp.
ACTACGACAAGGGAACTGCGTTTTCTAGGATCAATGACACTGAGTTGCATGGTGACGTCGTCGCTGCGCATCTTATCGCTCTGCGCGATGGCGTGCATTTGAAGTGTCTATCGGGAGTCGAGTCAAAGTCGTCGGTGCAATGGTGCCCCGCATTGCGTTTTCCCGTGGCTCCCGAATCAATCGACAACTGGACCGGTTGCGCGCCGGAACGTTGTGCGGCCGGCGCGCATCGTGAAGGCGTCAAACTCCACCCATGTAAGCCTGCATCATCGGTGAAAATACGGTCAGGTTGTTTTCGACCGCCTGCGTTCCAGCGACTGCCTCAGCTGCAATCCTCGCCGCATCGCTTTGCTCGGGCGTGTTCACGCCACCCCATAGCTGAACCTTGTGGCCGTAGACCGTCACATTCAGATAGACGGTGTCGACCCCAGCATTCTTGATTTCGACGAGTACCCGGGTGCGAAGCGCCTCGTCTTCGAGCGTTGCGGGAGGCGCCGGCGGCTGTGCTGCCAAACCTTGCAGCAGATTCGCCCGACTGACGATGCCGATCACCTTGCCGTCACGCATCACGGGAACGCGTTTGATCCGGTGTTTCTCGAGCAGCGTCGCCACGGCCGCGAGCGTTGCGGCTTCGTTCACCGATACCACCTCGCGGGTCATCACGTCGGTCGCCCGGGTGCCATGCGACCCAATATAGTCGTGCACGGTATCTGCGTCGCCGATCAGGGTCAGCCACCACGATGGCTGGCGCTCGGTACCGGTCTCAGTCCGGCGCAGCAAGTCGCCTTCGCTGACGATGCCGAGTAGCTTTCCGTCGGCGTCTAGCACGGGTACCGCGCTGATGCCGCGCTTGAGCAGCAACTTGGCGATCTCGCGAACCGTCGTGTCGGGCAGCACCGAAATTACTGGCGTTGTCATTACATCCTTGGATAACATGGCAGTCCCTTCAGAAAAAAATTGAATCCGCTTACAGTGCCAGCTACGCGTGCAGGCAATCCGGTACTGACCTGTCAGGAGCAAGTAGCCTGTCCGGTTCCCCTTCCCGTTGTGGTTTCAGCCTATCGGGGGATGAAGCACCGCTCTGGGCTAACCTCAAAGCCGATTTACTTGCGAGACGGCACATATCGGACATGAGGATCAGATCTCTTCCGGGACCATCTTGATCGAACCTGACGGGCACTCGGAGACGCACATTCCGCAGCCCTTGCAGTAGTCATAGTTGATCTGGAATCGTTTGCCGGCGCCCAGTTTGATCACCGCGTTGTCGGGACATATGCCGTAGCAGTTGTCACATTCAAAGCAATTTCCGCACGACAGGCAACGCCGCGCCTCGAATTGCGCGTTGCCTTCATCCAATCCACCCTGCACCTCATCAAAGCCCGACTGGCGTCTCAGCAAGTCGAGTATCGGGCGCACGGTCTTCGGCGCATCGCTGTAGTACCAGGTGTTGAGCATGTCGAAAGTGGCGGTCTCATGTTTGGCCGCCGGTTCGTAGTTGGCGGAGCGCAACCAGGCGTCGATATGGCGAGCGGCCTTCTTGCCATGGCCGACACCGACGGTGACCGTGCGTTCCGAGGGAACCATGTCGCCTCCGGCAAATATGCCCGGATACCCGGTCATCATGTTCCCGGCGACCCGTACCATGCCATCCTGGATTTCGAGGCCGGGCACACCCTGCAGCAATGACAGGTCGACATCCTGGCCAAGGGCTAGGACCAGCGAGTCCGCCGCCATGGGCTCAATGTCACCCGTGGGATGGGGCGTGCCCTTGTCGTCCAGCACCATGCGCTCCACCATCAGAGTGCCTTCGTCGGCCCGTTTGACGGTGGTGAGCCATTTGATCATGACGCCTTCTTGCAGGGCTTCCTCGACCTCAGAGTCATGCGCGGGCATTCTTTCGCGGGTGCGCCGATAGACAATGATGGCCTCTGTTGCGCCCAGACGTTTTGCCGTTCGGGCCGCATCGATTGCGGTGTTGCCGCCGCCAACCACGACGACACGACGGCCTAACATTGGCCTGTCCTCGCCTTCCATGCTGCGCAGCATTGACACCGCATCAACAATCCGGGCGGCATCACCCGCCGGGACAAAGGTTCGTTTGGCAATGTGCGCACCTACCGCGAGAAATGCGGCGTCGAATTGTCCATCGCGCATGCTGTCTTCGATGTTCGCCACCTTGGTATTGAGCTTGAGCGTAACGCCAAGATCGAGGATGCGCTGCACTTCGGCATCGAGCACTGCGCGCGGCAATCGGTATTTGGGGATCCCGAACCGCATCATGCCGCCGCTTAGTGGGCCCGCTTCATGGATTTCCACGGTATGCCCGAGCCGAGCAAGATGGTACGCCGCCGAAAGCCCCGACGGCCCCGCGCCGACCACCAGTACGCGCTTGCCCGAATGGTTGCCGGGCAGTTCGAACCGCCAGCCATGCTTGATCGCCGCGTCGCCCAGAAAGCGCTCGACCGAATTGATTCCAACCGGGCTGTCGAGTTTCGCGCGATTGCAGACGGTCTCACACGGGTGGTAGCAGACCCGACCCATGATGGCGGGCAGCGGATTGTCCAGAGTCAACACGCGCCAGGCCTGTTCATAGTCACCCGATTCGGCGTGGAACAACCAGCCCTGGATATTCTCGCCCGCAGGGCAACCGACGTTGCAGGGCGGCAGGCGATCCAGATACACCGGCCTGGCGGTACGCCACGACCCGGTGTGGTTGGCCAGTGACGAACCGGGGTCCAGGGTAATGGCGAAGGACTTGTCCATCAGGTCACCTGTTGTTTGGTTTGAAGCATCCCGTACTTTCGAATGTTGTGGTCGGCGCGCGCCTGGAGGCGCGCGATCACGTCGGGCATTGGATGGGCTCCGAACAAGTGCGCAAAACGCCTCTGTGGCCGCAAATATTCTTCCACTGGAAGTTGCCTGCGAATCGGCAGTGCGCTGGTCAGTTCACCATGCTCGGCTTCGAACACCGGGAAAATGCCTGTTTCATGTGCCAGTCGCGCGATGCGGATGGTGTCATGCGACGCAGTGCCCCATCCCAAGGGGCAAGGTACAAAGATATGGATGTAGCGCGCGCCGCGAAATTCCATCGCCCGCTTCACTTTGGCCTCGAGATCGTGCAGGTCGGCGACCGTCGCCGTGGCGACGTAGGGGATTTCGTGCGCCATTGCGATGGCCGGAATGAATTTGCCCTGGCCGAACACATTACCGGGATTCGGTCCCAGCGGCATGGTCGTGGACGTACGCGCCGCCGGGGGCGTGGCCGACGATCGTTGCACACCGGTGTTCATGTAGCCTTCGTTGTCGTAGCAGATGTACAGCACGTCGTCGTTGCGCTCGAACATTCCGGACAGACAGCCCAATCCGATGTCAGCAGTGCCACCGTCGCCACCTTGCGCGACGACCCGAACGTCGTTGCGCCCCTTGACCTTCAACGCGGCCGCGATCCCGGTCGCAACCGCTGCGGCGTTGCCGAACACCGAATGGATCCAGGGAAGCTGCCAGGATGATTCCGGGTAAGGCGTCGTGAACACCTCCAGGCAACCCGTGGCGTTGGCGGCAATCAACTGCGAATCGGTCGCCTCCATCGCCGCGTCCAGCGCATAACGCGCTCCAAGCGCCTCGCCACAGCCCTGACAGGCGCGATGGCCCGAGTTGATGGAGTTACTGCGATCGCGTTGCGACTGGACGCTGCGGTCTTGCGGACCCAACAACCGGTTGCCAACCGTAAACGTACCGGTTTGATAGAACTTGACGGGTTGAAATGCCATCACACCCCCTAAGCAATCTTCGAGGCGATTCGGCCAATATCGCGCAACATGTTTTCCGCTGCAGGCCCGCAATCGCGTTGTGCGCGCTCCCGGGCCAACTGGTTGTTGACGACGTCCCAATCCAGATCGAGAAAGGTCAGCGCCGGCAATCGATCTTGTTCTGCCTCGCGAAAGAGCTTGTGAAGTGATTTGCGCGTGATCGCCCGACCGCCCAGACCTGCCACAACGGTATAGCCGTGCAAATGAATGCCGGACAAGGCCATGCGCACGTCGGTGGAAAGGATTCCGCCCATGCCAACCGCCAGACTTTTCTCCAGCACTACCACGCGCCGGGCGCCTTGCAAGGCCGCGCGCACCTGTGCCAGTGGAAATGGCCGGTAACTGGTGATACCCAGAACGCCGATCAGGTGACCGTCGTCGCGCATCTCGTCAACGGTGTCCTTGATGGTTCCCAGAACGGACCCCATCGCCACCACTATCGTCTCGGCCTCTTCGGCGCGATACTGGTGCACCAGACCGCCTGAATCGCGTCCGAAAATCCGACTGAACTCCTGCGCCAATTCTGGAATGCGCTCCAGCGCCTGCATCTGCCGGGCGTGCGCCAGGTACCGCACTTCCATGAACGCCTCTGGACCCACCATCGCGCCGATCGACACCGGTTGGCGCGGATCGAGCACCTGGCGTGGCTCGTACGGCGGTAAAAATGAATCAACCTGTTGCTGGGTCGGCATATCCACCTGCTCGAATGCGTGCGTCAAGATGAAACCGTCCATGCACACCATTACCGGGAGCGAGAGTTCTTCGGCCAGTTTGAACGCCTGGATGTGCAGATCCAGGGCCTCCTGATTGGTTTCGGCGAACAACTGCATCCAGCCGCAATCGCGCTGCGACAGCGCATCGGAGTGGTCGTTCCAGATATTGATCGGTGCGCCAATGGCGC
>CAXBDR010000325.1:0-4693 GCA_963974265.1 uncultured Rhodoferax sp.
CCCTTTTGTCGTGGCCGCCGATGGTACTAAAACCAACGACTCGGCCTTCTTCATGGGCAGCAACCGGGGCAAGCGTTCGCTGACGGTCGACATCGCCACGCCCGAAGGCGCGCAATTGCTGCGCGATCTGGCGGCGCAATGCGATGTCTTCATCGAAAACTACAAGGTCGGCTCGCCCAAGCGTTATGGATTGGACTACGACAGCATCAAGGCGATCCGGCCGGACATCATCTATTGCAGCGTCACCGGATTCGGACAGGAGGGCCCGTACGCGACCCGCCTATGACTCGGTGCTGCAGGCCATGGGCGGCCTGATGAGTACCTGCGGTCTTCCCGACGGCGAACCCGGCGCCGGGCCGATGCGCGCGGCGGTGCCCATCACCGACATCTTCACCGGCCTGTATGCGGCGATCGGCATCCTGGCCGCGGTCATTCACCACAAGCAGACTGGAGAAGGCCAGTACATCGACTCGGCGATGATCGACGTGACGACGGCCATCAACGGCCACCTGGCGCTCGGCTATCTGATGACCGGTACCGTGCCGCAACGCCAGGGCAACAACAATCCGATCACCGCACCGTCCGAGGTGTTTCGCGGCGCCGACGGCTATTTCAGTATGTCGGCCGGCAACAACGGACAGTTCGGCAGCCTGCTGGCTACGCTAGGCATTAGCGCGGCGATGGCGCAAGACCCACGCTTCGTCAACAACATCGAACGGATTCGGCACCGCAAGGAACTACACGAGATTCTGGAAGCACAGACCGTGCGGCAACCGGTGATGCACTGGATCGATGCGCTGTCCGCTGCCAACGTGCCATGCGCACCGATCTACGACATGCAGCAACTGCTTGCCGACCCCCATGTTCAGGGTCGTGAACTGGTACTGCAGCTACCGCATGCCAGTGGCGTCGATGTGCCGGTGTTGCGCAGTCCGTTGCGCTTGTCCGCGTCGCCGGTGACGCACCAGGCACCACCCATGCTCGGACAACACACCGACGAAGTCCTGTCTCGCAGTTTGGGCAAGTCGACGGCCGAGATCGAAAGGCTCAGGCATGCTCGTGTGATCTAGCCAAGCTCACGGCGTACGCACCAACCGGCTCACATCCCCCCGTCCCCAGGCGTCCACAGAACTACATGCGCGCCAGCTTGGACAGCAAAACTCCGGGCTTGGCGTTGTAGGCCAGCATTCGGGTACGCATGCCCGGCGCCGGTCTCACGTGGCGCCTTGCTTTGCGCTCGCGAAAAAATTGCCAGGGTGCCGGCATCCATCGACAGTGTCTGCTCTGGTACCGCGCCGTCGAGCCACTCGGCGCAGCGCTCGAATTCCAAGAGCAAAGCGCAAGCGCGCATGGCGAACCGAGCGGCACGCAACTGCCCTTCGCTCTTGCCAACATGATGCCCCAACATCACGTTGGACTTGCTGCGTGGTTGCGCGTTTTCATAAGCACAGCACCAGACACGAGTTCTTGGGCGAGGCTCGCACATGTGGCACGCAAGCCATGGCCCGGTACGTTCGTTTTGGCTTGCGCATCAATCCATGCCAGCGTCTTGCGCGCATCCACAATCGGAAACAGCACGTCATCAGGCTTTTTGCCTGAGCAGTGATCTGTAGCAATTTCGTGAGACTGCCTTGGTAGCAGCAGTTTGCGACCTCTCCAGTTCTTCGTATCCCGGAGCAAATCCCTGCCGTTCTCGCTGTTCACATCGCCGACCTTCATAGGCGGGGTATTTCAGGCGCTTGTCACCGCGTGCTTCGATGCCATGGCAACCTGTCAACAACTGAAAGCGGCAGTAGTCGGCCTCGTGCTGCGGATGGCGCAGTGCCTGCAGCTTGCCTCCAATCGCCGAGTCGCTCTGGCGGGATCGGGACGGGCCTTCCATTCGCAGTTGCAAGTTCGATCCGATCACGCCTTGCCGTATCGCGCCCTTGGGCGGATTGCCAGACACCACGACGACTTGCCAGCGCAAGACCGCGCGAAGTACCGAAATCCCATCGTCGGCCCGCCGCCCCGAACTTTCCAACCCGGGTGGATCACTCCTGGGCGGACTTCGACGCCGAGTGGAAATCAAGGAAACCAAAGAGCATGCGGGAATCAGTTCAAGAACGAAACCACCTTGATCGTCAGGCAACTTGAAAAAGCCGTCAGTGGTCCTCAATCGCAACCTTGTGCTATGGATTGCAAACGCCCGACATTGAGGAAAGTAGCGCAGAAGTCGCGCAAATATGCAATTGTGGTTAGCGGCTCCTAACCGGCTAACCCTTGTGAAATGGTCGGGGCGAAAGGATTCGAACCTTCGACCCTCTGGTCCCAAACCAGATGCGCTACCAGGCTGCGCTACGCCCCGACGAGCCCATATTCTAGCCGCTGATCCCCTCGTTTCCGGGTTGAGGCGCCAATGAGTTGCAGAGAAAGCTTGGGCTACAGTGTGCGCCATGGCCGACATGCAAGAACCGACGATACCCTGGCTCGAGGCCGGCGCGGTGTTTCCGCCGGCCGAGCGCGCGCTGGGGCCGGACTCGGATGCACCCGGGCTGGTCGCGGCCGGCGGTCGACTGGACGTGCGCAGCCTGCATGCGGCCTACAGCCATGGCATCTTCCCCTGGTACAGCGACGGCCAGCCCATCCTGTGGTGGAGCCCGGATCCGCGCATGGTGCTGCAGGTGGACCAGTTCCGCCTGCACCCGTCGATGCGCAAGACCTTGCGCCGCTTCGTCCGGTCGCCGCAGTGCGAAATTCGGATCGACTCGGACTTCGCCCGGGTGATCGCGCATTGCGCCAGCCATCCACGCGATGGCGGCGGCGGTACGTGGATCGTGGCCGACATGCAGTTGGCCTACCGCCAGTTGCACCGCGCCGGCCTGGCGCACAGCGTCGAGACCTGGGTTGACGGCGAGCTGGTCGGTGGCCTGTATTGCGTGGCCATCGGACAGGCCGTGTTTGGGGAGTCCATGTTCAGCCAGGTGCGCGATGCGTCCAAGATCGCGTTGTCGGCGCTGGTCGCGTTCTGCCGCGCTCACGGGATCCGGGCCATCGACTGCCAGCAGAACACCCGGCACCTGGCCTCGCTGGGCGCCGCGGAGATGCCGCGCGCGGCCTTCGTCCAGCATTGCCAGCGCGCCATCGCCCTGCCCGCGCCGCAGTGGGAATTCGAGCCTCTATACTGGCGGCAACTCCTGCCTGACCGGGACGCAAACCAGTGACGCACCTCAAGGATCTACCGCTCCAGACGCTGCAGTTCTATGCAACGGCGCCGTATCCGTGCAGCTACCTGGATGGCAAGCAGGCACGATCGCAGGTGGCCACGCCGAGCCACCTGATCAACAACGCCACGTATTCGGAGCTGGTCAGCCAGGGTTTCCGGCGCAGCGGCATGTTCACGTACCGGCCGTATTGCGACGGCTGCGATGCCTGCACCCCGCTGCGCGTGCTGGTCGGGCCGTTCCAGGCCGACCGCAGCCAGCGGCGCGCCTGGCGCCAGCATGCGAACCTGCAGGCCCGGGTGATCAAGCTGTGTTTCGCCCCCGAGCACTACCAGTTGTATCTGCGTTACCAGAACGGCCGCCATGCCGGCGGCGGCATGGACCAGGACAGCATCGAGCAATACACGCAGTTCCTGCTGCAAAGCCGCGTCAACTCGCGCCTGGTCGAGTTCCGGGAACCGGGCGAAGATGGACGGCCCGGCGCCCTGAAGATCGTCTCCATCGTCGATGTGCTCGAAGATGGCATCTCCGCCGTCTACACCTTCTACGAACCCGAACCCGGCACCAGTTACGGTACCTATTGCGTGTTGTGGCAGATCGCGCAGGCGCGCGCCCTGAAGCTGCCGCATCTCTACCTGGGCTATTGGATCGCCGAAAGCGCCAAGATGAACTACAAGGCGCGGTTCCGTCCGCTGCAGATGCGGGTCAACGGCGCCTGGCAGTCTGCGCAAGCCATGCCAGGCTCGACGAACGCACGACGACAACCCGCATGAAGAAGGACGACACACAGCCAGGCGCCACGCCAACGGTACAGGTCATCGAGCGCATGTTCGCATTGATGGACGTACTGGCATCGCGCGACGACGCCATTTCGCTGAAGGACATCAGCGAGAAGACCGGTCTGCATCCGTCAACCGCGCACCGGATCCTGAACGACCTGGCGATCGGACGTTACGTGGAACGCCCCCAGCCCGGGAGTTATCGGCTGGGTATGCGGCTGCTCGAACTGGGGAACCTGGTCAAGGACCGGCTCAACGTGCGTGATGCGGCCATGGGCCCGATGCGCGAATTGCACAAGCGCATCCAGCAGCCGGTCAACCTGAGCATGCGCCAGGGCGACGAAATCGTGTATGTGGAACGCGCGTTCAGCGAACGCTCCGGCATGCAGGTGGTGCGCGCAATCGGAGGCCGGGCGCCTCTGCACCTGACCTCGGTCGGCAAGTTGTTCCTGGCGGCCGACGACGTCCAGCGCATCCGCGCCTATGCCGGCCGCACCGGACTGCATGGACAGACCCGCAACAGCATCACCCAGCTGCCGGCGCTCGAACGCGAACTGGCCAAGGTCCGGCAATTCCATTACGCACAGGACAACGAGGAGCTGGAACTCGGCGTGCGCTGCATGGCCGCCGGCATCTACGACGACCAGGGCAAGCTCATCGCCGGCTTGTCGATCTCGGCGCCCGCCAGTCGGCTGGAGGAAAGCTGGCTGG
>CAXBDR010000326.1:0-4686 GCA_963974265.1 uncultured Rhodoferax sp.
CTCCATCAGCAGGTGCGGGCTGGTGCCGATGCCGGTCGAGCCGTAGTCGATCTTGCCCGGGCTCTTGCGCGCCGCCTCGATGTAGTCCTTGAACGACTTGAACGGCGAATCGGCGCGCACCGTGAAGCCGAAGGTGTAGCCCGAGACCCCGATGATGAACGTGAAATCGTCGATCGGATGCCAGGCCGTCTTCTGCATGTGCGGCACGCGCAGCATGCCCATCGGGAACTGCGCAATCGTGTAGCCATCAGGCTTGACGGTGCGCGCCATGGTGCCGGGACCGATCGTGCCGCCGCCGCCCGGCTTGTTCTCGACGATGATGTTCTGGCCCAGCTGCTTGCCGGCGATCTCGGCGAGCGTGCGCATGTGCCGGTCGGTCGACCCGCCGGCCGGCCACGGCACGATCAGCGTGATCGGCTTGCTCGGGTAGGTCTCGGCCTGCGCCAGCATCGGCACGGCAAGCGCGGCAAGGCCGCAGCCGGCCATCAGTGCGCGGCGGGTAAGGTTTCTGATCATCTGCATGTCTCCTTTTGGTGGGGGTGGTGGATGGTTTCGGATACGGTCCGGTCCGCTGGTGCGCGGGCCTGCCGTGGCATGGCTGTCACGGTTCTGCATCGGGCTGCGCCTGTGCCCGGCTGTTCTCGGCTTCCTGCAATTCGCGCCACAATACCTTGCCGGAGGCGGACTTCGGCAGCGCCGCCACGATTTGCACGATGCGCGGCGCCTTGTACGCGGCCATGTGCGCGTGGCACCAGCGCGCGATGGCGTCCTCGCCAACCTGCTCGCCGGGGCGCAGCACGACCAGTGCCTTGACGGTCTCGCCGCGCCTGGGGTCGCGCGCGGCGATCACGCAGGCCTCCTGGATGGCCGGATGACGGTACATCAGCGCCTCGACCTCGGCCGGCCAGACCTTGTAGCCGGACGCGTTGATCATGCGCTTGAGCCGGTCGGTCATGAAGAAGTAGCCGTCCTCGTCGACCCGCGCGAGGTCGCCGGTACGCAAAAACCGCTTGCCGTCGATCTCGACGAAGGCGGCGGCACTGGCCTCGGGGTTGTTCCAGTAGCCCTGCATCACCTGCGGAGCGTGGACGATGATCTCGCCGCTTTCGCCGATGGGCAGTTCGCTCCGGGTTTCGGGGTCGATGACGCGCGCGTCCACGTCGAACACCGGAATGCCCAGGCATTGCGGCTTCGGGCGCTGCGGCGGGTTGATGTGGGTCGCGGCCATCGTCTCGGACATGCCGTAACCCTCGACATAGTCGAGGCCGACCAGTTCCTTGAGCCTGCGGGCCACGGCCTCGGGCATGGCGGCACCACCGCCGCGCGCCACCCGCAGGCTCGACAGGTCGTAGCGGCCGAGTTCGGGGTTGGCGAGGAAGTCCACCATCATCGCGGTGATCGACTGCCAGGTATCGACGCGGTAACGTTCGATGCAGCGCGCCGCGACATCGCGGTCCCAGCGCGCGAGGATGACGATGGTCGCGCCCAGGTACAGGGGCCCGTTCAGGCTGCCCGACAGACCGGTGACATGGAAAAACGGCAGCGTCGACAGGTAGACCGCGTCCTGATTGCGATCGAACCAGACCACGCCGCCGACCAGCGTGCTCATCACGCTGCGATGCGTGTGTACGCAGCCCTTGGGCGCGCCGGTGGTGCCGGAGGTATACGGCATCACGCAGGCATCGTCAGGGCCGGCGGCCAGCGGCCCGGGCTCGAGCGCCGCCGCACACGCGTCGACCCACGCGACAACGCCGGGGGCGACAGGTACATCGCGCGGCGCCACGACAAAATCTGGCACGCGCAGATCGGTCGGAACCTTCAGGTGGTCGCTGTAGGTCGCAACCACCAGATGCTGCAGCCCGCCATCGGCGCGCACGCGATGCAGCGGCAGCCACTGCGCCAGCAGGTCCTGCGCGACGAGTGCGGCGGTCGCGCCGGTGTCGTCGACATAGTGGCGCAGTTCGTCGGTGCGGTTCATCGGATTGACCGGCACCACCACCGCACCGACGCGCAGGATCGCGAAGAACGCGATGGCCCATTGCGGGCTGTTCTGCATCATCAGCAGCACGCGGTCACCGCGGGCCACGCCGCAGACCTGCTGCAGATGGCCGGCCAGCGCATCGGCCTCGGCTTGCAGGCCCGCGTAGCTCAGCACACTGTCATAGAAGACGATGGCCGGCTTGTCGGGGCAGCGCGCCGCCGCCGACGCCAGATTGGCGTACACCCCGGTGCCCGGCAGCGCAAGGCTGCGCGGCGTCGCGTGCGGCCAATGGCGGAAATGCGCGGTCAGACTCGGCGGCATGGAAGCTCCTGCAAGGGGCGACAAATGGCGGCCGAGATTATCCGGCGTCCGGGATTGCACCCGCTGCGTGCACAGGAATCGACGCCCTTCGGGCAGGCGCGGTGCACGGCGGCGGGAAAGATCGGCATGGTGGTTGATGTCTGGCGCTTCAGGCTCTGGCTGCGACGACCGGCGCGTTGCGGCCGAGTTCGATATAGCGTGCGAGGTGGTGGTCCTCGTCGCCGAGCTGGTGGTCGATCATCACCAGCCGTTTCGCGAAATGCGACAGCGGCAGCTCCCAGGTCATGCCGATGCCGCCGTGCAGCTGGACACATTCCTCGGCGCAGCGGATGCCGATACGGCCAATCGTGAACTTCGCCGCCGACAAGGCACGCTCGCGCGTCAGGCGGTCCGCGTCGAGCGCGGCGGCGGCATTGATGACCGCGGAGCGCGCCTGCTCGATCTCGAGCAGCAGGTCTGCCATGCGGTGCTGCAGGGCCTGGAAACTGCCGATCGGCACGCCGAACTGCTTGCGTGTGCGCAGGTACTCGAGTGTCGCGCTCTTCGCGCTGTCCATCGCGCCGAGCGCCTCGGCGCACAGTGCGAGCACGCCGCGCCCGATGGCCAACTCGATCGTCTGCGCAGCGGCGCCGGCCTGGCCGATGATCGCGTCGGCGCCTACCCGCACGCCAGCCAGCGTGAGCTCGGCTGCGCGGCCGCCATCGATCAGCGGATACGCACGCAGCGCCAGGCCGGGCGTTCCAGCCGGCACGAGAAACAGCGAAAGACCGTCGGCGTCGACTACGCCGCCGGCCGTACGCGCCGAGACGACGAACAGGTCGGCGTGTTCGGCATGGAGCACGACGGCCTTGGCGCCGTCCAGCACCCAGCCGTCGCCCTCGCTGCGCGCTTGCGTCGCCACATGCGACACGGCGTAGCCGGCATCAGGCTCGGCATGTGCGAAGGCGACGCTGCGCACCGCGGAGATGACGTCGGCCAGCACCTCCTTCTGGGCCTCGGTTCCGGCAGACGCGATGGCGCTTCCGGCCAGCACCGTCGCGAGAAAGGGCTCGACGACCAGGCCACCGCCCAGCGCCTCGAAGACCACCGCGATGTCGAAGCCGGCGCCGCCGAATCCGCCGTCGGCCTCGTCGAACAGCGCACCGATCACGCCGAGTTCGGCGAAACGCTGCCACATCGCAACGCTCATGCCGGCATCGCCATGCGCGATGCGGTCGCGCTGCTCGAAGCCGTATTGTTCTGCTATGAAGCGGTTCAGGCTGTCCGCCAGCATGCGACGGTCGTCGCTGTGTTCGAAGTTCATGGCGTGTTTCTCCGTCACAGGCCGAGGATCATCTTCGCGATGATGTTCCTCTGGATTTCGTTGGAGCCGCCGAAGATCGACAGCTTGCGGTTGTTGAAATACTGTCCGGCCGCGGCAGCCGCCTGCGCCGGCCCGACCGGCGGCGCGTCCCAGCCTTCGTCGAGCGCTTCGGCGATGAACGGCCGCGCATAAGGCCCCATCGCGCGGCGCATCAACGACGCGATCTCCTGGCGGATCTCGGTTCCGCGGATCTTGAGCATCGAGCTCTCGGCGCCCGGCACGCCACCGCCGGCGACGGCGGCGATGACGCGCAGGTTCGTCGTCTTCATGTTCTCGAGCTCGATCTCGACGCGCGCCAGGCGCGCCGCAAACAGCACATCGTCGGCCAGCGGCCGGCCGTTGCGGGTGATGCGTGCCGCCGCCTGCTTCAGGCGCCCGAGCGCGGCCACCGAGAATCCGATACCGGCAATGTTGGTGCGCTCGTAGGTCAGCAGGTACTTGGCGCAGGTCCAGCCCCGGTGCTCCTCGCCGACCAGGTTGGCTGCCGGCACGCGGACATCGGTGAAGAACACCTCGTTGACCTCGTGTTCGCCGTCCAGCGTGATGATGGGCCGCACCTCGACGCCGGGCGTGGTCATGTCGATGAGCAGGAAGCTGATGCCCTCCTGCTTCTTCACGTCGCGCGCCGTGCGCACCAGGCAGAAGATCATGTTCGCGTGCTGGCCGAGCGTGGTCCAGGTCTTCTGGCCGTTGACGATGTAGTGGTCGCCGCCGGCGTCTACGCCGCGCACGGCCTCGGTCTTGACCGCTGCCAGGTCGGACCCGGCACCCGGCTCCGAGTAGCCCTGGCACCACCAGTCCGAACCGTCGAGGATGCGCGGCAGCCAGTGCTGCTTTTGCGCCTCGGTGCCGTACTTGATCAGCACCGGCCCGAGCATGTTGACACCGAACGGCACGATGCGCGGCGCGTGCGCAAGCGCGCATTCGTTCTCGAAGATGAACTTCTGCGCCGCCGACCAGCCCGGGCCGCCGTATTGCTCCGGCCAGTGGTTGGCAAGCCAGCCCCGCGCATGGAGGATGG
>CAXBDR010000327.1:0-4653 GCA_963974265.1 uncultured Rhodoferax sp.
CGGCGAGGCGGGCGAGATTCCACTGCCCGATGACCGGCTGATTTCGGTAGGCGTAACGACCGTGGTAATCGATGGAGCTGAACACGGTGGCCGGATCGTAGTAGTCCATGAACGCACACGGACCGTAGTCGATGGTCTGGCCGCTGACCGTCATGTTGTCCGTGTTCATCACGCCATGAATGAAACCAACCAGCATCCACTGCGCAATCAGCGCGGCCTGCTGGTCACGAATCGTCGTCAACAGAGCCAGATAGGGCTGCGCTTCGTTGACCAGTTGCGGGTAATGGCGGACAATTACATAGTCGGCCAGTTGCTGCACGCGCTTGTTCTCGCCGCGGGCAGCAAAGAACTGAAAGCTTCCAACCCGGATGTGACTGGCCGCCACGCGTGCCAGCACCGCGCCGGGCAAAGTGGTTTCACGGAACACCGGATCGCCGGTACTCACTGCCGCCAGCGCCCGTGTGGTCGGGATGCCCAGCGCATGCATGGCTTCGCCCATCAGGTATTCGCGCAGCACCGGGCCGAGCGCGGCCTTGCCGTCGCCGCCGCGCGAAAACGGCGTGCGGCCCGAACCCTTGAACGCAATGTCGCGCCGCCGGCCGTGCCGGTCGATGACCTCGCCCAGCAGCAAGGCGCGCCCGTCGCCCAGCTGGGGCGAGAAGCCGCCGAACTGGTGTCCGGCATAGGCCTGGGCGATGGGCGTGGCGCCTTCGGGCGCCTGGTTGCCGGAAAAGATCGCGGCGCCCAGCGGGCCGTCCAGCGCCTGCGCGTCCAGGCCCAGCTCGGTGGCGAGTTCCCGGTTGAGCTGGAGCAACTCGGGCGCGGGCACCTGCGCCGCCTTCCAGGGCACGAAAAACCCGTCCAGCGTGCGGGCATAACTGTTGTCGAAACGAAAGCCGGCAGCGGCGGCCGTGCTGGGGTCGGGCGTGGCAATGGACATGGTCCGAGTGTCGACCATGGCGGGAGTCGGGGTCGGCGGCAGGGTCTCGCAGGCCACCGGACCGCGTCATCGTCGCGTCGCGGCGCGGCTGGCTACGGATGGAGCACGCAGCTTCCGGTCACATCCGCGTTCCACCGCGCCCGCATCGCCTGCCTGAACTGCGCCAGCGGAAAACGGTGCGAAACGTGGGGCCGGATCCGCCCTTCGTCCACCCACTGCCAGATGCGCGCCAGGCGCTCGGGACGCAACGACGGATCGTGTGCCACGGCGATCACGGCCGGGCAACCCATCACGGTCAGGCTTTTCATCTGCATGATGTTGGTCGGCAGCATGTTGGCGTTCGGCGCACCGCGTTGGCCCTTGCCGCGTGCGACGTCGGGCGTCGACGTCCAGCCGACGATCAGCAAGCGACCGCCGAAGGCCATCGCGCGCATGGCCTCGAGCGTGGTGGGTCCGCCCACCGCGTCGTAGACCAGGTCCACACCCTTGCCGCCGGCGAGCGCCTTGACCTCGTCGCGGAAACGCCGCACGCCGCCGGCATCGGCCTCGGTGCCGCGGATGTTCACGACATGGTCGGCGCCGTGGGCCTGCACCACGGAGAGCTTGGCATCGGAGCGTCCGGCCGCGATGACGGTGGCGCCGAGCAACTTGGCCATCTGCACCGCCGCCATGCCGGTCGAACCCGAGGCGCCCAGGATCAACACGCTTTCGCCGGCCCGCAGCTGTCCGCGCGCGACCAGGCAGTGCCAGGCGGTCTCGTAGTTGCCCAGCAGGCAACAGGCTTCGTCGAACGACAAACCATCCGGGATCCGGTACGCCGCCTGCTGCGGGATCACCGCATACGACGCAAAACCGCCCGCCCCCTGGTAGGCGCCGCCGCTGCGCGCGCCGACCTGCATGAAGTCGGCCAATACGCGGTCGCCGACAGCGACCCGGGCCGGATCGACGGCCGCGCCGACGGCCTCGACCGTGCCGCTGTATTCCATGCCCGGGCAATACGGCGGTCGGGGCATGTGCTGGTACTGGCCACTGGTCATCAGCAGGTCGACCCAGCTCACGGCCGCGCTGCGGATCGCGACCAGCACCTCGTCCGGGCCCAGGCGCGCCGGGTCGGGGGCCGGCATCGGCTGCAGTGCCATGTGGTGCGCGACGGCATCCATCGGCTTGTCGGCGAATTCGGAGACCAGCACGCGCTGGCCGGCAGGCAGGATGCGTGACATAGAATCTATAAATAGAACTTTAAGATCACGGCCCGATGGTAGCCCAGATGCAGACAAGCGAGCCGGACACGGCATGCGAACGCGGCCCCTTGAGCGGTGTGCGCGTGATCGACATCACGACCATCTTCATGGGCCCTTCGGCCACCCAGCTGCTGGGCGACCTGGGCGCAGACGTGGTCAAGGTCGAGTCGCCCGACGGCGACGTGATCCGCGGCATCGGCCCGCAGGGCCAGCGCAAGATGGGGCCGCTGTTCCTGGCGATGAACCGCAACAAGCGCAGCATCGCACTCGACCTCAAGCACCCGGACGGCCGCGCCGCCTTGCTCGACCTGGTGCGCGGCGCCGACGTGTTGACCTACAACGTGCGCCCGCAGGCCATGGCCCGGCTCGGCCTGGACTACGACACGCTGGCCGCCGTCAACCCGCGGCTCATCTATGCCGGCATGTTCGGTTTCTCGCAACGCGGCCGTTATGCCGCCAGTGCCGCGTTCGACGACCTGATCCAGGCCGCGTGCGCATTGCCGCAGGCCATGGCCTTGTCCAGCGGCGACGTCCCGCGTTATCTGCCGATCACGATCGCCGACCGCTCCGTCGGCCTGTACGCATTCGGCGTCATCGCTGCGGCCTTGTACGGTCGCGAGCGCAGCGGCAAGGGGCAACGGGTCGACATCCCGATGTTCGAGACCATGGTGCCGCAGGTGCTGGGCGATCACCTGTACGGCCAGACCTTCGTGCCGGCGCAGGGCGACTTCGGTTACCCGCGCCTGCTGTCGCCGCAGCGCCGGCCGTACGCGACCCGCGACGGCCATGTGTGTTGCCTGATCTACACCGACGTGCAGTGGCGCGCCTTCCTCGCGGCGATCGGCCAGGGCGCGCTGTTCACGACCGATCCGCGATTCGCCGACATCCGCGCGCGCACCCAGCATATCGACGCCTTGTACGCCATGGTGTCGGACGAGATCGGGCGCCGCACGACCGCCGAGTTGCAGGCGCTGCTGGCCGACACCGACATCCCGGTGTTCCCGATGCACACGTTCGACAGCCTGCTGACGGACGCGCACCTGGACGACATCGGTTTCTTCAGCACCACCGAACACCCCGACGTCGGTACGATCCGCCAGATGGCCGTGCCCAGCGAATGGTCGGACACGCCCCCGGGCGAGGCCAGGCCGGCGCCGCGACTGGGGCAACACAGCCGCGAGGTGTTGCACGAGATCGGGTATGACGAAACCCGCATCGACGCGCTGCTGGCCAGCGGTGCCGTCCGTGCATGAACAGCCCCCGTCCTTGATCCGCATCCACCCCGACCCCAGGAGACCCCCATGAACACGACGAACCCCACCCCATCCGAACTGCTGGAGGAACAACGCGGCGACGTGTTGTGGCTGACGATCAACCGCGAGGAGCGGCGCAACGCGATCAGCCCCAGCGTGTTGCAGGGCCTGGGCGCGGCACTGACCCGCGCCAACCAGGACCGGTCCGTGCGCGCCATCGTCATCACCGGCGCCGGCGAGCGGGCCTTCTGCGCCGGCGCCGACCTGCAGACCGGCACCTCGTTCAAGTTCGACTATTCCGAACCCCATGCCGGCTTCGCCAACCTGTTCCGCCAGGCGCGCGCCTCCACCGTGCCGCTGATCGCGCGCGTCAACGGCGCCTGCATGGCCGGCGGCATGGGCGTGATGGGCATGTGCCACATGGCGGTGGCCACGCCCAGGGCCATCTTCGGCCTGCCCGAGGTCAAGATCGGCCTGTTCCCGGCCCAGGTGCTCAGCGTGCTCGACAAGCTGCTGCCGCGCCGTCTGCTGGCCGAGATGTGCATCACCGGCGAACCCATCACCGCCGACCAGGCGCTGGAATACGGCCTCGTGAACTACGTGCGCGAGGACCTGGACGAAGGCATCGACTGGTTGCTCGGCCGCATCCTGGACAAGTCGCCATCGGCGATCCGGCGCGGCCTGTACACGATGACGGCCATCGAAAAGATGGCGTTCGAGGAATCGATGTCGTTCACCGAAAGCCAGATCGCGCTGTTCGCATTGACCGAAGACGCGCAGGAGGGACAACTGGCCTTCCGCGAGAAACGCAAGCCGCAATGGACCGGAAAATGATGCACACACCGGGAGCCCCGCGATGAACCGCGACGACCGCATCGTGCGTATCGGTGGCGCCTCGGGTTTCTGGGGCGACAGCAGCGTCGGCGCGCCGCAGCTGGTGGCCAGCGGCCAGATCGACTACCTCGTGTTCGACTACCTGGCCGAGCTGACCATGTCCATCCTGGCCGGCGCGCGGCTCAAGAAGCCGGAGGCGGGTTACGCGACCGACTTCGTTTCGGTGGCGATGAAGGCCGTACTCAAGGATGTCGTGGCCAGGGGCATTCGCGTCGTGAGTAATGCCGGCGGCGTCAACCCGCACGGTTGCGCCGCGGCGCTGGCCGCGCTGGCGGCCGAACAAGGGGTCCCGTTGAAGATCGCCGTCGTCGACGGCGACGACGTG
>CAXBDR010000328.1:0-4583 GCA_963974265.1 uncultured Rhodoferax sp.
CATTTCGAGGTGTAACCAATCCTCTCCGCAGCATCGCATCGCGCCTGACCGACCGACCGGCCGATCGAATCGCATCGCATCGCATCGCATCGCATCGCATGCCGTGTCCGGCATGCCGCCGGTTCACTCACCGGCTGTTCGCATCAGCTCCGTATAGCGCCGCTGCATCTCCTCGGGCGTGAGTTTCTCGATCTCGTGCCCGATCATCCAGCGGTGGCCGAACGGGTCGATGACGACGCCGGTGCGTTCGCCGTAGAACTGGTCGGTGCAGGCCATCTCCAGCGTGGCGCCGGCGTCCAGCGCGCGCTGCACCAGTGCGTCCGCGTCATCGACATGCAGGTGCAGGCTGACGGGCGAGCTGTCGCCGGGTTGCGGGCCTTTCATGCCGTACTCCGGGAATTCATCGCTGATCATCAGCGTCGTTCCGTTGAAGTCCAGCTCCATGTGCCCGACGCGGCCGGAGGGTTCGGCGAGTCGGAATTTCTCGGTTGCGCCGAACGCCTTGGCGTAGAAGTCGAGTGCGTGCCGGCTGTCGTTGACGCGCAGGTAGGCATAAAGTTCATGGATCATGATGGTTCTCCGTTGGGTCCTGCGGCACTGTAGTTGCCGGTGCGGGGCCTGTCTTGAACAAATTTGACCGCCGCCGATCACGCTGGCGGGTCTGCGGTGGCCAGCGGCACGTGATGGGGTTGTCGGGGGGCACGTGTGCGGTAGCCGCTTGGCGTCAGGCCGGTCAGGTCGCGGAACTCGCGGGCCATGTGCGCCTGGTCGCTGTAGCCGCATCGCAGCGCCAGGTCGGCCAGATTTGCGCCCGGCGTGTGTGCCAGGGCCTGGAGCAGTTCGCGCAGACGCATCAGCCGCGCATACCGTTTGGGCCCCAGGCCGGTTGCTTGCCGGAAGCGGGCGATGAAGCCGCGATGGCTGATCGAACCGGCACGCACCAGCGCGTCGATCCGGGGCGCCCGGGCAGGCTCCGGATGCGACAGGGCATCGATCGCATGGTGCACCGACGCCGGCACCACCGGGGCATGCGACACGCGACGTTGCAGGCACAGGCACAAGCCAGCGAGCCGGGCCTGAGGTTCATGCTCGGCGGCCATCTGTTCGTGCAGCGCATCGGCATCCGAACCCCACAGGTCCGCCAGGGGTGTATGTCGCCCGGCCAGTTCGGCCGCACTGACGCCGAACAGGGCCAGCGATGCGCCCGCCCGCAGCACGGCGCCCACGGAGACGACGGCCGCGCCGTGTTCCTTGACGTAGAAGCGCTCGCGCACACCGCCGACGATGGGCCCGGCCAGCGTGTCCGAACGGCGGGGATCGCGGGCATCGAACACCCGTAGCGGTGGCCCCGACACGCGTACGACGAGGTGCATCTGCCCGGTTGGCAACACATGCTCGCGCGTGCAGGATGCATCCGCATCGGTGCGGGCGGCCCACAGCTGCGCAACCCACGGTCGCAACGCCGCGGGCACGGTGAGGTTCCGGATGCTGGCAGGCATGGTGGGCATGCTACACCCGGCGCCAGCCCGGCCACAGGCGCCCGCGGTCAGCTGGCCGGTTTGCCTGTGCGCCCCGGCGGTCGGGCCGGGCTGGCGATGCGTGCCCGCGGTTTGCGTCGTGGTGGCAACGCGGCCTCGGTCGCCGCGAGGTCAGGCACGACGAAGCGGCCCTGCACCGCGAGCAACTCGGCGCGGTGCAACTGGGCCAGGTGCAGCACCATGGCCTCGCCGGCGTCGGTCAGGTGCACCTCGACCTTGCGCGCGTCGCTGGCGCTGGCGACGCGGCGCACCAGGCCCAGCTCCTCGCAGCGCGAAACCAGCGCGACCACGCCATGGTGCTTGGCCTGCAGGCGCTCAGCCAGTTCGGCGACGGTGGCCCATTGTCGGCCGGGGTAGCCGCGGATCTGCAGCAGCAATTGGTACTGCAGCGGCGTGATGCCTTCGCGTTGCGTGACATCCTCGCTGAAACGCAGGTACTTGCGCAGCTGGTAGCGGAACTCCGCCAGCACTTCGAAATCCGCCTTGCTGGTGGGGCCGCGTCGGGGTCGGGATGAATCGAGCATTGCGCAAATATATCATCACGTGATATAAAGTGGGCATTGCCCGAGGGACCATGAAACTCAATATCCTTTCGGATCTTCATCTGGGGTTTGCGGCCATGGAGCCGCCCCGCAACGACGCAGACGTCATCATCCTGGCCGGGGACATCGGCCGGCCGGCGCTTGCGGCCGCATGGGCCGCGGCCCTGGACAAGCCCGTGCTGTACGTGCCCGGCAACCACGAGTTCTACGGCGACAGCATCGACGGCACGCTGGAGCAGTTGCGGCGTCTATGCATCGGAACCTGTGTCGACGTGCTCGACAACGCCGAGGTATTTCTCGGTGGCGTGCGTTTTCTCGGCGCCACCTTGTGGACCGATTTCCGCCTGTTCGAGACTCCCGACCTCAATGCGGCGGCGCGCGCGGAGGCGGTGCGCTGCATGCGCGACTTCGCGCGCATCCACTCGGCCGCCGACATGCACGCACCTTTCCAGCCGGCCGATGCGGCGCACCTGTTCGCCCAGCAGTCCCGCTGGCTCGCCCGCGCGCTTGCGCGGCCCTTCGACGGGCCCACGGTGGTCATCACCCACCATGCGCCATCGCGGCGCAGCATCCACCCGCGTTACGACGGCGCCTTGCTCAATGCCTCGTTCGTCTCCAATGCCGAACATCTCTTCGACGCCGGGCCGGTCGACCTGTGGGTGCACGGCCACACCCATGACAGCTTCGACTACACGCTGGGTGATGCCCGCGTCGTCTGCAATCCGCGCGGCTATGTCCGCGACGGTGTCTGTGAAAACCCGGGCTTCGACATCGATTTCATGGTCGAGATCGACGGCGCGGCCTGCGACAGTGCCTGGTCGCCCGCTGCCAGGCAGGGAGGTTGAATCATGATCGGAACCCGTCTGACGGATATGTTCGGATTGAGCGCGCCGGTCGTGCTCGCGCCCATGGGAGCCGTGTCCGGGGGCCTGCTGGCCGCGGCGGTATCCAATGCGGGCGGGCTCGGCATGGTCGGCGGGGGGTACGGCGACGCAACATGGCTCGAGCGCGAACTGGCGCTGGTCCAGCAGGGCACGCGCAAGTGTTGGGGCGTCGGCCTGATCACCTGGGCTGCGGACGATGCCATCGTCGAGCAGGTGCTTGCGGCGCAGCCCGATGCGGTGATGCTGTCGTTCGGCGATCCGCGCCGGTTCGGGCGGCTGATCAATGCCGCCGGTTGCCGGCTGATCTGCCAGGTGCAGGACCGCGAAGGCGCGCAACTGGCGCTCGAGGCTGGGGCCGACCTGATCGTCGCACAAGGCACGGAAGCCGGCGGCCATGGCGGTGAACGCGCCACGTTGCCGCTGGTACCGGCCATCGTCGACCTTGTCGCTCCGATACCGGTCGTTGCGGCCGGCGGTATCGTCGATGGGCGGGGGCTGGCGGCCGCCCTGATGCTGGGTGCCCACGGCGCGTTGATGGGCACGCGCTTTTATGCGACGCCCCAGGCATTGGCGTCGGCTGCGGCCAAGCGTCGCCTGATGGTGGCGCAGGCCGAGGCCACCGTGCGCACTCGCGTGTTCGACCAGGTGCGCGGCTATTCCTGGCCGACTCGCCATACCGGGCGCGCATTGCGCAACGACTTCGTTGCCCGCTGGCACGGACGCGAGCGCGAACTCCAGGAGGCGCTCGAACCCCAACGCAGCGCCTACCAGGCAGCCGCGGCCAGCGGGGACTGCGACAAGACCGTGGTTTGGGCCGGCGAAGGCGTCGACCTGATCGCCGACGTGGAAGACGCCGGTGCGCTGGTGGCGCGGATTGCACGCGAAGCCGAACAGTTCCTGCTGTTCGGCTCGCACCTGGTGCGGCGCGACCGCGCCGGTTGACACCTGCGTGGCGGCGCCGGCGTTGCCAGGTTAACCACGCCTGGCGCCGTCGCCTCAGACGCCGTCGGCGGCGGTGCGGCGCTTGGCATCCGTGGTTCGGGCGCCGGTCGAGGTGATTGGCCCGGCGAGCCCCATGCCGGCGTCTGCCGTGTCACCTTTTTCATCCGGCCTGCATCCAATGTCATGAAACCGGAGAAGACACGATGCACATGACCGAAACCCATTGCCCTGCGTCGTCGGCCCCTGAGCCGGGCGCGGCTGCCTGCGCGATGGCATTGGTACGGCGTGCCCGCATGGGCGAAGCGGCGGCCTTCGAGGAGATCATGCGCCGACACAACCGCCTGTTGTTTCGCAGCGCCCGGGGCATCGCGCCGGACGACGCGCAGGCGCAGGATGTGGTGCAGGAGGCCTATCTGCAGGCATTCACCCATCTGCATGCGTTCCGGGGCGAGTCCGCACTGGGCACCTGGCTGGTGCGCATCACCATCCGGGTGGCCTTGCAGGCGCTGCGCCGCAAGGGCCAGTGGGTGCAGCTCGAGGACGGATGGGACAGCGGTGACATGGCCAGCGCGGAGATCACGATGCCAAACCAGTTCCAGGCGCCAGAAACCCCGGACTTGGCCGCGGAACGCGGTGAATTGCGCGCCGTGTTGCAGGCGGCCATCGCGGACCTGCCG
>CAXBDR010000329.1:0-4579 GCA_963974265.1 uncultured Rhodoferax sp.
CTGGCCTTTGCCGGCGCGCAGAAGAACCTCGGACCCGCCGGCCTGACCGTCGTCGTCGTGCGCGAAGACCTGCTCGGCCATGCCCTGCCGATCTGCCCGAGCGCTTTCAACTACCAGCTGGTGGCCGACAACCAGTCCATGTACAACACGCCACCGACCTATGCCATCTACATCGCCGGCCTGGTATTCCAGTGGATCCGGCGCCAGGGCGGCGTGTCGGCGCTGGAGCAACGCAACATCGCCAAGGCACGACTGCTGTACGACGCAATCGACCAGTCGCAGCTGTACGAAAACCGGGTCGAGCCGGCCTGCCGCTCACGCATGAACGTGCCGTTCTTCCTGCGGGACGAGTCCCGCAACGACGCCTTCCTGGCCGGTGCGCGGGAGCGGGGCCTGTTGTCGCTCAAGGGCCACAAATCGATCGGCGGCATGCGCGCCAGCATCTACAACGCCATGCCGCTCGAAGGCGTTCAGGCCCTGGTGGACTACATGCGAGAATTTGAGCGCACCGGCGCCTGAGCCCGGCCCCATTCCCTGCATCCATCCATGACCCAAGACCTGCCGGAGCTTCGCAAACAGATCGATACGCTGGACGTCGCGTTGCTGGACCTGCTCAATCGCCGGGCTGCACTGGCCCTGGAAGTGGGCGAAGTCAAGCGTGCCGAAGGTTCGGTCGTCTTCCGGCCCGAACGCGAGGCACAGGTCATCCGCGCGTTGCAGCAACGCAATGCCGGCCCGATCAAGGCGGACGGCATTGCCCATGTCTGGCGCGAGATCATGTCGGCGTGCCGCTCGCTCGAAGCGCGCCAGCGCGTGGCCTATCTGGGTCCAGCGGGCACCTTCAGCGAACAGGCGGCGCTGCAGTTCTTCGGCTCGAGCATCGACCACGTGCCGTGCGCCAACTTCGACGAGGTCTTCCATGCGACGACCTCGGGCCGCGCCGACTTCGGCGTGGTGCCGATCGAGAACAACACCGAGGGCGTGGTGGCGCGGTCCATGGATCTGCTGCTCAATACGCCACTGCATATCGTCGGCGAGGTCAGCCTGCTGGTGCGCCATCACCTGATGCGCCTGGAGAACTCCATGGACGGCATCTCGGTGGTGTTGGGCCATCCGCAGGCGCTGGCCCAGTGTCACCACTGGCTCGGCACCCACCTGCCGCAGGTGGAGCGCCGCGCCGCGTCGAGCAACGCCGAGGGAGCACGCCTGGCGTCCACCAACCCGGCGTGGGCAGCGATTGCGGGCGATCGCGCGGCCAGCGAGTTCGGCCTGCACCTGGTGGCCAGTGCGATCCAGGACGACGCGCACAATCGCACGCGCTTCAACGTGGTCTGCATGCCCAAGGTAATGGAGCGGCCGGCGGCCAGCGGCAACGACCGCATCAGTCTGGTGGTGTCGGTGCCCAACGCTCCCGGCGCCGTGCACGACCTGCTGGTGCCGCTCAAGCGCCACGGCGTGTCGATGACGCGCTTCGAATCACGCCCTGCGCGCTCGGGGCAGTGGGACTACTATTTCTATATCGACGTCCAGGGCCACCCGGACCAGGAAAACGTCGCCGCCGCGCTGGCCGAACTCAAGGGCCTGTGCGCGTTCTACAAGATCCTGGGCACGTACCCGGTCGCAACCCCATGATGGCTTCGCCTCTGCCTGCACATGTTTGAACAACTCGGATTGATCGGCTGTGGCCTGATGGGCGGGTCGTTCGCACTTGCGCTCAAACGTGCGGGCCTGGTCAAGCGCGTCGTCGGCTACAGCAAGTCCCCCTCCACCACCGAGCGCGCGCGGCAACTCGGCGTCATCGACGTGGAAGCGCCTTCCGCCCTGCTGGCCGCTTCGGGCGCCGACATCGTGCTGCTGGCAGTACCGGTGGCGTCCACCGAGAACACCTTCAAGGCCATCAAGCACCTGATCACGCCGCAGATGCTGATCATGGACGTAGGCTCCACGAAGCGCGACGTGGTCGATGCCGCCCGGCGGTCGCTGCGCGAGCAGATCGGCTGCTTCGTCCCGGCGCATCCGATCGCGGGCAAGGAACTCTCAGGGGTCGAGCACGCCGACCCTGACCTCTACCATGGTCGCCAGGTGGTCCTGACGCCGATCGAGCGCACCAATCGCATCCAGCTCCAGAAGGCCGTCGACGTCTGGGCGGCCCTGGGATGCCGGGTGCTGAAGATGACGCCGGAGTCGCACGATGCGGCATTCGCCGCCGTCAGCCACCTGCCGCACCTGATCGCCTTTGCGATGATGAACGCTATCTCGGGCCAACCCATGGGCCGGGATTTCCTATCGCTGGCCGGCCCCGGATTCCGCGACTTCACCCGCATCGCAGCCGCCGAACCCTCCATGTGGCGCGACGTCCTGATGTCCAACCGCGAAGAACTGCTGTCGCAGTCGAAGATCTTCCAGCGCAACCTGCAGGCGCTCGAACTGATGATCTCCAATGGCAATGAAGAGGCCCTGCTCGAGCAGATCGAGAACGCCAGCGAGACCCGTGCCAACTGGAGCATGGCCAAGCAGCAAAAATAATGTTCTCCACCGCATTCCTGGACCTGCCGCCGTTTGCCACTGCCGGCGGCCAGGTCCAACTGCCAGGCTCCAAGAGCATCTCCAACCGCGTGCTGCTGCTGTCCGCACTGTGCGAGGGCACCACGACCTTGCACGCACTGCTCGACTCGGACGACACCCGTGTCATGCTGCAAGCCCTGCTTACGCTGGGCTGCACCGTGGAGCGCGACGGAAGCACGGTGCGCATCGGCGGCCTGGGCGGCACATTGCCCCAGGACCGGGCCGATCTCTTTCTGGGCAATGCCGGCACGGCCATGCGCCCGCTGACCGCTGCCCTGGGCGTTCTCGGTGGCGACTTCAGCCTGCGCGGCGTGCCGCGCATGCACGAGCGCCCGATCGGCGACCTGGTCGACGCGCTGCGCCAGCTCGGCTGCCGGATCGACTATCTCGAGCAAGCCGGTTACCCGCCACTGCGCATCGGTCGGCCGCAACTCGTGCTGGACCAACCGATTGCCGTGCGCGGCGACGTGTCGAGCCAGTTCCTGACGGCCCTGCTGATGGCGTTGCCGCTGGTCGCACAAGACGATATCGTCATCGACGTGCAAGGCGAGCTGATCTCCAAGCCCTATATCGCGATCACGCTCAACCTGCTCGAGCGTTACGGCGTGCACGTGCGTCGCGATGGCTGGAGCCGGTTCACGATTCCCGCGGGCAGCCGGCTGGTCTCGCCGGGCGACCTGCATGTCGAGGCCGACGCGTCGTCGGCGAGTTATTTCATTGCACTGGGCGCGATTGCGCCAGGCAACGGTCAGGGCTTGCGCATCAATGGCGTCGGCGCGGACTCGATCCAGGGCGACATCCGCTTCATCGAGGCCGCGCGGGACATGGGTGCGCAGGTGCTCAGTGGTCCGAACTGGCTGGAGGTGTCGGGCCCCGCATCGACCTCGGCCGGTCGCCTGCGTGCCATCGACCTGGACTGCAACCATATTCCGGATGCGGCGATGACGCTGGCCGTCATGGCCTTGTACGCGGATGGCACCAGCACGCTGCGCAACATCGCGAGCTGGCGCGTCAAGGAAACCGACCGTCTCGCCGCCATGGCGACCGAGCTGCGCAAGTTCGGTGCCCGCGTCGAAGAAGGCGACGACTACATCCGCATCACGCCGCCAGCGGACAGGGCCGATTGGCGCGCCGCGAGCGTCGATACCTACGACGACCACCGGATGGCGATGTGCCTGTCGCTGGCGGCCTTCAATCCGGCCGGCCTGCCGGTGCGCATCCGCGACCCGAAGTGCGTGGCCAAGACCTTTCCCGACTATTTCGAGACGCTGTTCTCCGTGGTGCAGACGCCCTTGCAGCAGATACCAGTCATCTGCGTGGATGGGCCGACGGCGTCGGGCAAGGGCACGCTGGCGGCCGAACTGGCCAAGCGACTGGGCTACCAGTTCCTGGATTCGGGCGCCTTGTACCGCATCACCGCGCTGGCCGCCACCCGGGTCGGCCTGGCGCTCGACGCCAGCGGCGAGACGGCGATCGCCGCGCTGGTCAGGACCTTGCAGATCCATTTTGTCGACGGCCGTATCCTGCTGGGCGATGAAGACGTCAGCGACCTGGTGCGCACCGAGGCCATGGGCATGAACGCCTCGAGGGTATCCACCCTGCCGGCCGTGCGCAACGCCCTGATCGACCTGCAACACGCGGCGCAACGCCTGCCGGGGCTGGTGGCGGATGGACGCGACATGGGCACGGTCATCTTCCCGCAGGCCCCGCTCAAGGTGTTCTTGACCGCCAGCGCCGCACGGCGCGCGGAACGACGATATAAGCAATTGATTTCAAAGGGCATTTCGGCTACACTCGGCGATCTTCGCGCAGACCTCGAGGCCCGCGATGCGCGCGACACCAGTCGCAGCACCGCCCCTTTGAAGCCCGCGCAGGACGCCCGGTTGCTGGACAACTCGGATCTGACCATCGAAGCATCGGTCGATCAGGTGTTGGACTGGTGGCAAGGCATGCAGCCGTTCCGCGGCGCCTAGGCGCCAGGGAACAAGACACGACAGCCCCGGCTGTCGTGATG
>CAXBDR010000330.1:0-4578 GCA_963974265.1 uncultured Rhodoferax sp.
CTTCTCCGGCATCATCCGCGAGCCGCTGGCCGGCGTCGAGGCGATCTGCCCGGTCGACGCCAGCGTGTCGCATCCGCTGGCCTCGCCCGGCAAGACGGTCGAAGGCCTGATCAAGGTATTCGAGGCCAGCCGCGAAGACTTCCTCGGCCGGCTCGGCATGAACCTGCCGTCGATCAACGTGCGCGTGTCCGACATGCTCGACGCACTCGAGGAAGTCGCCGGCAAGACGGTGCGCGAACGCGTGAAGTTCGTGCGCGACGAACGTATCGCCGGCATGGTCGCCAACTGGCCGACCGGTGCCACCGCCAAACGCGCGGCGCGGCTGGGCCTGCATCCGGACGACAGTTTTGCCGACATCATCCGGCAGTACATCGAAGACTGCAGGAAGACGCCTGGTGGGGACGCGGCGCTCAAGGGCTTGGGCTGAGCAGGGCCGGCGCGCTCTCGTGATGGGCGTGCCGCAAAACGGACCCGCAACGGCGGGTCCATCGACTTGTTGTTGATCGCACGCGCATGGGGTCATGGTGGCTGGCGCGCGATGGCGTTCGTTCGCCTGCCGGAACGGCACCAGGGTTGTCAGCGCTCACGATTGCGCCTAGGATGGGCCAGGCACCCCGGTCGGCCCATCTGCGCGTTGGATTGAGCAACTGTTGTTCGGAACGGCCGAGCCTCGTGCCCGCCATCCGGCATCCAGCAATCCACAAAGGGGAAAACATGCAACACATCACGTCGAGCCGCCGCATGCTTGCGGCCGCAGCAGGTGCTTTGCTGGTCGGCGCCTTTCTGGTCGCACCGGACGGTGCTGCCGCCAAGGACAAGCACCACGGCGACACGTCGCAGCAACACCGGCATGACCGCGACAACCGGTTCTATCCCCCGGACCAGGCTGGCCCCTACGGCATCGGCCACACCTCGGTGATCCTCACCGATCCGTCGCGCAACCTCAACGGATCGATGCCCGCAACAGGCAGTGCCCGGCCGCTGCGCCTGGACATCTGGTACCCGACCCACACCAAGCCCACCGGACACATTCGATACACCTGGAACAACCCGATGTACAACGAGAATCCGGGCAGCACGGTGTTTCCGGGCCTGCCGGACCTGCCCCCGCTGACGGCCCAGGGCGCGCGATCGTACAACCGCGTGGCGGAGAACGCGCCACTGGCCTCCGCAAGCTTCCCGCTGCTGGTCGCATCCCACGGCAACCTGGTGGCGTCGACCAAGAACATGCCGGACACGCTGGAGACCCTGGCCAGCCACGGCTACGTCGTGGCCTCGGTCGAACACACCGGCAACAGCGATGCCTACTACCAGGGCAGCTTCTTCAAGAACTACATTCCCGCCGTGGCGATCGGTCCCAACCCGGTCATGAGCGGCGGCATCGCGACCCGTTCGCGGGACGTGCGTTTCGTCATCGACGCCATCCTGCAGGGCACGCTCGACGACACCACGGGCATGCCGTTCTTGCAACGCATCGACGCCGACAGGATCGGTGTGCTCGGTTATTCACTCGGCGGCCAGACCAGCCTGGCCACCGTCACCGGCATCGGCTCGGCCGGCCTGGCACCGGACAGCCGGGTCAAGGCGGCGCTGATGAGTGGCGGCAGCAACTGGGGCCTGTTGCTCAAGCCCGCCGACTATGCCAATGCCAGGGTGCCGCTGCTGTTCCTGGGCAACGATACCGGCATCGCCTACAACGACTTCAACCTGTTCAGCAACAGCCCCGCAAAATACCTGGCCGACATCGCCGGCATCGCCCACCACACGGCCGGATACCAGTCGAGCTGGTGCCAGGACTTCCGCAATTCCATGCTGACGATCCAGCCCGGCATCAACGGCCAGGTGTTCACCAACCCGACCGCACTCGACCCCTCGGACATCGCCAACTTCATCTTCGACTCGACCTTCTATTTCACCTACACCGGTTCGCGCCAGGCGGGTGTCTACGAATATTGCGACGCGTCGGTGTTCGACGGCATCAGCGATGCCCAGCTGGAATCTGTGTTCTTCGGCCCGTCCGACATCGTCGCGGTGAAGAACGAGTTGCAGCCACTGATGCCGCTCAAGCCCGAGGTGTCGCTGGACGAGATCACCCGGTTGACCAACTGGTATGCGGTGTCGTTCTTCAACCAGTCGCTCAAGGACGACAGGCGCTACGACAAGTACCTGAAGGACACCGGGTTCCAGCGCCAGGAAAATCCCTTGGTGGACTTCACCAGCAGTTGCCTGAAGCAGAAGGAGCATCCGCTCGACCTGCTGCCCGGCGACAAGATCAGCTTCGTGCCCCAGGGTTACGACGGCTACCGGGTCAGCGTCAAGTCCGGCCAGCCCCTGTACGACAAGGGAACGACCAAGCTGCGCTCGGGCGGCAATGCCAGCGTCTACCTGAGCTACCCCGACTTCGCCTTCTGGGTGCCGGGCCAGCGCGATCCGGTCCGCACGCTGATCGTCAGCGAAGACGGCGCCATCACGACACGCACCGCCGCGGCCTACAGTGGCATCGACGAAAACGGCTCGCCATGGTTCATGCGCGGCCAGTTGCTGCTGAGCAACCGCTTCACGATCGCCGCGCTGATGAAGAACCTCGACAGCGGCGCGTTCAGCACCACCGATCGCGGCGTGTTCGGTTACCACGATGCCGCCAACCAGCGTGTCGTCGTGACCTACTGGAACGTCCCCGCGGCCGGAACGACGGAGCCCAACACCGTGCAGGTCGCAATCCATGCCAGCGGCACGATCGAGATCATCATCGGTGCGTTGGCTGCCACGGGCCCTGCGGTGTCACCGGCTGTGCTGGGGACCATCGGCGTCGCGACCGGCGAGACCCGTGCCAAGGACCTGCGCAAGGTCAAGCAGGTCGACTTCAGCAAGATGCGCGACCGCAAGCGGCCCGACTACATGCGCCTGGACGCACGGCACGCCATCTACGAGCAATACGTCGCGGCCTCGACCGGCAGCTGCGGCAAACACGCGCGGCACCACGACGACGACTGATCGGGCCGGCCGCAGATCTGCATGGAGCCGTGGACGGGCTCCGCAGCAGGATTCGGCGTGAACAGGAGCCTGCCCTCGGCGACGCCCTGCGAGCAGGCCTGGCCAGAGCCGCGCGGCGCACGGTTGGCGGCCGCGGTCAGTGCAGCCGGCGGCTGGCCGTCAAGGCTGCGTCGGCGCACTGAACCGCTGCGGGTGCTACGCAACGCGCCTGCCAGTGCAGTCGCAAGCGCTCGAGCACCATGCGAAACTCGGCCGACAGCCGCGGATGGCTGGTCAGGCGCTCCAGGTTCGACACGATCTTGGCCGGGTTGTGCATACATGCGCCGGGGTGCTGTACCGCCGTCATCAGCACCAAGGTGCCCGAGAGCAGTGGTTCGAGTTCGTTTGTCAGTCGCATCGTGTCGGGGTCTTCGCATTGCATGGCCTTACTTTAATGCGAATGGTTCGCATTTGCAAGCAAACCCCGTATCCCTGTCGGCAATCGGTGTACCCGGATGCCCTTGGTCTCGTTCTGACGGTCAGGCCGATGGACGCAGATCGGCCTCCCACTGCGTACACCAGCGCGCCAGCGATTCGGCCGGCATCGGCTTGGAAACGAAATAGCCCTGCGCCTCGTCGCAGGCGAGCGCACGCAACTGTTCCAGAATCACCGCGTTCTCGACTCCTTCGGCGACCACGGATAGTCCCAGGTTGTGGGCCAGGTCGATGGTCGAGCGCACGATCTTGGCGTCATCGTCGTCCTCCTGCATGTTCATGACGAAGGACTTGTCGATCTTGAGTTCGTCCACCGGTAGTCGCTTGAGATAGGCCAAGGAGGAATAACCGGTACCGAAGTCGTCGATCGACAACCTGAACCCGCGTCGCGAGAGCTTTTCCAGCGTCGCCAACGCGCGCTGCGGGTCGTCCATGATGGCGCTTTCGGTGATTTCCAGGCAGAACGCCGACGCCTCGACCGCATTGCGCTGCAGGATGTCGTCGAGGCGCGCGGGCAAGTCGATGTCGAGCATGTCGCGCGTCGACAAGTTGATCGCCAGGCGCAACACCATGCCTTGCGCCTGCAGTTCGCGGCTGGCGCGCGCCGCGCGATCGAACATCCACAAGGTCAGCTGGCGCACGAATCCGGTCTGCTCGGCAAACGGAATGAACGCCAGCGGCGGCACCAGGCCGCGCATCGGGTGTTGCCAGCGCACCAGTGCCTCCGCGGCCACCACCCGGTCATCGCTCAGCCGAATCTTGGGTTGCAGGAACAAACGCAATTCCTCACGGTCGATGGCCTGGCGCAGCTCGGTCAACAAGGACAAGGTCAGCGTGCTGGACGAATCCAGCGCCGGGTCGTAGAGCTGGATGCCGGTGGTCCGGCTCTTGGCCGCATACATCGCCACCTCGGCACGCGACAGCAAGGTATCGGCGTCGTCGGCGTGCGTAGGCCAGCAGGCCACGCCGATGCCGGCGCTCAGGTCCACCGTCTGGTCCTCGAAGGACAGCGGCAACTCGAACGACTTGGCGATGCGCTCGGCCACCGCCAGCGCGGTCGGTGCGTCGCTCAGCGAGAGCAGTATGGCGAACTCGTCGCCCCCGAGCCGC
>CAXBDR010000331.1:0-4566 GCA_963974265.1 uncultured Rhodoferax sp.
GTACCGCCTCCTCGCAGGCGATCTCGTCGAACGGATTCATGGACATTTTCTGGTTCGCGAGGTCAACCCCCGAACCGTCGGATTTCACGCGGGCCTTGACGTTGTAGTCGAGAACCCGTTTCACGGCGACCAGTATCTTCACTTAACCTCCTTTGGATCACGCCGACCGCCACAAGCGACACGTTTCACCGGTCATTTCCTCTTGCGGCCATATCGTTTATACTTCATTATCTAACAAGTGTTAGGCTGACGTCAACCCAATCGAGCTTTACGCATCCGTCCAGGATGCAACGGCCCGGTATTCGCAGGACGAGCAGAAAAACATGAACAGCCTTGCGGCAAACACTGCGGCGCCTTGCGCCACGTCCATCCATGAAGCGATGCGCGTGGCCATGCGCAGCGCGCCGACGCTCAACCCGGAGGCGGCATTTCCGCGCGATTGGTGGCGCCATCTTGCGTCGCGCGGCCTGCTCGGAATCGGCTTCGGCGCCGGCGAGAATGCGACGCGGGCGCGCTGGCCTGAAGTGGCCTCGATGTCAGGAGAAATCGCGCGTCGGACCGGGTGCGTCGGATTGGGACTGGGCTGGCTGATGAACGAAATGCTTGGTCGTTTCGTCATAGCGCCGCATTGCGACAATCAAAATCACCTGGATCTGATACGCGAAATGATGCGCGGTGAGAAGATTGCCGCGCTGGCAATTTCCGAACCGGACGTTGGCGCGCATCCCAAATACCTGAGCTGTCGCGCCCGTCTCGAGTCCGACCACTGGCAGTTGGACGGTGAAAAGTCCTATGTCAGCAACGGGCCATCAGCAGACGTTTTCGTGATCCTGGCGGTCACCGGCGAAACAGCCGGGCGCAAGGCATTCGATGCCTTTGTCGTCGATGCCGGCGCACAGGGTCTGAACCGGGTGCCGTCAAACCGGCCGGGCCTGCTGGCACCTTTGGGGCACTGCGGCCTGTCACTGCAGGCGTGCCGGGTCCCGCTCACCAGCCGCCTGCGCACCGATGGAAACGGCTTTGACCGGATTGCCAGGCCGCTGCGCACGGTCGAGGACACGCTGCTTGCCGGCACGATGGTCGGCGCCATGCGGGCCGAGATCGATGTGCTGGTTGCAATCTTGCGCGACGCCGCCCCGGCGCCACCCCATCTGTCCGTACTGGGCGCGTTGCAGCTCGAACTGGCGGCGCTCGACAGCCTGTCCGTGTCGGTGGCCGGGCGTCTCGAGTCGCACGGCGCGGATCAAAGCCAGGCGGATCTCAATGCAGGTATTCGTATCCTGCTGGCCCGGTGGCAGGACAGCTGCGAAGCATTCGCCCGGTCCCTGGAGATCCAGGAACCGCAATTTCCAATTATTTCGCGTGACCTGCGCACCGTACTGGGTATTGCGCGCAGGGTGGGCGAAGCGCGTCATCTGAGCGCCGCCAGCGCCCTGATCAACTCCAAGGAACCCGATGAAGTCCCTGCATGATTCCCACTTCGATTCTGTTGAAGTCGTTCTGAACCGCTTGTCCGATGTGGACTACATTGCGGACCGCCAGCTCGCGACCGCAGTCTACCTGGCGTTCAACCTCGAAAAGCCGGTGCTGGTCGAAGGCCCGGCTGGCGTCGGCAAGACCGAGCTGGCCAAGAGCATGGCCAGCATCCTCGACGTGCCACTGATCCGATTGCAGTGTTACGAGGGACTGGATGAATCCAAGGCGTTGTATGAATGGAAATACGGAAAGCAACTGCTATACACACAGCTCTTGAAAGACAAGCTGGCCGAGATGATGCAGGGCGCGGTCGGACTGGCCGCGTCGATCGAAAAGCTGCACGCGCACGACGACCTGTTTTTCTCCGAACATTTCCTCGAGCCACGGCCCCTGTACCAGGCGCTGCACCAGGAACGCGGCTGCGTGCTGCTGATCGACGAAATTGACAAGTCCGACCCCGAGTTCGAAGCCTTTCTGCTCGAGGTGTTGTCCGACTTCCAGGTCTCGGTACCGGAACTCGGCACCATCGTCGCAAAGGTCAAGCCCATGGTCTTCCTGACCAGCAATAACACCCGCGAGATGAGCGACGCGCTCAAACGCCGCTGTCTTCACCTGCACATCCCGTTTCCGCAGGCGGCGGTCGAACGACGGATCCTGGAGCGACGTGTGCCCGGCTTGTCAGAAACGCTCAACCGGGAACTGGTCGCCTTTGTGCAGGCCGTGCGCCATCTGGACCTCAAAAAGCAGCCATCGGTCAGTGAAACCATTGACTGGGCGAAAACGCTTCTGCTACTCAATGCAGAGCACCTGAACCTTGACCTGGTGCGCGACACGCTCAATGTGTTCCTCAAGTTCGAGCAGGATATAGCCTCTGCCAGCGAACAACTGCCTGCCCTTCTGGCCCAGGCCCGAAAAGATGCGGAGGTGCCAATTGCAACAAGCTCAAGGCATGCAAAGCACGCTTGAGGATTTCTTCAAGGCACTGCGTGGCAGTGATCTGGAAGTCAGCCTCAATGCCCAGGTCGATGCTGCAAAGGCGACTCAGCTCGTGGGATGGCGCGAACGCGATCTTCTCAAGAGCGCGCTCGGCGCCACCTTGGCCAAGAGCCAGATCGACCGTGCGATCTTTGACGAAGCCTTCGAACGCTTTTTTCGCTTCGACTCTTTTGGAACCAGCCGCCAGGCACTGTTGCAACCGGTCACCGACGCGCCCCCAAAGCCACCGGCCGATCAGCCCCCGCCCGCCGAGCAGGGCGGCGGCCAAGGCCAGGCAGGTGAAGGCGGCTGCCAGGGCAGCGGTGGCCAGGGACTGTCGCAGTTGTTGCTGTCGGGCGACGCGGCAGCGTTGTCGCGCCGCATGCAGCAGGCCGCGCGCGAGGCTGGCTTGACCGACATCTGGTTCTTTACCCAAAAGGGCTACTACACGCAGAAGATCCAGCGCGCGATGGGACTGGACCAACTCGACCGTGAAATCACAGAAGCGCGGCGTCAAACGATGGCGCCCGAGCGGTTCGACGAGCTCGAACGCGCGCGCAAACGGCTGTTCAATGAAGTGCGCAATTTCGTCGAGCGCAAGCTGTCGCTGTATGGAACCGCGCCAACGCGCGAACTGCACGACGACTTCCTGCAGACGCAAAAGCTATCGAACATCGACCGGCGCGACTTCGCGCGCATGCACGAGATCGTGCGCAAGATCGCCCGCCGCCTGGCCGAACGCCATGCGCGCCGCAAACGCCGCGAACAGCGCGGCCAGCTCGATTTTCGCCGCACCATGCGGGCCAACGCGGCCTACGGCGGAGTCATGTTCGAAACCCACTGGCGCAAAACCACGGTCGAACGGCCCAAGGTGGTGGCGATCTGTGACGTCAGCGGTTCGGTGCGCCAATACGCGCGTTTCCTGCTGCTGTTCCTGTACAGCCTGGACGAACTGGTCTCAGGCGTGCAATCGTTTGCTTTCACCAACCACCTGGTCGATGTCAGCGCGACCTTCGAGACGCTGCCCGTCGAGCAGGCGGTGGATCGGGTGATGCAGGCCGTCGGCGGCAGCGGCACCGACTACGGACAGGTGCTGCTCGACATTGAAGAGCAGTTGATGGACCGCATCGACCGGCGCACCACCGTGCTGATCCTCGGCGACGCGCGTAACAACCGCGGCGAGGCGCATGCCGGCATCATGAAGACGCTGTACCAGCGCGCACGACGCGTGATCTGGCTCAATCCGGAGCCGCTGACCTTTTGGGGTCTCGGAGATTCGGAGATGAAACGTTACCAGCCCTATTGCCATATCGCCCGAGAGTGCAATTCGCTGCGTCATCTGGAACGCACGCTCGATGAGTTGCTGCGCACCAACAGCGCCAGCGCCTGAACGAGCCGCCTCACCGCAATGATGAAAGCCGCCGCACCATGATCCGACAAGCGCTGCAGTTGCACCCTTCCTACACGCCCGTCCCGGCCAGGCTCGCCGCCACGTTGCTGCTGCTGCGCGATACGTCCGCCGGACCGCAAGTGCTGATGACGCGTCGCTCGCCCCATGCGGGCTACCTGCCCGGCGCATTCGTGTTTCCAGGCGGTCGCGTCGACGAGCAGGACGCGCAGGCCCACGACCTGGCGCTGGCGGGTGAAAACCACATCCCGGGGCATCTGACAGCAGTTTTGGCCGCCTTGCGCGAGAGCTTCGAAGAGCTCGGCGTTTTGCTGGCCGTGGGCAACGACGGCGCACCGATCGCCGCAGAACATGCCGGGCTGCAACGCAGCCTGCCCCTGTATCCACAGTTGCGCGAGCGCGGCCTGAAATTCCCGGTTGACCAGGTAAGGCCTGTGGCGCGCTGGATCGCAGATCGCAGCGTAGTACCACGGCGCTTCGACACGTCGTTTCTAATAGCCCGCATGCCGGCGGGCCAGACCCCGGTGTCCGACGATGCCGAGCAGTTCGAGCCGGTGTGGCTGCACGCCGCCGCGGCGATCACGCAACACCAGGCTGGCAGCCTGCCGATGATCTTTCCGACCTTGCGCACGCTGCAATGGCTGGCGCCGTTCGGCAACGTCGACGCCGCGTTGCAGGCCTGCGCCAGTGGCCAGCCGCTGTGGGAG
>CAXBDR010000332.1:0-4561 GCA_963974265.1 uncultured Rhodoferax sp.
ACACCCACAGCAACAGCATCGCAATTACCCAATTGCGTTTGGTTCGGGTGATTGACAACAAATTCATGCAGAGGGCTAGCGGTATGGTTGTGATAGTAAGGACATGCTCAATCACGAACTTTGATCTGCATCAAGTCACGGCAATGCGATTCAAAAGCTACGGTTTACGGCCCACGACTTGCATCAACCAGAGTCGTCGCGAGACGTTGCGTAACCAGCCTGCACGCTGATGCGCGTGCGGCTGTCGCTGCGGGCCGACACCAGCAGCACAGCGCGCGGCCGGCTCAATTGACGTGATGAATCGCTGTATCGAACTCACGCCCGCCTGCTTCCAATGGAACAGGCGAGGCGTTTTCGAACTCAATGTCGACCGGAACACGGGACAGACGCAAAAGTGTCGCGATCTTCTGGTGGTTCTCGAGGCGCTCAAAGAGCAATATTTCCAGCGGGCGCCATAGCGCGACCCACCCGAGAATCAACAAGCCTTCGCTGGCCGCAATGATGATCGTTCGATCGCCCAACTCGCCCAACAGCGCCCGCAGAAGCAGGGAAACCCCGAGTACGGCAAATCCCGCGACAAGCGCGGTACGACCGATCCGCATACGCTGTTGAAATTGGCGTCGGCAGCGGGAATGGGCCAAATCGAAGTGGGCAGGTATCGCACGGGCTATTTCATCGGCATGCGCACCAAGATCCGCTGGGAGGCGAACGACAATGCGAAGCGGCTCTGTCCGACCCCAGTTTTCCGCCTTGTCGACGATATAGTCTTCAGCGTCGCGACCAAGCGCTTGGGAACGAAACGGCGTAGGTACCAAGGTATCGAACAGCTGCTCGACGCGTTGAATCCGAATAAGAATTTTCGCCACTGTCGCCCTCCTTACTCGATCATTGACACGTTTCAACCATCGCCGCTCTCACACCTGGGCGTCAATCGCGCTGTTGGCAAGGCATCACCGAGGCATCTCCTGTGCTCTCCGTCACCGCTTGGATGAGCGGCCGCAACTGAGACTCCGCACCTCCTCGGCGACGCCCGCCGGGTCGACATTGGCAACTGCCTCTATCGATGCAGCGCTATCCGCGGCTGAATAGAAAGTCGCGCTGCAGACCCAGCGATGCATCGGTCTTCGCGATGGACCTTGCCGCGTCCTGCTCGATTCCCGTGAGAGCCCGGATCGCGTCGATGGTTTCCGGGATCACGATCGCCTGGTTAAAGACCTGGTAGGTGTAGTACGCCTGGTCGCCATCGACGGCCAGCACGTCTTCCCACAGCGCCACTTCCCACATGTCGCCGCGCGGGCGGCCCAGATCGGCCATCAGCTCGACCGTGCTGTTGAGCGCCACGATCCCGTCCGACGAGCGAACGAAGGCGATTCGCGGTGCCGCCAAAAACGCAGCGAGTACCTCGTCGCGCGTCGCCGGCCGGGTCATCTCGACCCACCAGGTGTGCAGGTGGCTGGAGTTGTGCGAGGCCTTCACGGCGATCGTCACCACGTCGAGGTCCGGGATGACCGTGCGGGCGTCCGGACCCTGATGGCTCGGAATGACCTTCTCCGGGACCACCGTGTTCACGATGCCATCGGCATGGGCCTCCCAAGGGTCGGATGCGCGCCGGATCAACGTGCCACGGGCACGCTTGAGCAAGCCCGCCGCCTTGAGTGCGCCGAGCGTGCGCACGATCGATGTGGTGTTGCATGACACGACGCGCGTCGACGAGCGCCCCAGGGCCGACGCATAGTTCGCCTGTGCGACGAATGAATGGCCGGTCAGCGCGTGCGATTCTCCGCCATGGAAGATCGCCTTGACGCCCGCCGCCTCGTACACGGCCTTGTTGGCCGCGGCCACCTTCTTCGGCGTGCAGTCGACGACGACATCGGACACGGCGAGCAGTTCAGCGAAGCTGCCCGCGACCGCAATCCCGGCCGCGCGCATCGGCTCCTCGGCCTGCGGCGTCGCCGCGTACACGGGCAGTCCGGCGCGCGCCGCGACCTGCACCCGGTAGTCGTTGACGATGTCGGCCACGCCGGCGAGCACCATGTCGTCCTGCAGGCGAACCGCATCTGCGACCCGCTTGCCGATGACTCCGTAGCCGTTGACGGCGACCCTGATCCTGTTCATATGCACTCCTTGGTTGTAAAGACCCGGTTCAGCGCCAAGCGCGCCAGCGGGCGATGGAAAATATGAATTGATTGGCGAGCGCATATCCAGCCGGTGCGAGCGACGGCATACCGCCTGGTCGGGGGCCCACGGCCTGCAGCATTAGCCGGGTGACGACGACGTACAGACCGAGCGACACCTGCGCGAGCACGATTCGGTGGCTCACGCCTTCGACGCATTTCTGCAGGCGCGCGTCGATCATCGCATTGTCACTCGGCACTGGAGCGCCAAGGCCGCGTGGTCGAAGACACGCCCGGAGACGAAACCGTGCTTGGCCACCAGCCCGGGCGGGCCATAAGCAGCAACAGTGTCGCCCCCAAAGGGACGGCGAACCAGCTGAAACTGTGCTGTCCGACCGCCCCGAACAGCCATCCGCCAGCCGACGATCCGAGCGTCTGGCCGAGGCCGGCCGCCGCGGCCAGGCCGCCCATCATCATGCCGAGTGTCCGAGGCGCAGCACCTGCTGCCAGGAACGCTACCACCGGCAGGACGAGCCCTGTACCCACCGCCATCAAGGCGATGCCGACGTACAACCATTGCTGAGACTGGTGCTGCCCCAACAGGACCAGGCCGCTGATGGCCAAAATCAGGCCAGTGGCTGCGAGCAAGTGCGGTGGGGCCTTTTCCAGCAGCGAAGTGAAAAACAAGAAGCCGTTGACAAGCAACATCGCAATGCTGCATTCGGCGAACATCCAGGCGATGTCCCGCGACGAGAGGGCACTATGCTGTTGACCCTGCAGCACGATACCGAGCTCAAAGCCTGACAGCACGAAGATCACCGTCCCACTCAGCCCCCAAAGTGGCAGGGCATGCAAGGCCTGGAGACTGCCGTTCGCGTCTTCTGGCCCCGCCTCGATCGCATTGCGCGGTGGCAGCGTCGCGGCAAGTCCGAGCATCGTCAGCGCCCCGAGCAGCGCTGAAAGGCCGATGACAATCTGGGCCAAGGCCTCCGGGTCAGGGGAGGCCTGGCCAAACGTCCACGCAATTGATGCGGCCAGAGCTATCAGGCCTGGACCAAAGAGAAACCCGACCAGCGACATCCCGCTCAGCCATGCAAATCGGCGCGCCCTTTGGCTTTGGGGCGTATGTTCCGCTACCAGAGCGGGCACGAGGGGCACGATTGCTCCGACAAAGAATCCCGCTGCACCGCGCATCGCGTAAATGCCCAAAATGCCAAACAGGTCGGGCAGCAGCAGAAGCAGGAGGCTGGCGACGTAGCCGATCATACCCATGATGAGTATTCGACCGCGCCCCACGCGGTCGGAAACCATTCCCCACAGCGGCGCGCCAACCAGAATCCCGGCAGCGTACGCACCGCTGAGCATTCCGACATGCCGGGCGATCTCGGCGGCACTTGCGCCCGGCATGAGGGGTCCGAGCCATTTCGGCAAAAGCGGCATCAGCGCGCCGTAACCCGTCGAAACGACGAAGACGGCCGCCGCGAGCCAGATCAGTTGCCACCGCCTGAGCGGCACACAATCAACCCGCGGATTGAATAGAGAAGATCGGTTCGCCATCGCGCGCGCTCCCTTTCGAGAGCTATTAATGTCGGGCCGAATCCGCCTGGCTGATCGCGGTTTAGCCATTTGGAGCTTCTCGGTCGCCATGGAAGACCATGCCGGATACATGAAATCCCGCATCGACGTGCAGCACTTCACCGGTGATACCAGACGCGTAGTCGCTCGCCAGGACCAGCGCCGCTCGACCCACTTCGCTGGCGTCGACAGTGCGCCGAAGCGGAGCCTTGCGCATCGACTCGTTGAGCAATTCATCGAAGTGTTCAATGCCTGATGCTGCCCGCGTCTTGACCGCGCCTGCGGATATGGCGTTCACGCGGATATTGCTGCCGCCGAGTTCGTGGGCCAGATAGCGCACCGAAGCTTCAAGGGCTGCCTTGACGGGACCCATGACGTTGTAGTGGTCGACGACTCGCTCTGCGCCGAAGAAACTCAAGGTCGTGAGGCTGCCTTCCCGATCCATCAGCGGTTCGGCCAGTTTGGCCATGCGAATGAACGAGTGACAGGACACGAGCATCGACTCGGCAAAGCCTTCGGAGGAGCAGTCGGTCAATCGGCCGTGCAAATCCTCCTTGCGCGCCCAGGCAATGGAGTGGAAGAGAAAGTCGAGTCGGCCCCATTGCGCCTTGATCGCCTCGAAAACGGCCTCGAGTTGGCCAGGCTCGGAGACGTCGCAATGCAGGAATATCGGAGCCGCGAGTTCAGTGGCAAGCGGCTCTACGAAAGGCTTCGCCTTCTCGTTCAGATAAGTGACCGCGAGTTCGGCACCGGCATTTCGGAAGTGTTGCGCGGCCGACCACGCCAGGCTATGTTCATTTGCGATGCCGACAACGAGCCCTTTTCGGCCACTCAGGTCGAGCTTCTCGGACGTCGCTGCCGATTGTGTGGAA
>CAXBDR010000333.1:0-4518 GCA_963974265.1 uncultured Rhodoferax sp.
TCACCATATCCATGTTTCCTCGATGTTAAATGGGTGCAATAGGGAGATTGATAGTCAAGCGTTCAGCGGACAACAGGCATGTTCTGGCTGCGGCGCGCTGATGAGGCTGGTCTCGGAAACTTCGGGTTTCGCCGGTGACTTGGGTGTTCGGTGATGCATGAGCGCCGCCAGCGCCAGAGAAGCCAGGCGCGCTGGCGCGGGGTCGGCGCGAGAATTCAACACCACGGGCACCGCAAGCCCCACGGCAATTCCGGCGGCCACGGCGTTCGCCAGGTATTCGAGGTTCTTCGCCAGTATGTTGCCGGAGATCAGGTCCGGCACCAGCAAGATGTCAGCGTCTCCTGCCACGAGCGACACGATGCCCTTTGCGTCAGCAGCTCGATGCGAGATCGCGTTGTCGAACGCCAGCGGGCCGTCGACGATGGCGCCGACGACCTGACCGCGCTGTGCCATCAGCGTCAGGCAGGCAGCATCGAGCGTCGAAACGATGTCCGGATTGACTGTCTCGACCGCAGAAAGCACTGCCACCTTCGGCTGCTGGACGCCAAGAAGCTGGAACAGATCGACGGCATTCTGAAGAATCTGTGCTTTGGCGTTGAGATCCGGCGTAATGTTGATCGCCGCGTCCGTGATACCAAGGAGTTTGGAGTACGTCGATACCTCGACGACGAAAACATGGCTGACACGCCGGCCGGGAACACGCAGGCCATGTTCCTTGTCGAGCAACGCATGCATCAGGACGTCGGTGTGAACATTGCCCTTCATGACGGCATCGACCTGACCGGTCCGGGCGAGCTTGACGGCCTGCGCTGCCGACGCCTCGTCGGTGGAGGCCGCAATGATCCAGTCCGGCTGAATCTTCCAGCCATGGGCCTCGCACAACGCTGCAATGGATCCGGCGTCGCCGATAAGACGCGGCTCGACGATCCCGAGTGCGTGGGCTTCGCGTAGTGTCTCGATGACGACGGCTTGCGCCGCGTCGACCACGGCAACGCGGACAGGTCCGAACGACCTGGCCTGGTCAACAAGATTTTGCAAGTTGCTAGTCTGATTTGTCACAGTGTTTGATGCTTCGAAATGGGTTGTACCGTCACGGCGTTGAGAATATGTGGTTCGTCCGGCAGTCATAGCCACCTGCGCACCGTCCACCCGACAAGCTCCAGCAAGCGCCGCCACCAGCGCCGCTCGGCCCAGCGCCCGGATGCTACTGGTGACGACTGGTGAAGGTCGGCAAAGAATTGCCGCTCAAGCTGCGCGCAAAAGCCGGCCTCGCGCACGACCAGAACCAACTCGAAGTTCAGGAAAAAGCTGCGGTAGTCAAAATTCGCCGTTCCGATCACCGACCAACGTCCGTCGATCACAATCGTTTTCGCATGCAGCATGCGCGGTAGATACTCGTAGACACGCACGCCGGCGGCGATCAGTGCGGCGTAGAACGCGTGCGCGGCCCAGCGCGCGAGTGGAACGTCGCTTTGCGACGGCACCAACAGCCGAACGTCGACACCGCGGCGCGCAGCATTCATCAGGCGCTGCTGCATCAGCAGATCGGGAACGAAATATGGCGTGGTCAAGTAGATGCGCTCGCGCGCCCCGGCAAACGCATCCGAGTAAAGGCAGCGAATGCGGTGCCGGCATTTTCCCGTATGGTTCGGGATCAGGTTCGCGATGCCGTTCAGTGTGGGCGTCCAATGCCGGTGCCCGAGCCAAAAGACATCGAACAGCTTCGCTGCATCGAGTGCGAGCGCGCCCGATATCGAGGCATGGGTATCGCGCCATCGCGCATCGCCGTAGAACCGGCGCGAACTCTCGCGGTGAATGTTGAAGCCGCCGACATAGGCGAGCTGGTCATCGACGACGAGCAGCTTGCGGTGGTTGCGTCGGTTGTAGCGCAAAGGGCGGCGCCAGCTCCATCGGTGAAACCACTTCACTGCGACCCCGCGCTCGCGCAAGTGCTGCTCCATGGAAGTGGAGCTGTTGCCCCAAGCGCCGGCTGCGTCGAGATGCAGGCGCACTTCAACGCCAGCCTGCGCGCGTTCGGCGAGCGCCGCTGTGAACTCCCGACCGATCTCGTCGTTCACAAAGAGGTAGCTTTCCATACGCACGGTGCGACGAGCACCTCGGATCGACTCCAGCATGGCCGCATAGAGCGCGTCGCCCTCTGTGAAAAGCGCAATTCCCGTCGGGGCAGGCGGCGGGTCCGCCGCGTGCGCGCCGAGACCAACCGGGCAAGCCGCCTCGTTAGCGTCGCTCGATGGGGGCTGACAATGAAGCTGAAGCTCCATGTTCTCAGGCGCCCCCCGGGCGGCGCTGCTTCGGCAGCTCATCACGATCGTTGGCCCCATCCTGTTGGGCGCCTTCTTGGGACGCTGCAGAGGGCGTATGCCGACGGCCTCCGACGGCCGATTCACGGTCGGCGACGCCGACATTGCCCACTTCGCCGTTCAATGAAAACACGCGGGTCGAGCCGCCGACGAACTCGCAAGTCTTGCCATCGACGCAAATGGTGATCGGCGCAGCTGCAACGTCGCGCCCGCGGATGGTGAGCGCCGCGCGCGTCAGTTTCAGGTCCAGCGAATGTCCACGGTAGCGTATGCGCATGTCGAGTCGATCGATGCCCTGGGGCAATTCCGGATGAAGCCGAAGCACATCGCCCGTGACCTCGATGCCAGTCCACACGCGTTGCACCAGGTCGACCGTTCCGGCCATCGCCCCGAGGTGAATGCCTTCGGCAGTGGTGCCTTGCTGGATGTCGGACACATCGCTTTGCAGCGCCTGCGTGAAGAACTGCATCGCACGCGGCCGGTCGGAACGCGCCAGCACCCATGCCGTCACCACACGACACAGCGTGGACCCATGGCTCGTACGGTCAACGTAGTAGGCGACATTGCGCGGAATGGTCTCGTACGCGAACGGATAGTCCAGGCGTTCGAACAATTCAGCGAGTTCTTCCGCGGAGAACAGGTAGAACAACATCAACACGTCGGCCTGTTTCGAGACCTGGTAGCGGTTTGCGCTATCGTTCTCGCTTTCGAGGATGAGATCGAGACGTTGAATATTGGTATAGCGTGCCCGATAGCCCTCCCAATCGAGCTCGCGCAATTTCTCGTAGCCCTCGAACTGGCTGATGATTCCATCGCCGTGGAATGGCACGAACATCCTGCGACTGATGTCGTCCCAGCGTGCGATCTCCTGCGCAGATATAGCCAGCCGCGTCGTGAGTTCGGCGCGACGCACCTCGGACAACAGATCCAGCACTTCCAGCGCCCGGCACAACACCCACACCGCCATGAGATTGGTATAGGCGTTGTTGTTCAGGCCCGGTGTCGCTGAATCCGGATACCCTTCGTGAAATTCATCAGGGCCCATCACGCCGCGGATCTCGTAACGCCCGCGGTTTTCATCGAAGCTGGCGATGCTCGACCAGAAGCGCGCGATATCGAGCATCAGCTCCGCGCCATAGGCGTGCAGAAACTCGACGTCGTGCGTGACCTGGAAATATTGCCAGACGTTATGGGCAACGGCACTGCCCACGTGGCGCTGCAGATAGGAGTTGTCTGGTACCCAGCGTTGAGAGCGCGGGTTCAGGTTGCGCGCCTGGGTCTCCTCTTGACCATCGCTTGCGCTCTGCCAAGGGAACATGGCACCCTTGTAACCGGCTGCCGCCGCAGCGGCGCGTGCCTCACCCAGGCGTCGGTAGCGGTACATCAGAAGCGACCGGGTGATCTCGGGCATCCGGTAGTTGAAAAACGGGAAGATGAACAGCTCATCCCAGAATATGTGCCCCTGATACGCCTCGCCGGTCCAGCCGCGTGCGGGCACACCGATATCGAGCCCGATGGAGTTGGGCGATACAGCCTGCAGCAGGTGAAACATGTTCAACCGCAGCAGCATCGCCACATTCGACTCGAACCGGTGATCGGCCGGCACGATATGCAGATCGAAACGACGCCACAGGTGCTTCCAGGCCAGCACGTGGCCAGCCATGACGACATCGAAGCCTCCGACGCGCGCGATTGCCTTGCGCGCCTCCAGCCCGCACTCCGAAACGGCAGGGTCGCGCGAGGTGTAGAACGAGGCCAGCTTCTCCAGCACCAGCGTTTGGCCCTGCTCGAGGTCGACGTTCAGGTCCTGAGCGATGTAACCTGGTTCCTCGATAAGCCGACGCCCGGCGTCCAATAGCTGTCCATCGAGGAACGCCCGCGTACGCGCCACTTGCGCGACATGGAAATTCGACTGGCATGTGCGTACCAACAGGTAGATGCCGTCCTCGCCGACAGCCTCCATGGCCAGTGGTTCGATATGCTTGTTGTTGAATTTGCGGTAAAGCTTGGCGCCCGCGTTGACGATGCGCCCATCGATCGCCGAACGCAAGGTGACACCTGCCGACCAGTTGTCAGCGGTCAGCGACAACTCCTGCGCGCTGAGGTGCATGTTGTCCATCGAGACCAGTCGCCGCTCCCTGAGCGTCGCGCGGTGTCCTTGGCTGTCCTCGAAGCTGATGCTGCGCAACAGCATGCC
>CAXBDR010000334.1:0-4475 GCA_963974265.1 uncultured Rhodoferax sp.
CAGATCGAGTTCCTGGCGGCAGGACAGCAACTTGACACTGCGCGTGTCGAACCAGTCTTCGCCACCGATGCGGATCCCGAGCGCAAGCCAGTTGGGGCAATTGACGAGGTCCTCGTTCTCGACGGTGTGCCCGGCGATATCGGTGCGTAGCCGGTTGTAGCCGCCCGCGAAGTAGGTCCCCGGATAGTGGATGTCGTCCGCCTTCGATTCGAAGGCGGCGCCGCGCGACGCCACATAGCCGTTTCCCAGTGTGCACAAGGCCTCGCGGATGCCCTCCTGCGCGGGGTCGAAGCCCTCGAACACCAGGGACCATGCCGACAGCGGTTCGGCAGCCACCCGGACCTGCGCCATGTCCGTCACCACGACATCGGCTCCGGCATCGCGCAGCGCCTGCGCATGTTCGCGCCGACCAACGCCGATGACGCATCCGAACCGGCCGACGCGCCCGGCCTCGACCCCGGCGATCGCGTCCTCCACGACGACCGCGCGCACCGGGTCCACCCCCAGGCGCCGCGCCGCCTCCAGAAAGGCATCGGGCGCCGGCTTGCCATTGAGTTCGAGGCGGGTGACATCCATCCCGTCCACGCGCGTGTCGAACAATTCTGCGATGCCCACGGCTTCGAGCACGGCTGCGCAGTTGTTGCTGGAGGACACCACAGCGGTCTTGATCTCCTGCCCCCGCAGGGCGCGCACCAGCGAAATCGCCGCTGCATAGGGCTCGACGCCGTGCTGCGCCATCTCCTGCTGGAAGTAGCGATCCTTCAGATTGCCCAATGCGCGCACACTTGGCACTTCGGGGCCGTCTTCGGGGGTGCCCATCGGCAATTCGATACCGCGCGATTCGAGGAAGGTCGCCAGGCCGTCGTAACGCGGCTTGCCGTCAACGTAGTGCGGGTAGTCCACATCGATATCAAAGGGCACGAACGGCTCGCCGGCCTGGATGGCGCGCGGCTCGAGAAAACCGTCGAAAAGCTTCTTCCAGGCTGCGGCATGTACGCTCGCCGTTCTGGTCAGCACACCGTCCAGGTCGAACAGAACGGCGTCGAAGTCGCGCGGTGATAGCGTGATGACGGGAGCAGAATCAGTCATTTCGAATCCTGGGAACGCCTACTTTGTAGCAATCTCGGCGGGCCGTGACCGCTGCGGGCAGGCGCGGCTTCTCCATGGCTTGCCGCGATGTGCTTCGCGCCTCGCCGTATCGGCTGTCGTATTGCCGGACGGTCATTCGGCGTGACCAGGCTGCGGAGCAAGCAGGCGCATTTCCAGCGCATCACGTACGTGGCCAGCAATCATCAGTTCCTCATCGGTTGCAAACGCTTCAACAGTGACCTGACTGTCGCTCGCCGAGATACACCGATCACCAGTCCCATTGCGCTTGTGGTCCAGCCTGATACCCAGGTATTCCATCCCCGTGCAGACCTTGGCCCGAACGGTTGCTGCATTGGCGCCGATCCCGGCGGTGAAGACCAGACGGTCGATTCCACCCAGGGACGCGGTCAACGCGCCCAGTTGCCGACGCGCCTGATAGGTGTAGTAGTCGACGGCCTCTACAGCCTCCGGCTGCTCTGGTCGCTCCAGCAGGTCTTGCATGTTTCGGCTCGACCCGGATATGCCGAGCAGGCCGGATTGTTCGTAGAGCAGATGCTGAACCTGCTCGAGCGTCAGGCCCTGCTCGGCCATCAGATAGAGGACAACGCCGGGATCCAGGTCGCCACATCGGGTCCCCATCGGAAGACCGGCAAGCGTGCTGAATCCCATCGTCGTATCGACACTGCGCCCGCCTTTGAGCGCGCACATCGAGGCCCCATTTCCGAGATGCGCGATGACAATTCGTTCGCGATCGACATCGACACCATCACGTCGCAGGGAACTGACGACAAACTCATACGACAGGCCGTGAAAGCCGTAGCGGCGCACCCCCTCGTCGAAGAACGCGCGCGGCAAGGCCGTGAGCTTGGCCATTCGCGGCAGGCCGTGGTGAAATGCGGTGTCGAAACAGGCGACCTGCAGCAGGCCGGGCCGGGCGCCGCGCACTGCGGCGATGCCGGCCAAACTGTTGGGCTGATGCAATGGCGCAAGCGGTATCAGGCGACGCAACCTCTCCTCGATCGCGGAGGTCACCACCAAAGGGCAATCGCAGTCCGGCCCGCCGTGGACGACGCGATGGCCCACCGCAGCCAGTGGTGTTTCCGACACGTGCCTGTCGACCGCGTCCAGAACCAGGCGCAACGCCGCGTTGTGGTCAGGAATGTCTGCGTCCTCGTCGATCAGCGTCGTGCCGTCCGCATCGACGGCGCGAAAGTGTCCATTTGCCAGACCGATGCGTTCGATCGCTCCTGACCAGAGTCTCGGCAACGAGGTCTGCGCGGCAAAGAGCGCGAATTTGACGCTCGATGACCCGCTGTTGATTACCAGAATCGTGCGGTCAGCGTCCGTCATGTCGTCCATGATCGACTGCTACTATGCATTGGGCTGCGGGCCCGCTGCGCCGCCCATGCCTTGAATCAACTTGGCAAATGATTCAGGTTGCGCGAACAACAAGTCGAATGCCCGCTCGTACCCGGAGTCACGGGCCTCACGCACCTTTTCCAGCGCCTTCGTCACCTCGCCGAACACCTCGCGCTCGCGCTCGATGAGCGGGTTGTCGTGCGCGAGCGGTTGCCGATGGGTCGCCAGCGATTCGGCCAGCGCCGCGACACCGCGCATCCAGGGATTGAACGATTCGGAGAGCAGGTAGCGGCTGGTGCGCATCGGGTGCGACCACTTCAGCATTTCCGCTGTCCATGGGTTGGCCATTGCCGTCACCCATGGGCTGACATAAGTCCGGTACAGCGTTTCGTTGAACTCAGACACCTTTTGCACTCGCTCGAAGGCGGCACGCGGCTCGCTCTCACGAAGGTCCTCGACCTCCCGCGGCTCGAAGCGAACGCTGTACGACGGCTTGTGGCAGTCTGCGTCGCCGGTCGGGTTGTCGATCTTCATCTCATACAGACCGGGGGCCAGCGACTCGATGTCGACCAGGCTCTCCAGGATCGCCCGGTGCTCCAGACGCGCAACACTTGCCGAGACGAAGATGCCCAGGTGGCCGACATGCGGATTGGTCAGGTAGACGATTCGCTGGCCGGCCTTCTTGAGGTCGGCGGTATCACTGTAGACCGCCGGAATCCAGCCAAGCGCCTGGCGCGGAGGCGTAATGTTGTCACCGTAAGAGGCGAAAACGACGAGCGGGTTGCGGATCCTGCGCAAGTCGGCCATGTGCTCGTCACAGATGCGAAACTGGCCCTGCTCGAGTTGGTTGCCGATGAAGAGATTCTCGACAATGGCGAGGATCTCCTCGCGGCTCAGAAAGTAGAAACCATTCCACCAACGCTCGAAATCGAGAAAGCGATCCTGTTCGTTGTCGACGTTGCTGAACAGATAGGCGTATTTCTCCCAGATTGCCTTCTCGGGTTTGAGGTTCTCGAAGTTCTGCGCCAACCAGGCACCGTCGAAGCGACCATTGCCGAGGTCGGCCGTCATATGCGCCAGCCAGGCACCGCCGAGCAGGCCGCCGGACACGCGCATCGGGTTGGCGCCGGACTCACCGGCCCAGTAAGACAACGGCGAACCGTTCAGCACTACCGGACCGGTCAGCCCTTCGCAGTCGGCGGCCAGCAATGTCGCTGCCCAGCCGGCCTGGCAGTTGCCGTAGAGCACGGGAGGCTTTCCCGGATGGCGTTGCGCCACATCTTCAACAAAGCGTCGCAATGCGTGCAGCACGTCGGCCAGCGTCTGACCCGGTACCGGATCCGGAAAGAAAATGACGAAGTAAACCGGATGGCCCTCGTGCATGGCCATGCCGACCTCGGAGTCGTGCTTGAAGCCGCCGATGCCCGGGCCGTGGCCGGCACGCGGATCAAGCACGATGACTGGCGGCTTATCTAGGTCGACGCAGTCGTCCCAGCAATCCTCGCCTATTTGCGTGATGCGCAATAGTGCGTAGTTGGCCGGACGCTCAAATTGGCGTGCGTCGACCAGCGTCTCATATTGGAAATCGAGCAGCGGCGGCATGCCCGCACGTTCGTGTTCGAGCATGTTGTTGGCGCGCTTGCGCAGCGTGTCCCAGAAAAGGAGCGAGCGCTCAAAGAAATCGCGCTGGTAATCCAGTAGTTCTCGTGGCGAAGGTGTCCCACGCGCATTCGAGGCTTTGTCCGCCGAATTGTCGATCGATGCCTTCACATCAGGGTGCTGCATTGGCGTGCGCACTTTAGAGACGAGGCTCAGTCCTCGGGCCGGCTGTCCGCCCACCTTAAGGCTTCGAGGTTTGGTGCCCGCGGCACGGGGGATGGTCTGTGGTTTCGACGTTTTCATGGTGTTCTCCAGTTAAGTGTTGGGTTTAATGAGTTGACTCAGACCGCGTTCCAGCGCCTTTCGCGTATTGGCCCGCTGGTTCCTTTTTTCCCGGGATCGCGGAGCCGTCACAATGTCACCGGCTC
>CAXBDR010000335.1:0-4449 GCA_963974265.1 uncultured Rhodoferax sp.
CGCCTGTACGGCAAGCTGGCGGGCATGACCGGAACGGCCGACACGGAGGCCTACGAGTTCCAGGAGATCTACGGCCTCGAGACCGTCGTCATTCCGCACAACCGCCCGAGCAAACGCGAGGACCAGCTCGACCGGGTCTACAAGACGACGCAGGAGAAATACGCGGCGGCGATCCAGGATATCCGGGAGTGTTACGAGCGTGGCCAGCCGGTGCTGGTGGGCACGACCTCGATCGAGAACTCCGAGATCATCGATCAGTTGCTCGACAAGGAAAAGCTCCCGCACCAGGTCCTCAACGCCAAGCAGCATGCACGCGAGGCGGACATCGTCGCGCAGGCCGGCCGGCCCAGGATGATCACCATTGCCACCAACATGGCTGGCCGCGGGACCGACATCGTGCTGGGCGGCAATGTCGACAAACTGGTGGAGGCCGTGCAGGCCGACGAATCGCTCGACGACGCGGCGCGCGCTCAGAAGATCGCGGAATTGCGCGCACAGTGGCAGAAGGACCACGATGCCGTCACGGCCAATGGCGGCCTGCGCATCATCGCCACCGAGCGGCATGAGTCACGGCGCATCGACAACCAGTTGCGCGGGCGCTCCGGCCGCCAGGGCGACCCGGGGTCGTCGCGGTTCTACCTGAGCCTGGACGATGCGCTGATGCGCATCTTCGCGGGCGACCGGGTGCGCGCCATCATGGATCGGCTCAAGATGCCCGATGGCGAGGCGATCGAGGCCGGCATCGTGACCCGCAGCATCGAGAGCGCGCAGCGCAAGGTCGAGGCACGCAACTTCGACATGCGCAAGCAGCTGCTCGAATACGACGACGTGTCCAACGACCAGCGCAAGGTCATCTACCAGCAGCGCAATGAGATCCTCGACGCGCAGGACCTGTCGGCTCAGATCGCATCCTTGCGCGAAGGCTGTTTCCAGGATCTGGTGCGCCAGTATGTTCCAGCCGAGTCGGTCGAGGAGCAGTGGGACATCGACGGCCTGCAGAAGACGCTGGCCGACGAGTGGCATATCGAACTGCCGCTGCAGCAGGTCGTGCAGGAGTCCAATGCCATCACCGACGAAGACATCGTGGAAAAGGTGCAGGCGGCGGCGAACGAAGCTTTCGGCGCCAAGGTCGCCCTGGTGGGCAACGAGAACTTCCTGCAGTTCGAGCGCATGGTGCTGCTGCAGAGCATCGATACCCATTGGCGTGAGCATCTCAGCGCTTTGGACTACCTGCGCCAGGGCATTCACCTGCGCGGATACGCGCAGAAGCAGCCCAAGCAGGAGTACAAGCGCGAGGCGTTCGAGTTGTTCGGCCAGTTGCTGGACTCGGTCCGCAACGAAGTCACCAAGCTTCTGATGACGGTGCGCATCCAATCCGGCGCACAACTCGACGAGGCTGCCCAGGAAATGGAGAGCCGGGCCGACAACATCAGCAACGTGACCTATTCCGCGCCCACGGAAACCGGGGAGGTCGAGACCACGACGGATGCCGACACCATAGCGCGCCGCACCGGTGTGGCGGCGGCGGTCGCAGGTGGCCAGGTGCCGCGCGTGGGTCGCAACGAGCCATGCCCGTGCGGCAGCGGCAAGAAATACAAGCAATGCCACGGCAAACTGGTTTGAAAGCACGTCATGCCCGTCAACCTCGTCCCACCGAATCCCGCTGAACTGCATCCCGTGCCCGGGGTGCGCATCGGCATCGCCGAAGCCGGCATCCGCAAGGCACAGCGCAAGGACCTGACGGTCATGTTGCTCGATGCGGGTGCCTCGGTTTCGGCCGTGTTCACGCGCAACCGCTTCTGCGCGGCGCCGGTGCAGGTATGCCGGGAACACCTGGCCAGCGGCCAGCCGATCCGCGCCTTGCTGATCAACACCGGCAATGCGAATGCCGGTACCGGTGCACAGGGCATGGAGCGCGCGCGTGCCAGTGCGGCCGCGCTGGCGCGCAGCCTGGGGCTGGCCGAGCAGCAGGTCCTGCCCTTCTCCACCGGCGTGATCATGGAGCCGCTGCCGATCGACCGCATCGAGGCGGGCCTTCCGGCGGCACTCGCCGATGCGCAGCCCGACCACTGGTTCGCGGCGGCGCAGGCGATCATGACGACCGACACGGTGCCCAAGGCGTACAGCACCCGCGCCACGGTCGGTGGCGCGACGGTGACGGTGACCGGCATCAGCAAGGGCGCCGGCATGATCCGGCCGAACATGGCGACCATGCTCGGCTTCATGGCCACCGACGCACGGGTTGCGCCTGCCGTGATGCAGCAACTGGCGCGGGAACTGGCGGACGCCTCGTTCAACCGGATCACGGTCGACGGCGATACGTCGACCAACGACTCCTTCGTGGTCATTGCCACGAACCAGGCCGCCCATGCGCAGATCGATGCGCTCGACAGCGCCGATGGCATGGCGCTCAAGGCGGCCATGCTGGAGGTGGCGCGGCAGCTGGCGCATGCCATCGTGCGCGATGGCGAAGGTGCAACCAAGTTCATCGCCATCACGGTGCAGGGCGGGCGCACGGCCGACGAGTGCCGCGCAGTGGCGTACGCCATCGCACATTCACCGCTGGTCAAGACGGCGTTTTTCGCCAGCGACCCGAACCTGGGGCGTATCCTTGCCGCGGTCGGATATGCCGGCATCGACGACCTCGAGCAATCCGGCATCGAGTTGTTCCTCGACGACGTGCATGTGGCAACCCGGGGTGGCCGCCATCCGCAATACCAGGAGGCGGACGGCCAGCGCGTGATGAAACAAACCGAGATCACGGTGCGGGTCGACCTCGGGCGCGGTGACGCCACCGACACCGTCTGGACCTGCGACTTCAGCCACGAATACGTGACCATCAACGCCGACTACCGTTCCTGAGCCGCGTCCGCCGGGCCAGGACACCTGCTGCAGCACGCCTTTTCATTGCCATGGACGATAGACTGAACCACCTGCTTGCGCGCGCCGAACAACTGATCGACCGGATCGAGGCCGTATTGCCGCAGCCGCTGTCGGAGCCCGATTGGGATAGCGGTGTCGCGTTTCGGTATCGCAAGCGCAGTTCCGGTCACGGAACCCTGGAGCCCGTGCGCCACGTTGCGACCATCCACCTGTCCGATCTGCAGGAAATCGACGTGCAGAAGGACAAGATCAGGCGCAACACCGAACAGTTCATCAGCGGCAAGACCGCGAACAACGTGTTGTTGACCGGCGCCCGGGGTACCGGCAAGTCGTCGCTGATCAAGGCCTGCCTGCAGGAATTTGCGTCCCGGGGCCTGCGCCTGATCGAGGTCGACAAGGCCGACCTGGTCGACCTGCCGGACATCGTCGACGTGGTGTCCGACCGGCCGGAAAAATTCATCGTCTTCTGCGACGACCTGAGCTTCGAGGACGGCGAGCCGGGCTACAAGGCGCTCAAGTCCATCCTGGACGGATCGGTCGCGGAGACGACGGCCAATGTGCTGGTGTATGCGACCAGCAACCGACGTCATCTGTTGCCCGAATACATGAAGGAGAACCTCAGCTATACCCATACCGAGGACGGCGAGGTGCATCCGGGCGAGGTGGTCGAGGAAAAGATATCGTTGTCCGAACGGTTCGGCTTGTGGGTCAGCTTCTACCCATTCACGCAGGACGAATACCTGGTCATCGTCGCGCAGTGGCTGCGGTCCTTTGGTGTAGCCCCCGCCGACATTGCGGCTGCGCGTCCCGAGGCACTGGTCTGGGCGCTGGAGCGGGGGTCGCGCAGCGGCCGTGTCGCGTTCCAGTTTGCGCGCGACTTCAGCGGGCGCGCAGCGACCGCGCTGTGAGCGACGAGCCGACCCTGCGCGCCCATCCGCAGCGCGCGCGAGACGGCGGCCCGGATCGGGCCATCGTCGAGGTTGCGGTCGGCGTACTGATCCGCCCGGACGGGGATTTTTTGCTGACCAGTCGGCCGCCGGGCAAGGTGTACGCGGGTTACTGGGAGTTTCCGGGTGGCAAGCTCGAGCCGGGCGAGACAGTGGCAGACGCCTTGCGCCGGGAGTTGCACGAGGAACTCGGTATCGACGTGCTCGCGGTGCAGCCTTGGCGCAGCACCGTCGTCGACTACCCGCATGCGTTGGTGCGCCTGAACTTCTGCAAGGTCACCGCCTGGAACGGCGCATTGCAGATGCGCGAGGGACAAAGCTGCAACTGGCAGGGTTTGCCGGTTCCGGTCAGCCCGGTATTGCCCGGCACGATTCCGGTGCTCGATTGGCTGGCGGCCGAGCGTGGTCACACGGGGCCGACCCACTGAAGGCCGCGTCGCACGGCAGGCCGGGGCCCCGGCCAGACTCGACCGTCGCCGGCGTCCGGCCTATTGCAGCCGGCGGCTTGCGTCCGGCAAGCCTGCGTCCGGGTCGGTGTCACCGGTCTCCGCGACCCGGAACGATTCATCCTAAATCCGGCAGTTACCCTGTAGCCGGGAGGCCGATTGGGGGCCTGAAC
>CAXBDR010000336.1:0-4408 GCA_963974265.1 uncultured Rhodoferax sp.
CCCGAGCACGTCGGTCATGCGTTGCGCATGGTCTGCCGGCGTCGCGCCGGTGCCGGGAGCGGCGCAGGCGCGCCATTGCTGCACCAGCCGGCCTTCGTGCCACAACGCAAAGCTCACGTCCGGCCGCGCCAGCGCCGGGCGGCGCACCGCCTCCAGGCAGTGGGCCAGTTCGGTGGCGTCGGTCTTGAGGAATTTGCGGCGCGCCGGCGTGCTGAAGAACAGTTCCTTGACTTCGACCGTGGTACCGGTGGCGCGCGCGATCGGCCGCAGTTCGCCGCTGCGCCCGTCCAGCGCGAATGCGCCGGTGGCGCCGTCGGCCCGCGAGGCGATGGTGCAGTCGGCAATGGCGTTGATGGCGGCCAGCGCCTCGCCGCGAAAGCCGAAGCTGCCGACCGATTCGAGTTCCTGCAGATTGCCGATCTTGCTGGTGGCATGGCGCTTGAACGCCATCGGCAGTTCCTCGCGCACGATGCCCATGCCGTCGTCCTCGACCGCGATCAGGCGTACGCCGCCGGCGAGCAGGCGCACGGTGACGCTGCGCGCGCCGGCGTCCAGCGCGTTGTCGATGAGTTCGCGCACCACCGAGGCCGGACGTTCGACGACCTCCCCGGCGGCGATCTGGCTGATCAGTTCATCGGGGAGTTCGCGGATGGCGCGGCGCGGGGCAGGGGAAAGGGAAAGGACGGCGTTCACCGGGCCATTTTAGGAGCCGTGCCATGAGCCGGTCATGGTGGCGGCGATAATCCTGCCCCATGGAACTTGCCGCCTTCATCCTCGATTTCATCCTGCATGTCGACCAGTACCTCGATGCCTTCGTGCAGCAATACGGCGCCTGGGTCTACGCGCTGCTGTTCCTGATCATCTTCGTCGAGACCGGCCTGGTCGTGATGCCCTTCCTGCCCGGCGACTCGTTGCTGTTCGTGGTGGGCGCGATGGCCGGCGCCGGGCTGATGGATTACCCCACCGTGATGGGCCTGCTGGTCGTGGCCGCCATCCTGGGCGACCAGACCAACTACAGCATCGGCCGGTATTTCGGGCCCAAGGTGTTCCAGTGGGAAAACTCGCGTTTCTTCAACAAGCGCGCCTTCGACCAGGCCCATGCGTTTTATGAGAAATATGGCGGCATCACCATCATCGCCGCGCGTTTCCTGCCGTTCTTGCGCACGTTTGCGCCGTTCGTGGCCGGCGTGGCGTTCATGACGCGCTCCAAGTTCACCGCGTTCAACGTGATCGGCGCGTTGTTGTGGGTCGTCGGCATCGTGACCATCGGTTTCTTCTTCGGCAACATCCCGGTGGTCAAGGCCAACATGGACAAGGTGATCTGGGCGCTGATCTTCGTGCCCGGCCTGTTCGTGTTGCTCGGCGCCTGGCGGGCGAAGCGCAAGGCGGCTCGGGCTGCTGCTGCGGGCTGAGGTGTTGTTGCATTAGTGGTGCGCGTCGCGGCAGGCGGGATCCGGCGCGGGCGCATTGTGGGGCGCCGAGGAGCGCAGCAGGTGGGGCTGCGCGCGCAGCGCGCTTCGTCATCATTCTCATCGCGCTTGTCTGAACGGAGAGAGCGAAGCGAACGCAGTGAGTTGCGCGATGCGCCCTGCCCGCGAGCACCGCAGGGTAGTCGCAGGCGCGTTCAGCGCCCGACCGCCCCACCAGGAGCCCGTGCCGGATCAGGACCGCCGTGACGCGTGCGAGTACCAGATTCAGAACAATACAAGCACCACGCCTAGGTATACCGCTTGCTCCGCAGGTTCTGCTTCATCTCCCGCAACCGCGGCTGCACCACGTCGCCGCCCAGGCGCAGCGCCATGCAGGTGGCCAGGATGTCGATGATCAGCAGGTGCAGCAGCCGCGACACCATCGGGCTGTAGTTGTCGAAACCTTCCGGATGGTCGGCCGACAGGTGGATGTCGCCGGCGCTGGCCAAAGGTGAGCCGGTGGCGGTGATGACGATGGTGGTGGCGCCGTTGCGCCGGGCGATGCCGCAGGCGTCCATCAGGTCGCGGGTGCGGCCGGAGTTGGAGATGATGACCACGCAGTCGCCGGGCCCGAGCATGGATGCACTCATGACCTGCATGTGGCCGTCGCTGTAGGCGATGGTGTTGACGCCCAGCCGGAAGAACTTGTGTTGCGCGTCCTGGGCGACGACACCGGAGTTGCCGACACCGAAGAACTCCAGCCGCTTGCCGCCGCGCAAGGTGTCCACCAGCGCGTGGCAGGCCTTTTCGATGGCGCCAGTGCTGGCGTCGTTGCGGTATTTCAGGAAGGCGGCAACCGTGTTGTCGATCACCTTGACCATGATGTCGCCGGTCTTGTCGTCCGCATCGACGCTGCGGTGGATGAAGGGCACGCCTTCGCTGACGCTGCCCACGAGCTTGCGCTTGAAGTCGGCCAGCCCGTCGTAACCGACGCTGCGGCAAAACCGCACGACCGTGGGCTTGCTCACATGCGCCCGGTCCGCCAGTTCGGTCACCGGCAGGCTGGCGAACGCGCGGGGATTGGCCAGCACCAGCTTGGCCACCCGTTGTTCAGCGGGCGCCAGGGACGGCAACGAGGCCTTGATACGTTCGAGCATGGTTTGCGCTCTTCAAGCGACGGGCACCGCGATGGCGCGGCAGTCGCGCCCGTCCTGCACTGACGCGCCGCGAGGCGCTGCGCCGGCGACACGAGCCAGGCAGGGTATGGGCGTCGCAGTCCGGTGAACCGATGCCGCCAGCATCACGACTCCTCGCTCCAGCAGAACCCGTCGCGGGCGATCATGGCGCTGGACGCGCTCGGTCCCCAGGTGCCGCTGGCGTACAGGCGCGGACCCTGGCTGTCGGCCTGCCAAGCCTGCATGATGGGCTCGACCCAGCGCCAGGCTTCTTCCTGCTCGTCGCTGCGCACGAACAGGTTCAGGCGGCCGTCGAGCACGTCGAGCAGCAGGCGTTCGTAGGCGCCGACGCGCTGGGCACCGAAACGCATGTCGAAGTCCAGGTCGAGTTGCACCGGCGCCAGCGCCTGGGGCTTGCCGCGGTTGTCGCGGCCTTGCGCGAGCAGATGCAGTTCCAGCCCGTCGCGTGGTTGCAGGTTGATGACAAGCCGGTTGGCCTTGCCGATGTCGGAGTCGAAGATCGCGTGCGGCGTGGGACGGAAGTTGACGACGATGTGCGCGTCACGGTCGCCCAGCCGCTTGCCGGTGCGGATGTAGAACGGCACGCCGGCCCAGCGCCAGTTCAGAATCTCGGTACGCAGCGCGACAAAGGTCTCGGTGTGGCTGTCGGGATCGACGCCTTCTTCGGCGCGGTAACCCGGCACCGCCGTGCCATCGATCTTGCCCGGGCCGTATTGGCCGCGGATCACGTCGCTGACCAGCGTGGCGGGCGTCCACGGGCGCAGCGAACGCAACACCTTGAGTTTTTCGTCGCGAATGGCGTCGGCATGGGAATTGATCGGTGGCTCCATGCCGAGTGCGCACAACAATTGCAGGGCATGGTTCTGCACCATGTCGCGCAGGGCACCGGTGGTGTCGTAGAAGGCGCCGCGTTTTTCCACGCCCAGTTCCTCGGCGATCGTGATCTGGATGTTGGCGATGTGTTCGCGCCGCCACAAGGGCTCGAACAAGGCGTTGCCGAAACGCAGCGCGAACAGGTTCTGCACCGCCGGCTTGCCCAGGTAATGGTCGATGCGGAACACCTGGCGCTCGCTGAAGATGCCGCAGACGGTCTGGTTGATCGCCCGGTTGGAGGCCAGGTCGTGGCCCAGCGGTTTTTCCAGAACGATGCGGGTGTTGGCGGTGTTCAGGCCGACCGCGGCGAGTTGCTCGCAGACCGTGGTGAACAGGGCAGGTGCCGTGGCCAGGTACATGACCACGGTGTCGGCGTTGCGGTCCCGCAGGATCTGTGCAAGTCGCGGATAGTCCTGCTCGCCGGACAGGTCCATGCGCTGGAAATGCAGCAGTGCGGCAAACCGGGCAAACTCGTCCTCGGTGGGGCGTTTGTCCAGTTCCACCTTTTCGAAGCGCGACTGGATCAGCGCGCGATATTCGTCGTCGGAATGGTCGTCGCGGCCGACACCGATGATGCGCCCGCCCTCGGGCAGGCTGCCGTGCCGAAAGGCCTGGAACAAAGCGGGCATCAGCTTGCGCCAGGCGAGATCGCCGGTGCCGCCGAACAGGACAAGATCGAAGGACATGTTCTGGAGTTACAAAAATGGGTGGTGGTAATGTAACTTTGTTTCATCGATAATTCAAGCCAACGATGTGGACATGTCGCCCACGCAACAGATTCCTGCCCTTGGAGCCCCCATGAACCAACTCGATGCCCTCAAGCAATTCACCACCGTGGTCGCCGACACCGGCGACTTCAAGCAACTGTCCCAGTTCAAGCCGCAGGACGCGACCACAAATCCTTCGCTGATCCTCAAGGCGGTCGGCATG
>CAXBDR010000337.1:0-4395 GCA_963974265.1 uncultured Rhodoferax sp.
GGCGTGCCGTCGCCGCCGACGGTGGCCCCCCGTAGAATCGATCCCCATGAAGAACGCCATCCGGTTGCTCAAGTGGGTGCTCAAGGCATTGATCTTTTTCACGCTCTTTGCCTTTGCACTGAACAACCAGCACGAGGCCAGCCTGCATCTGTTCTTCGGCCAGCAATGGCGCAGCCCGATGGTCCTGATTGTGCTTGCGGCGTTCGCCGTCGGCCTTGTCGTCGGTGTGCTGGGCATGGCTCCGCGGCGCTGGCGGCGCAGCGACATGGCCCAGCGCGTGCAGGCCTCGCCACCCGCGGCAACCCCGAACGCGGACCAACCGCCCCACCCTGGCGCAGCCCATGGACTTTGACATCAGCTGGCTGCTGCTGAGCCTTCCCGTCGCCTTTGTCCTCGGCTGGGCCGCATCGCGTTTCGACCTGCGCCAGCTGCGGCTGGAAAACCGCCGTGCCCCGAAGGCCTATTTCCGCGGGCTCAACTTCCTGCTCAACGAACAACAGGACCAGGCCATCGATGCCTTCATCGAGGCGGTCCAGAACGATCCGGACACATCGGAGCTGCATTTTGCACTGGGCAACCTGTTTCGCCGGCGTGGCGAATACGAGCGTGCGGTGCGGGTGCACCAGCATCTGCTCTCGCGCGGCGACCTCAGCTCGACCGACCGCCACCGGGCCCAGCATGCGCTGGCGCTGGACTACCTGCGCGCCGGCCTGCTCGACCGCGCCGAAGAGGCCTTGCTCAAGCTCGAAGGCACACCGTTCCAGTCCGAGGCACGGCTGGCGCTGCTGGCCAACTATGAACGCTCGCGCGACTGGGTACGGGCGGCCGAGGTGTCGCAACGGCTGGAGAACGCCGATCACGGCAGTTTTGCCGGTCGGCTCGCCCACTATCTGTGCGAACAAAGCGCAGCCCATCTGGCAGCCCACGAACCCGAAGCCGCGCAGAAGCTGCTGGAGCAGGCCATCCACAACGCCCCCAACGCCCCGCGCCCGCGCATCGAGCTGGCCAAGCTGCTGGGCCAGCGCGGCCATCCGGATCAGGCATTGGCGACACTGCAATCCGTCCACGACGTGGCGCCGGCGGCGGTGCCGCTGATTGCGGCGCTTCTCGCCCAGCTCGGCATCGCCAGCGGGCAGCCACGGCAGGTGCTCGAACGTATCAAGGCGCACTATGCCGAGGCGCCCTGCATCGATTGCCTGGAGGCCATCGTCACGCTGGAGACCCATCTGGGCGAGAGCCCGGCCAAGACGCGCCAGTGGTACCTGCACCACCTCGAAAAAGAGCCCTCGCTGGTGGCGGCGTCTCGCTGGATTGCAAGCGAGGCACAGGCGCCGACCCAGCCCTCGGTGCAACGCGCGCTCGACCACGCCGTCAAGCCGCTGACACGTTATCGCTGCGCGGCCTGCGGATTCGAGGCCAAGCAGCACTTCTGGCAATGTCCGGGCTGCCAGGCGTGGGACAGCTATCCGGCGCGACGCGTCGAGGAGCTCTGACCCACCTCAGCGCACCGGCGAGCAGGCCGGTTTCCGACTGGTCCCCGACGCCGCCGGGCGCGACGCAACACGAGCGAACCCGATGCCGAACGACACGATCACCTTTGCCCGCACCCGCGTCAACGGACTGACCCTGCACCATGCCCAGGCCGGCGAACCCGGCCTGCCATTGATACTGTTGCTGCACGGCTTCCCGGAATTCTGGTTCGCCTGGCATGCGCAGTTGCGGGAATTCGGCCGCGACCACTTCGCCGTGGCGCCCGACACGCGCGGCATCAACCTCAGCGACAGGCCCGGCAGGTTGTCCGACTACCGCGCCCAGGCCATCGTGACCGACCTCGTCGAACTCGTGCAGGCCCTGGGTTACCGGCAATGTGTGCTGGTCGGCCATGACTGGGGCGGTGCGCTGGCATTCGCGATGGCGATTGCCCGGCCCGACATGGTGCGCAAGCTGGTGATCCTCAACGCCGTGCATCCGTGGACGTTTGCGCGCGAGTTGTGCCACAACCCGCAGCAGATCGCCGCCAGCGCCTACATGAACCTGTTTCGCCAGAACGACGCCGCCAGCACGCTGCTCGCGGACGACTGCGCCTGGCTGCGCGGCATGCTGGCCGCCCCCGACGGCTCGCCGCCACGATGGTTCGATGGCACGACGGCCGCGTGCTACCTCGCGGCCTGGACGCAACCGGGCGCCATCGAGGCCGCATTGAACTACTACCGGGCCAGTCCGCTGCACCCGGCCACGGCCACCGAGCCGGGCGCCTGCGCGGTGAAGATCGACCCGGCCACGGTGCAGGTGACGATGCCCACGCTGGTGCTGTGGGGCGAACAAGACCGCCATCTGCTGCCCGGTTGCCTGGACGGTCTCGACCAGGTCGTGCCCGACCTGCGGGTGCAATACCTGCCCGATGCCAGCCACTGGCTCGCGCATGAGCAACCCGATACGGTGAACCGGATGATCCGGGCCTTCATCGACCCGCCCGCAGCCGCCTGACACGCCCCGCCGGCGCCCAACCGCATGCGCCCGGCGCCTGCCTACCGCTGGGCGCGCCGCAGGTGCATCCGGCCTCGGGCAACAACAGGTCTGCGCCCCATCTCACATGCCGAGCAGCTTCTTGGCCTCGGCCAACGCCTTCATGGAATCGGCGTGTTTGCCGTCCTTGTGCAGTTTCTCGCCATCGGTGCGCAAAGTCATCACCCGGCTCATGTCGGCCGAACTGAGCTTCGGACTGCCGGTCAGCTTGAGATCGATGGCCTTCATCTCGTTCGGACAGTTGTGGGCAAATGCACCTGCAGACATGAACAGGAAAGACATCAGCAAAAGACACTTCTTCATGGGGAACTCCGGAACAATGGCGCCAGAAGATGCTGGACAATCATTCTAGGGATTTGACACGCAGGGGCACAAACGGCTACCGTGGGATCCCCTGCCGCCAAAGGGGCCGCGAGCCCCGCGCCGGCCGGCCGGGTCATTCACCCAACGGAGGATCCCATGAGCGTGGTACGCGCAGCCATCACCCAGACCGACTGGACCGGCGACAAGGAATCGATGATCGCCAAGCACGAGCAGTTCGCGCGCGACGCGGCTGCCAAGGGCGCCGGCATCATCTGTTTCCAGGAGCTGTTCTACGGCCCTTATTTCGGCATCGTCGAAGACACCAAGTACTACGCCTACGCCGAGTCCATCCCGGGCCCGACGGTCGAACGGTTCCAGAAACTGGCGCAGGAACTCAAGCTGGTCATCGTGTTGCCCATCTACGAGGAGGAGATGCCGGGCCTGCTCTACAACACCGCCGCCGTCATCGATGCCGACGGCCGGCTGCTCGGCAAGTACCGCAAGCACCATATCCCCAACCTGCCGCAGTTCTGGGAGAAGTTCTATTTCCGGCCCGGCACGCTGGGTTACCCCGTGTTCGACACCGCGGTCGGTCGCATCGGCGTGTACATCTGCTACGACCGGCATTTCCCGGAAGGCTGGCGCGAACTCGGCCTGGCTGGAGCGACCATCGTGTTCAACCCGTCGGCCACCAAGCCCGGGCTATCGAACCGCTTGTGGGAACTCGAGCAGCCAGCGGCCGCCGCGGCGAACCAGTATTTCATCGCCGCCAACAACCGCATCGGCAACGAAGCGGGCGAGTTCGGCGACAAGGCCGTGACCTTCTACGGATCGAGTTATTTCGTCGACCCGCGCGGCAACTATGTCGGCGCCGTGGCCAGCACCGACCAGACCGAGGTCGTCATCCGCGACCTCGACATGGACGTGTTGCGCGAGGTGCGCACGGCATGGCAGTTCTACCGCGACCGACGGCCCGAGACCTATCGGCGCACAGGCGAACACTGAACGGAGCGCGCAGGCCGAGGGCGGCCGGCTTGCTCCGGCGCGCTGCCCTCAAAAACCCGCCGGGGCACTTGCTCAGAATCCCACCGCCTGCCCGTCCCGACGCGAGTCGCTGGCGGCCACATAACCGTCCTGCATGTCGTCGCCGAGGCGCCAGATGAACTGGCCGCTGCCGAAGTCCATGTAGTTGTCCGGCACCTCTTCGAAGCGGTGTCCGAGGCCCTTGAGCCCGCCGATCAATGACGACGCCATCGTCGACTCGAAGTCCACACTCTGCCCGGCGCTGAACTTCCAGCGCGGCGCGTCGCAGGCCGCCTGCGGCTGCTGCTTGTAGACCAGCATGCGCGCCAGCGTCTGCAGATGGCCCTGGGGCTGCATGTTTCCGCCCATGACGCCGAAACTCATCTGCGGCCGGCCGTCCCGGGTCAGGAAGCCGGGAATGATGGTGTGGAACGGCCGCTTGCCGCCGGCGACCTGGTTCGCGTGGCCCTGCTGCAGCGTGAAGCCGAAGCCCCGGTTCTGCAGGCTGACGCCGGTGCCCGGCACCACGACGCCGCTGCCGAA
>CAXBDR010000338.1:0-4387 GCA_963974265.1 uncultured Rhodoferax sp.
CTGCGCCCCCCACCCACCTCGCTTGTCCTGGGCGGCGTATGGGCACTCGGTGCTCGGGCCCCTGTTTTCAACAAACGTCGTGGCGCCCGGCTCGTTTTTTTCCGAGTGCAAGCAACGCTGCCAGCATGGCGAAGCGGTGGCGGCTCCCGGTAGTACCCTTTCGGCGCCACGGCAGTGGAAGGCCAATCCAGGCGTCATGTCCCGATCAGCCCGCCATCCTTCTTGTGAATCACCACCGTCGCCGACCGTGGCCGCCCGTCGGACCGGTAGTCGGGCCAGTTCGAATACTTGTCCGGCTCGGCCGGGTCGCTGCGCCCGCCCGGCGTCTCGCCCGGGTGCTGGATGCTGATGAACATCGTGCGCCCGTCCGGCGTGAAGGTCACGCCGGTGACCTCGCTGTGGGTCGGCGCGGTCAGGAAGCGGCGTGTCTCGCCGGTGGCCGGGTCGCAGGCCAGCATCTGGTTGTTGCCAATGTTCCGGAACTCGCCCTTGACCATCTGGCTGGCGGCGACATCGGTCTGGATCCACAACACGCCGCGCGGGTCGAATCCGATGCCGTCCGGGCACGCAAAGATGTCGCCCCGGATATTGCCGCGGGCCTCGGCCCGTTCGTTGGCCGGGTCGCCGGCCAGCACCAGGTGGTTCCACTGGAACCCGGCGCCGTCGAAGTCGCCGTTTTCCTTCCAGCGGATGATCTGGCCCATGGTGTTGTTGGCGCGCGGGTTGGCGGCGTCGACACCGGGGCGGTTGTTGCCGCCGCGCTGGCTGTTGTTGGTCAGCGTGCAATAGACCCAGCCGCTGGACGTGTCGATCGCCAGCCACTCGGGCCGGTCCATCTTCGTGGCGCCGAGCAGGTCGCTGGCCTGGCGCGCCTTGATCAGCACCTCGCCCTGGTCGGCGAAACCGTTGGCGGCGGTCAGCGGGCCCTGCCCATGCACCAGCGGCATCCATTGGCCACGGCCATCGGCGTCGAACCGCGCCACCGACAGTACGCCATGGTCGAGCAGGTCGCGATTGGCCCGGGCGCCACCCGGCGCGATGCGGTCGCGGCTGACGAAGCGGTAGATGTATTCGAAACGGGCATCCTCGCCGGAATACACGACCGCGCGGCCATCGCGGGTCACCGCCACCCACGCGCCTTCGTGCGCGGCGCGGCCGAGCGCGGTGCGCTTGACCGGCGTGCCGGCCGGATCCATCGGGTCGATCTCGACCACCCAGCCGAATCGGTTCGGCTCGTTCGGATTTTTCGCCGCGTCGAAACGCGGATCGAACTGCTCCCACCGGTAGGCGCCGTCCTTGCGCGCACCCCAGCGTTTCTGGTGGGCATCGGTCGTGTCGCCATGACCGAAATAACCCATCCAGTTCTCTTCGCCCGACAGGTAGGTGCCCCAGGGCGTCCGGCTGCTGGCGCAGTTGTTCAACGTGCCCAGCACGGTGCGCCCGGCCGGGTCGTCCGCCGTGCGCATCATCGGGTGGCCGGCGGCCGGGCCCTGCACCGCAAACGGCGTGTCCATCGTGACGCGCCGCGCATAACGCGACGGACGCACCATCTGCCAGTCCTCGCCCTGGCGCCGGACTTCGTAGACCGACAGGCCGTGCGCGTTCTGTGATTTCTTGACCTTGTCGGCGTTCATGCCGCTGAAACCACCGACGTGCAGCAGTCCGTCGTCGGTGTATTCATGGTTGATCGCGATCAGGCCGTGCGACGAGCTTCCCGCCAGCGGAAAAAACGCGACACCGTCATGGTGCATGCCCATCTGCGCCGCCTGCTCGGTGGCGCTGTTGGAGGCATCGAACTTGAACGCCGGCATGTTGCCGGCAATGCCGACCGGTTCGCCCCAGGCCGCGATCGCCCGGGCCACGTAGCCGTCGGGCACCACCAGTTTGTCGCCGACCCCGGGCGGTATGCCGGTGAAGCCCAGCCTGGGGCCGCGCGTCGCGGCCGTACCGAACACGGCGCAGCCAGCCATCGGCGCGAACAGTGCCGCCAGGGCCGTGGCGGCGCCGCCGCGCAACACCACCCGGCGTGCCGGATCGGATACCGCGTGGATCGACGGATTGGACGAGCGGTTGCTGTCCTCCATCGCGGAAAAATCCTTGGCCATGCCGTCGCCTGTCTGATTGCGGGGTCAGTGTGCAGCCGGCGGCGGGACAAGCGGCCGCAGCCGCCAGGGCCGCCGGCGTGCGCGCAGGAGCAGACATGCCGCCAGTCCCCCCATCCACAACGCGACCGCCGGTGGTTCGGGCACGGCCGTGGCCACCAACTGCACCTGATCGAAGTCGACCTCGCGCGCACGCTCGTCCAGGTTGCCGAAGGCATTGAGATTGATCAGGCGCACCCCCAGCGTACTGCCGACCAAGGGGTCGCCGGCGCCTGGCGTCCACTCCATGCTGGTGGCCATGAACTGCCCTTCGCCGATTGCCAGGCCCAGGCTGTTGTGATCCACGGCTACCACCTGCCCGTCGGCCAGCAACTCGATGCGGTAGCCCGGAAAACCGGACAAATTGGAGAAACCGAAACCGGCGTACCCGCCCAATCCGGTGCCGGAGGCGATATTGCCAACCTGGACCGTCAAGGTGTAGCGTGTATCGGCCTGCGCCACGCCAGCGAAACTCCCGACCAGCCCGACCGGGTCGCCGGCCACGATCGTGCCAGCACGTTGCTCGAGATAGATCAGCGCAACATTGTTGCCTTCCGGAACCGGTTCGGCAAAAAACGTCGTGCCCTCGGGTCGCAACACGCCCACGGCATTGCTGCTCTGGTCGACGATGCCCGCCGGGTCGTACAGGCTCCAGCCCTGGGGAACCAGCACCGGAAAACCGCCGATCGGCGCCCCATCGGCCTCGAAGCCGGGATTCTCCAGCGCGATGACGGTCTGCGCCGAGGCGGATGGGGCGCATCCGAGCGCGACGCCGCCGACGATGGCGGCCAGCTGCCATTGCAGTCGTGTCATGGTGACTCCTTCAATCGCCGGATCGCACGACCGACCGACCGCACCACGCCCGGACCGGCCAGTTAGTGGCGCCGACCGACCCGGTTGCATCGCGCGCCATGGGGCCAGAGATAACACGATTCGCGTCGTCTTGCACGTGCAAAGTTCCGCGATCGGCATCGATCGGTGCTGGAACAGAACCTGCTAGCCATGCCGCGGGGCACGACCCGTGCACCATCCACCGACGCGGAGGTTCTCATGACAGATGCCACAAGCACCGAGTTTTCCCATGTGAAGGCGAACGACACCCCCTATGTATCCGGAGGTTTGCGCGACTTTTTCCTGTACCGCGACCTGGGCATCGCCAAGGCCACCCATGGCAAGGTGATCGCGCACCTTGTCCGGGCCAACATGGCACCAGCAGAAGGCACGGGATGGCACCGCCATGAGGCGGACTTCCAGATCGTCATCATGCTCAAGGGCTGGGCCCGATTCATGTACGAGGACCGGGAGACGCTGGTGGAGGCGGGTGACTGCGTGCACCAGCGACCAGGCATTCGGCACTACCTGTTCGACTACTCGCCCGACATGGAGTACCTGGAGATCGTCTCGCCGGCGGACTTCAAGTCGATCGACGTGGAGCCGGCGGCCGAGGTGCCGGCTCCCACGCCCTGGCCGCGGGCGAACGCCGCCTGACGCCCGCCAGGGGCGCGCCTCGGCGCGGTTCAAAACGGTTCGGCGGCCTCAGAATTCGGCGTCCAGTTCGTCGATCTCGTCGGGTTCCGCCTTGGCGGCCGTCACCCATTCCTGCATCGCGGGCAGCGCCATGATGTGCTTGCAGTAGGCCCCCGCCTGCGCGTCGACGGGCACGTCATAGGTCAGGAAACGCGTGACCACCGGCGCGTACATCGCATCGGCCACCGTGGGCGACTCGCCGAACAGGAAGGGCCCGCCGTAGCGGGTCAGGCATTCCTGCCAGATCGACAACACCCGGTCGATATCGGTCTGTGCGCGCGACCAGACGGCGAATCCGGGGAACCGGGCCTTGATGTTCATCGGCAGCGCACCGCGCATGGACGCGAACCCCGAATGCATCTCGCCGCACACCGCGCGGCAATGTGCGCGGTCCTTCACGCGGGCGGGCAGCAGCTTCGCCTGCGGCCTGATTTCGTTGAGGTATTCGGCAATCGCCAGCGTATCCCAGACCTCGACGCCGTTGTGCTGCAGCGACGGCACCCGCATCGACGCCGACAGCAGCAGCATCTCGGCCTTCATGGCCGGGTCGTCCGGCGGAATCACGTTCTCCGTGAAATCCAGGCCGGCCAGTCGGGCCAGCAACCAGCCCCGCAACGACCAGGCGCCGTAGTTCTTGCTGCTGATGGTGAGCACGGCCTTGGCCACGGTTCTCTCCTGAAGTGGGCTGTCGATGGCACCCGGCCACGCAAGCCTTGTGC
>CAXBDR010000339.1:0-4351 GCA_963974265.1 uncultured Rhodoferax sp.
CGCCCACCGACATGGGTGCTTGCACGGGGGTCTTGTCGGTTGCCGGAGCGAAACCACCCAGACACGGGTGGACTACGATGGCTTTCACGCTCGTGACGGACAACCGTCTCCAGCGCCTGGTCGTGGATCGGATTTTTCCGCACCAGTGCAGCGTTGTCAGGCGCTGCTCGTCAAGACCAGCTTCACCCACAATGATCTGCGATAGTGAAAGAAGCGCTGGACTTTAGCGCAGATGCTTACAAATACCAAATCCAGCCCCCACCACACCTGCATCAACTCGCCACCTCGATTGCACCGCAGGCGCCGGTACGCGCAAAAAAACGTGACGCCATCTGCGCAGGCTCCATCCGGATGGCTGGGCCGATCGCTTAAACTCGCAGCCTTCGCGGGTGTAGTTTAATGGTAGAACGGCAGCTTCCCAAGCTTTAGACGAGGGTTCGATTCCCTTCACCCGCTCCAGCACTGTTGCGCGCTGATTCCCGGCCAGTTCGCGGTGATCGATGCCAGGCATCGATCCACCAACTGCGGTCCACCACCGCTCAGCCCGCCCCCGCCCTTCCCCGCTTCCTGTCGCGCTCGCGCGTCGCCGCCTTGCCCGAGGTGGCCTTGCGCGGCCCCGCGCCATCAAGCCACATCAAGGCCTCGGCCTGCGCGACGAATCGGCTCAGATACGCCGGCGACAGGTCCTGCAGGCTGCGCAGTGCGCGCAGCACCAGCAGATGCGAGTTCAACGGCCCCGGATTGTCCGGTGCCTGCTGCAGCGATCGGGCGAGTTGTTCGTCGAGGCGCAGCCGAGCCCAGGTATCGCGATAAAGCCGCACGGTCTTGAGGTCGGCCATCGGCGGGGCATCCGGGGCCGGAATCGGTGTATCCGGTTTGCGTGCCGGTGCACCAGGCGACGGCGCATCATCCGGCACGCCCTGGCCGTCGAGCCGGCGCAGCAGTTCCGCCAGCGGGCCGTTGCGACGTTGTTGCTCGGCTTCCAGCCGAGCCTCGAGCTGGCGCAACGCGCGCAGGTCCGATTCGGCATGCAGGCGCCGTACCGCCGGCCCGGCCTGCGGATGGCGCTGCAGCACGCCCGGCATCCGCTGCTCCAGCTCGGCGCGGTCGGCATCCCATTGCGCACCATAGGCGGCCACCGCCTCGGCCAGCTGGCGCGCCAGCCGCTGCCGCAAGGCCGTGCCCGACTGCGCAGCCAGGCGCCGTTCCAGCGCTTCCAGATAGCAGAACCGGACCGGGTCCATGCGCTGTGCGCCCGCAGCGCGCAACACCGCAAGCGCCGGATCAGGCGACAGCTCCGGTTGCGGCGCAGCCAGCTCCGGCACGTCGTCAGCCGGCGGGCCGGCGTCAGCGTCGTGGCGGTTGGTTCGTGGCATGGGACGCCGTTCGAGGCACCGGCGCGATCTCGACGCGCCGGTTCAGTGCGCGGCCGGCGGCATCGTCGTTCGACGCCACCGGCTGTTCGCGGCCGAAGGCCGCGGCGAACACCGATGCGGATGGAACCCCCGCATCGATCAGCGCGCGGGTCACCGTCAATGCGCGCTGGGCCGACAACTCCAGGTTGTCGGCGAACTGGCGGCTGCCGTCGCGCACGACCCGGTTGTCGGTGAAGCCGCTGACCATCAGCAATTCGTCGCGCGCCTGCAGATAGGTGGCCAGCGGCTGGGCCAGGCTCTCGAGCAATTGCCGGCCTTCGGGCTGCAGCTGGTCGGAACTCAGCGCGAACAACACGCTGCCGCTGATGCCGATGCGCCCGTTGTTCAGCGTCACCCGGCCCGCGGCCAGCGGCACGGCCAGCGCCTGCTCCAGCGACATGCGCCGCTGCTCCTCGAGCTTGCGCTTGTGCACCTCGGCCTCGAGCGAGGTCGCCAGTTCCAGCTGCACGCCGACCACGGCCACCAGCAGCAGCACGAAGGCCCCCAGCAGGCCCGACATCAGGTCGCCGAACACCGGCCAGACCGGCGCGGATGGCTCCAGGGCGGCGTCGACGTCTTCCATCTCAATCGACCTCGCTGGCCACCGGCGGCGGCTGGCGGATCGCCAGTTGCTGCAGGTCCTCGACGATCTGTTTCTGCGACGAGATGCTCAGGTCGACGATCTCGCGCGCCTGCGCCACGTAATAGGCCAGTTGCTCGTCGCTGCGCGCGCCGGACTTGTCCAGTGCCGCCTCGATGCGCTGCAGATGCGCGGTCAAGGCTTCGCTCGACGCGCCGAACTGCTGCACCGCCACCGAGAAGGCTTCGCCCATGCTGGCGATCTCGATGCTGCCGGCGGCTGCCTGGGTGCTGGCGTCTTCCATCGTCTGCGCGGCCTGCGCGAGGGTCTCGCCGACGCGTGCGCCGGCCTGTTCGAGCATCGTGGCGGCCGACGCCACCAGCCTGTCGATCGCGCTGCGTTGTTCGTTGGCGGCCTGGTTCACGGCCGTGAGCAGGGTCGACAAAGTCTCCATGATGCGGCTGCGCTCGGCCAGCATGTCGTTGTCGCGCGCCATGGAGTCGCTGAGTTTTTCGCGCAGCGCATCCACCACCTGGGCGGCGGCGCGTGGCGCCTCGGAAGCGGTCGCGATGAGCCGCGACATCTCGGCGATCGTGTCGCGTGCGTGTTCGGCCGCCTGGCCCTGCAGGCCGCGCGCGGTCTGCTCCAGCGTGTCGCAGATCTGCGTCTGGCGCGCCAGTGCGTCGGCCTGCGCCTGCTGCGCATCGTCGCGCAACGACGCCGCCATGGCCTCCAACGCGGACGTCCAGCCGGCCAGCCGCTGCTGCTCGCCGCTGGCCAGTTCCGTGCGCAGCGTCGCGTGGGCCTGTTGCAGCGTCTGCAACAGGTCCGCCGACTGCTGGCCAACACCCTGCACCAGCGCAGCCACCGCCGCCTGCATTGCGGCGGACGCCTGCCGGCTGTCCTGCTGCTGCTGCGCCAGCGCGTCATGCCAGGCCTGGGCGGCGCCGCCGGTACTGGCGCCGAACTGCTCGGCCACCGCAGCCAGCGCGTGACCGGTGCGCTCGGCAACCGCATCGAGTTGCCGGCCGGCACGCTCGGCGACCTGCGCGTGGTGGGTGCTGCTTTGCTGCACCAGCGCGTCGACGGCGCGGCTCCAGGCCTGCTGCGACTGCGCGTGCCGTTCGTCGACCGAGGCCAGCAGCGCCGCGGCGCGTTGCTCGAAGCTGTCGTTGAAACCCGCCAGCGACTGTTGCAGGCTGTGGGCCAACGCCTCGCTGCGGCCGTCGTGTTGCTGCAGCGTCTCGCTCCAGGCGCCGGCGACGGCGCCGACCGTGCTGTCGAAGCGGCTGGCCATGGCCTCGAGTTGCTGCTGCACCAGGTCCGACATCTTCTGCTGGAACCCGGCGCTCTCGCGGCTGATGCCGGTCATCGTGGCCTCCACCAGCGGCTGTATCGTGCTGCCGGCCACGCGGGCGCTCTCCTGCAGGCTGTGGCTCAGCGTTCGATCGACCGAGGCAGCCAGGTCGGAATACGCCGTCTGCGCGTGCTGGTAGAAACGTTCCTGCCCGGACAGCAGCTTGTCGCCGAGTTGCTGCTCGTGTCGCTGCATCTGCTCCATCATGGCCTGCATGCGATCGACCAGTTCAGGCATCGCGCGGGCCTGCAACTGCAGGTTTTCCAGCGTCTGTTCGCGCTGGTGCGCGCGCGAGAACACCCGCAGCCGGGTCGCGATGCGCGCATCGAGCAGCTGCGCCACCTGCAGGCGGTCGCGCCGCAGCAGCACCGACACCAGGCCCAGCATCGCCGAGGCCGCGACCCCGGCGATCGAGGTGCCGAACGCCAGGCCCAGGCCCTTGATCGGCGCTGCCAGCGCGGCACGGATGGTCGCCAGGTCGGTCGTACTCTCCAGGGCCATCACGGCGCCGTTGAGCGTGACCACCATGCCCAGGAAGGTGCCCAGCATGCCCAGCAGCACCAGCAAGCCGACCAGGTAGGGCGTGAGCGCCGGCCCTGGCAACGCGACGCGTTCGCCTTCGACGCGCAGGCGCACCGCGCCTTGCAACGCAGCCGGCAGCGTGTCGATCCATTTGCCCAGCGAAGGCAGCTGCTCGGGCAGTTCGCCCAGCGCGGTGCGCAGGCTGGCGGTGGCGCCGCGGAAGCGGCGCAACTCCATCGCGCCAGCGAGATAGAAGGCGGCGATCAGCACGGTGATCGTCAAAGCCAGCGTGTTCGAACCCAGGTAGCCGTAGCCGATCCAGCCGACCACGCCCAGGCCGACGGCAAACGCGATTGTGGCGAGATGGCGGTGCGCCTGCGCGGCGGCGGTCGATGTACTCATCGGATCACCTCCATGCTGCACACTGCGGGATTCGCCTTGGGAACGGCCCGGCGGCTCACTGGACTGCCCTCCGTG
>CAXBDR010000340.1:0-4344 GCA_963974265.1 uncultured Rhodoferax sp.
CCATTCGCTGGGCCAGCTCTTGGCGATCGGCGTGAGCACCTCCAGCAGCAGCCGCGCATCGGCTGCCGCCTGGGCCTCGCCGGTATGGTCCTCGTCCACCAGGCGCGCGCAATACAGCTCCAGCGCCAGGGCACCTTCGCAATACGATTTCTGGGCCAGCAACATGCGCTTGACATCGGCGTGTTCGATGATGCGCACCGGCGCACGCGCAGCGTCCTTGCCCCCGACGCCCACGGGCCGCCCCTGCGGCCGGTTGCGCGCATAGTCGAGCGAGGCGTAGTAACCCGCCAGGCCCAGCATCACCGCCGCGGTGCCGACCCCGATGCGCGCCTCGTTCATCATGTGGAACATGCAGCGCAGGCCCTCGTGCGGCTTGCCGACCAGGTAGCCGACGGCACCGGAGCGACCGTCCACCGGGTACTTGCCTTCTCCGAAGTTGAGCAGCGTGTTTGTCGTCCCGCGCCAGCCCAGCTTGTGATTCAGCCCGGCCAGCGCCACGTCGTTGCGCACGCCGGTCAGTTGCCCCTCGATGTCGACCAGCTTCTTGGGCACGATGAACAGGGAGATGCCCCGGGTGCCGGGGATCAGCTTGCCGTCCGGCCCCGGAATCTTGGCCAGCACCAGGTGCACGATGTTCTCGGCCAGCTCGTGGTCCCCCGAGGAGATCCACATCTTGTTGCCGCGCAGGCGGTAACGCGGACCGAGCGGATCATCCTGGGCGCCTTCGCCATCGGGCTCGGCGCGGGTCGTGATGTCGGACAGGCTGGAGCCGGCCTGGGGTTCGCTCAGACACATCGTGCCGGCCCAACGGCCGGAGAACTCGTTGGCGGCAAACACCTGTTTCTGGGCATCCGTGCCGTGTACCAGCAGCAAATTGGCATTGCCCACCGTCAGCAGGTTGCTGCCGATGCTGACCGAGGCCAGCGCAAAGAAGGCATTGGCGCTGGCGTTGACGGTATAGGGCAGCTGCATGCCGCCGACGTCGTAGTCCTGCGCCGCGCCCAGCATGCCGGACTCGACATATGCCCGGTGGGCATCGTGCGTGGCCTGCGGCAACACCACCATGTCGCCGTCGACAAAAGGCTCCTGGGTGTCGACGAGCCGGTTGAACGGCGCGTATTTCTCGCGCGCGATCCGTTCGCAGGTGTCGAGCACCGCGTCGAAGGTCTCGCGCGAGTGGTCGCCGAAACGCGCCCGCTCGCACAAGGCCTCGGTATCCAGCCACTCGTAGAGCAGGAACTGCAGGGTCTGGCGCAGCTTCACGGCGATTCCGGGCGGTTCGGGCCGCGGCTCACAATACTTCGAAAACGCCGGCAGCCCCCATGCCGCCACCGATACACATGGTCACGACCACGCGCTTGGCACCACGTCGCTTGCCTTCAATCAGCGCATGGCCGGTCAGGCGCTGGCCGCTGACGCCATACGGGTGACCGACCGCGATGGCGCCGCCGTTGACGTTGAGACGGTCGGCCGGAATGCCCAGCTTGTCGCGGCAATACAGCACCTGCACCGCAAATGCCTCGTTCAGCTCCCACAGGTCGATATCGCCCACCGACAGGCCCAGGCGCGCCAGCACCTTGGGCACCGCGAACACCGGGCCGATGCCCATCTCGTCGGGCTCGCAACCGGCCACGGCAAAACCGAGGAAACGACCGAGCGGCTGCAGCCCCTTCTTCTCGGCCAGCGACTCGTTCATGACCACGCAGGCGCCGGCACCGTCCGAGAACTGGCTGGCATTGCCGGCGGAAATCAGACCACCCGGGATAGCCGGCTTGATACCGCTGATGCCTTCCTTGGTCGTGCCTTCGCGGATGCCTTCGTCGCGGCTCACCGGGACCTCCTTGGTCATCAGGCCCATGACCTTGTCGGCCACGCCCGCGGTGACGGTGATCGGCACGATCTCGGCGTCGAACTTGCCGGCGGCCTGGGCCGCCGTCGCACGCTGCTGGCTGGCCGCACCGTATTCGTCCATCGCATCACGGCCGATGCCGTAGCGCTTGGCAACCTGCTCGGCGGTCTGGAGCATGTTCCAGTAGATCTCGGGCTTGTGCTTGACCAGCCAGGGATCGGCCAGCATGTGTTTGTTCATTTCCTGCTGGACGCAGGAGATGCTCTCGACGCCGCCGGCCACATAGACATCGCCCTCGCCGGCGATCACCCGTTGCGCCGCCATCGCGATGGTCTGCAGCCCCGACGAACAGAATCGGTTGACGGTCATGCCCGAGACAGTGATCGGGCAGCCGGCGCGCAGCGCGATCTGGCGCGCAATGTTGGCGCCGGTCGCGCCCTCGGGGTTGGCACAACCCATGATCACGTCCTCGACCTCGCCGGCCTCGATGCCGGCGCGTTCGATCGCGTGTCGCACCGCATGGCCGCCCAGCGTGGCGCCGTGCGTCATGTTGAAGGAACCTTTCCAGCTCTTGCCCAGCGGCGTGCGGGCGGTGGAAACAATGACGGCGTTGCTCATGATGGACTCCTGGTTGCAATAAGTGTCAGGATGCCTGGGCACCCATGGTCAAAAGGCGGTGGTAGAAACGGATCAGTTCGGCCAGGTTGTCGACCGCGATGCGCTCGTTCGTGCCGTGAAAGCGCGGCAAGTCCTCGGCCCGGGCACGCACCGGCGAGAACCGGAACACATGCTCGCTGATGCGCAGGAAGTGGCGTGAATCAGTGCCGCCGATCATCAGGCCGGGCGCCACGATGGTGCCCGGAAAGACCTCGCGTACCGTGCGATTGATCAGTTGGTAGGACTCCGACGTGGTGGGCGAGACCGCAGACGCTTCCGAGGCGCCGGGCAAGGCCATGATCTCGAAGCGCGAGTGGCCGAACGACCGGGTCACCTGGCCCCTGAGCCGTTCGATGACCTGCTCCGAACGGTCGCCGGGCAAGGTGCGGTAGTTCACGGTAGCCTCGATCTGGCCGGGCATGACATTGTCGGCGTTGCCCGCATGCACCATGGTCAGCGCCGTCGTGGTCCGCAGCAGCGCGTTCGTGCTGGCACCGGCTTCGAGCTGCTTCTGCACCAACGGGCCCAGCAACCAGAGGTTGGACATGGCCACGCGCAGCGGCAGGTCCATCTCGGGAGCCACCGTTGCGAGCATGTCAGCCGCAATGCCGCGGATCGCCGCGGGCATCTGCTCGTTGTCGATCGTCGTCAAAGCGGCACTCATCATCGCGATCGCGCCGGTACCGGGTGGCGGTGGCATCGACGAATGACCCGGCGTGGTCGGCAGGCGAACCACCACCGACACATAACCCTTCTCGGCGACGCCGATCAGTGCGGCCGGCGACTTGAGTCCCGGCATGATGCCTTCGGTGATCAGCAGCCCTTCGTCGATGACGAACTGCGGCCGCACGCCCCTTTCCTCGAGCAGCGACGCAATGCGCGCAGCACCGCGCTCGCCGGCGACCTCCTCGTCGGCGCCGAAGACCAGCATGATGGTGCGCCGAGGCTGGAATCCGCCGGCGGCCAGCAGCTCGATCGCCTCCATCTGCGCGATCAGGTTGCCCTTGTCGTCCCAGGCCCCGCGGCCCCAGACGAACCCGTCCTTGACCGTACCGGAGAACGCATCCACTGCGACTCGGTACCCGGCGACACCGGCACCACGTCCTGGTGCGCCATCAGCACGATGGGCTGCAGGCTGGCGTCGCTGCCCGGCCAGGTGTAGAGCAGGCTCAGTTCGTTGACCACCTCGCGCTGCATCACGGCATGGGCCTTCGGATACCGGGCCTGCAGCATCGCGTGCAGTTGCAGGAACTGATCGGCGTTCTGCGCCGCGTCGGTGCGTGACGAGATCGTGCGTGCGCGCACCGCCTCGGCCAGTCGTTCGGCGGCGCCGGCCTTGTCGATGGCCAGTTCCGGTGCCGGCGGCACGTCGAGCTGGCGCGAGCCATGGCGCAGCGTATTGACGGCCAGCACCAGCACCAGCAGCAGCACGGCCGCCAGCACCAGCAGCAGCAGGCGCCTGATCATTGCGTCACCCCGACCGCCGTCATGCCACCTCCAAACTTCAGCTGAAGGTCTTGCCGGACGCCACGAGGCGCTGGATCAACGGCGCCGGCTTCCAGAATTCGGCATCGTCCATCGGATTGCGCGCGAACCGCTGCATCGCCTGCATCACGTTGAACAGGCCGAATTCCGATGCATAGTGCATCGGGCCACCACGGTAGATCGGAAAGCCGTAGCCGGTGATGTAGACCATGTCGATGTCGCTGGCCTTGGACGCGATGCCGTCTTCCAGGATATGCGCGCCTTCGTTGACCAGCGAGAACACCAGGCGCTGCACGATTTCCTCATCGGAGATCCTGCGCGGGGTGATGCCCAGCGCCGCGCGGTGGTCCTCG
>CAXBDR010000341.1:0-4280 GCA_963974265.1 uncultured Rhodoferax sp.
ACACGCAGTGAAACCGGACAGACGGGGGGCGTCTTAACCTCAAGACGTGAAGAAGTTCTTCAGCCGGTCGGTCCAGCTGTCGCCGCTGGGGGAGTGCTTGCCGGCACCTTTCTGGAACGACTCTTCGAGCTCGCGCAGCAGCTTGCGTTGCGCTTCATTGAGCTTGACCGGTGTCTCGACCAGGATGTGGCAATACAGGTCGCCGGGATAACTGGCGCGCACACCCTTGATGCCCTTGCCGCGCAAGCGGAACTGCTTGCCGGTCTGCGTGCCTTCGGGAATGTCGATGGCAGCCTTGCCAGCCAGCGTCGGAACCTCGATCTCGCCGCCGAGTGACGCGGTGATGATGCTGATCGGGACCGAGCAGTGCAGGTCGTCGCCATCGCGCTCGAAGATGTCGTGTTTCTTGAGCCGTATCTCGATGTACAGGTCACCGGGCGGGCCGCCGTTGGTGCCGGGTTCGCCATTGCCGGTGCTGCGGATGCGCATGCCGCCATCGATACCCGCCGGAATCTTGACCTCGAGTGTCTTTTGCTTCTTGATCCTGCCCTGGCCATGGCAGGCCGTGCAGGGCTCGGGAATCACCTTGCCGGCACCACGGCAGGTCGGGCAGGTCTGCTGCACGCTGAAGAAACCCTGGCGCATCTGCACCGCACCGGCGCCGCCGCAGGTTCCGCAGGTCTTGACCTGGGTTCCGGGTTTGGCGCCTGACCCGTGGCAGGTATCGCAGGATTCCCAACTGGGGATGCGGATCTGCGCGTCCTTGCCGCGGGCCGCTTCCTCGAGCGTGATCTCCATCGCGTAGCTGAGGTCGCCGCCGCGAAACACCTGGCGCCCGCCGGCACCACGCCCACGCTGCTGGCCGAACATGTCGCCGAAGATGTCGCCGAAAGCCTCGGCGAAGCCGCCGAAACCCTCCGCACCCGGGCCGCCGCGCATGTTCGGATCCACGCCGGCGTGACCATACTGATCGTAGGCCGCCCGCTTCTGCGGATCGGACAACATCTCGTAGGCTTCCTTGCACTCCTTGAACTTCTCCTCGGCGACCTTGGAGGTTTCGCCCTGGTTGCGGTCCGGGTGGTGCTTCATCGCATGTTTGCGATAAGCCTTCTTGATCTCGTCGTCCGAGGCGTTCTTGGGAACTCCCAGGGTTTCGTAATAGTCTTTCTTGGACATCGTCGTCGTTCTCGGTCAGCGCTTTCGTGCAGGCCCGAAGGCACATACACGCGGTCGCTCATTCAAAGCAGAGCGCCGCGCCGAGGGACAGACCCCCGAACGCGGCGTTTGTGTTGCCATCAGGGCCGGGTTTCATCAACCCTTTTTGACTTCCTTGACCTCGGCGTCCACCACGTCGTCGTCGGCCGCGCGCGATGCACCGCCCGCGTCCTGCGGACCTGCCGCGGTGTTGTCGCCGCCACCCATGCCGCCGGCGGGCTGCTCGCCGCCCTGCTTGGCCTGCATGTCGGCATACATCTGCTCGCCCAGCTTCTGGCTGGCGGTCATCAGGGCCGTGTTCTTGGCGTCGATGTCGGCCTTGTCGTCACCCTTGAGCGCCTCTTCGAGGTCCTTGATCGCGGCCTCGATCTTCTCTTTCTCGCCAGCCTCGATCTTGTCGCCGAACTCGGTCAGGCTCTTGCGCACGCTGTGCACGCTGGCCTCGCCCTGATTGCGGGCCTGCACCAGCTCGAGCTTGCGCTTGTCGTCTGCCGCATTGAGCTCGGCATCCTTGACCATCTGCTGGATCTCGGCCTCGGTCAGTCCCGAATTGGCCTTGATCGTGATCTTGTTCTCCTTGCCGGTACCCTTGTCCTTGGCGCCGACGTGCAGGATGCCATTGGCGTCGATGTCGAACGACACCTCGATCTGCGGCGTGCCGCGTGCCGACGGCGGAATGCCTTCGAGGTTGAACTCGCCCAGCATCTTGTTGCCGGCGGCGATCTCGCGTTCGCCCTGGAACACCTTGATCGTCACCGCCGGCTGGTTGTCCTCGGCCGTCGAGAAGGTCTGCGCGAACTTGGTCGGGATCGTCGTGTTCTTCGAGATCATCTTGGTCATCACGCCACCCAGCGTCTCGATGCCCAGCGACAGCGGGGTCACGTCGAGCAGCAGCACGTCCTTGCGGTCGCCCGCCAGCACCTGACCCTGGATCGCGGCGCCCACGGCCACGGCCTCGTCGGGGTTGACGTCCTTGCGCGGATCGCGGCCGAAGAAGGCCTTGACCTTTTCCTGCACCTTGGGCATGCGGGTCATGCCGCCGACCAGGATCACGTCATGGATGTCGGACACGTTGACCCCGGCGTCCTTGATCGCGGTGCGGCACGGCGCGATGGTGCGCTCGACCAGGTCGTCGACCAGCGACTCCAGCTTGGAGCGGGTCAGCTTGATGTTCAGGTGTTTGGGGCCCGAGGCATCGGCTGTCACGTAGGGCAGGTTGATGTCGGTCTGCGAGCTGTTGGAGAGTTCGATCTTGGCCTTCTCGGCGGCTTCCTTGAGCCGCTGCAGTGCCAGCACGTCCTTGCCCAGGTCGACGCCCTGTTCCTTCTTGAACTCGGCGATGATGTAGTCGATGACGCGCTGGTCGAAGTCCTCGCCACCGAGGAAGGTGTCGCCGTTGGTCGACAGCACCTCGAACTGCTTTTCGCCGTCGACATCGGCGATCTCGATGATGGAGATGTCGAAGGTGCCGCCACCGAGGTCGTACACCGCGATCTTGCGGTCGCCGCGTTCGGTCTTGTCCAGGCCGAAGGCCAGTGCGGCCGCAGTGGGCTCGTTGATGATGCGCTTGACTTCCAGGCCGGCGATGCGGCCCGCGTCCTTGGTCGCCTGGCGCTGGGCATCGTTGAAGTAGGCCGGCACGGTGATGACGGCGTCGGTGACGGCTTCGCCCAGATAGTCCTCGGCGGTCTTCTTCATCTTGCGCAACACGTCGGCGCTGACCTGCTGGGCCGCCATGGCCTTGCCGCGCACCTTGACCCAGGCGTCGCCGTTGTCGGCCGCCACGATCTCGTAGGGCATCAGCGCGATGTCCTTCTGCACTTCCTTCTCGACGAACTTGCGACCGATCAGGCGCTTGACCGCATACAGCGTGTTGCGCGGATTGGTGACGGCCTGGCGCTTGGCCGAGGCCCCGACGAGCACTTCGCCGTCTTCCTGGTAGGCGATGATCGACGGCGTCGTGCGGGCGCCCTCGGAGTTCTCGATCACCTTGGGCGTGTTGCCCTCCATGATGGCCACGCAGCTGTTGGTGGTGCCGAGGTCAATGCCGATGATTCTTCCCATTTTCTTCTCCAAAATTGCCCGGATCGTGCTTCTGGCACCACCGTGCGTGATTGACTGATCTATCCTGATCCTGATGTGCGGATAAGCCCGCGTTTTTCAAGGGTTTATTTCGGGCCTGCCACCACCACCAGGGCGGGGCGCAACACGCGATCGGCGATCAGGTAACCTTTTTGCAGCACGTTGACGATGGTGTTGGCTTCCTGTTCGCTGGGCGCGACCGAAATCGCCTGGTGCTGGTGCGGGTCGAACTTGTCGCCGGCCTTGGGGTCGATCTGCAGCACCTTGCTGCGTTCGAGGGCCGACATCAGCTGGCGCAGCGTGGCCTGTGCGCCTTCGCGGATCTGCTCGAGGGTCGCATCCTTGATCACCAGACCCGCTTCCAGGCTGTCGATGACCGGCAACATGTTCTCGGCAAAACTCTCGACCGCGAACTTGCGCGTCTTGGCGATTTCTTCCTCGGCGCGGCGGCGGGCGTTCTCGGCCTCGGCCTTGGCGCGCAGATACTGGTCGGCCAGTTCGGCGCTCTTGGCCTGCAAGGCGGCCAGGTCGGCCTGTGCCTTGGCGAGCAGATCCGACTCCTGGGCCGCCTGCGCGGCGACCATTTCTTCGGTGCTCTGGTATTCCTGGGCCTGTTGGGGGGTGTCGGGTTGTTTGTTGTCAGACATGCGTTGGTTTCACGAAATCGCAGGCTATGCGGTGCAGGATGGACGATAGGCCGCACTTGGAGCCGGTTCGGCAGGATTCAAGACCCTGCGGCAAACATGGGTGAATGGCGCGTCCGTCGCGCGGCCGACCATGGGCCGCTCGCCGCGCACGGGTATCGGATCAGCCCGATACGCCCAGCAGTTCGACGTCGAACTTCAGCGTGGCGTTGGGCGGAATCACGCCGCCGGCGCCGCGGGCGCCATAACCGAGTGCGGGGGGGATGATCAGCGTGCGGGCGCCACCGACCTTCATGCCGGCCACGCCTTCGTCCCAACCGCGGATCACCATGCCGGCGC
>CAXBDR010000342.1:0-4280 GCA_963974265.1 uncultured Rhodoferax sp.
CTGCAGGCCCCCGCGCACGGTGTCGCGGTCGCTGCCCGGGTGCTGCACATGCAGCACCGCCATGCCAGCGCCCGCCCAGGCGCGGCCCCAGGCGGCCCCGCCGTCTCGGCTGCCGCCCAGGCCGTGCGAATGGATGACCCATGGCCAGGGCCCATCGCCCGCCGGCAGGCGCAACTTGACGGGCAAGGTGCGGCCGTTGCGCGCGGGGTCGCTCAACAGTTCATCGAGAACCCGACCTTCGGCCGCCCATGCCGCTCGCAGGCCCGCCAGCGCAGCCAGGGCCGCCAGCGCAGACAGGGTGCGCAAGGCGTCGCGACGGGCTGGATCCAGGACCGGCATCATCATGCGGCGCAGTTTACGCGGCCGATGTTGCGTGCGGATTGCCTGAACCGCGTGCGACAGCCTGCTGCCGACGTATTTCGGGTTCCACGGAATCCCGGCCGGTGTCACCAGCGCGATCAATAGTGCCAGGCGGGTGAACGTCCCATGGTCTGCAGTCCATCGCGATACGCCCTACCCTTGCGATCGATCAGACCCATCGGCGCCATCGAGCCGCTGTCGGGCATAAACTCGCATCTACGACGCCCGCTACCGGGCGCCCACCGACCAGGAGGTACCCCCCCATGAAAACCGCCCTCGACCTCGTGGCTGCCGCCAAGAGCCAGATTGCCGAAGTCCCCGTTGACCAGGCCGAAGCTGCGATCCGCGATGCCGACGTGTTGCTGGACGTGCGTGAGGCCGACGAGTTCGCCGCCGGCCACCTGCCCGGCGCGATCCATGCGTCGCGCGGCATGCTCGAGTTCAAGCTCAGCAGCGTGCCCGAGCTGGGGGACCGCGACAAGAAATTCGTGCTGTACTGCAAGTCCAGTGGCCGCGCCGCGCTGGCCGCGCTGGCCATGAAGCAGATGGGGTACCTCGACGTGCATTCCATCGCCGGCGGATACGACGCCTGGGTGGCGGCGGGCAAGCCGGTGGCCAAGCCCGCGTTGCCGTCTTTCGGCTGACATTGCCGCCGGAGCACTGCGCGAACCTGAATGCGTCACCGCGCCGCGTATTTGCGGCGGGCCGATGACCTGCCGCGCAGCCTGCTGCCGCAGCGGCGTTGATCCGTGGCCGCATGCGTGCGAAGATGGCCGTGTCGGTGAGCCGTGCCGCCGCGACGCGGCTGCCCCGTCCCGCGCATCCGCAGCCCGAGAGTGTCCCCCATGCCCATCTCCATCGGAACCTTCAATCTGAACAACCTGTTCTCGCGCTACAACTTCCAGGCCGAGATCGCAGCCCTGCCGCCGCACGAGGCCGGCGGAATCGAACTGACCTTCAGCCAGGGCGACGTGCAGGCACGGACCTTCATGGGGCGCCTGGTCAAGGCCAAGAAGCCGGGCGACACGGCGCAGATCGCGCAACGCATCCGCACCATGGATGTGGACGTGCTTGCGGTGCAGGAGGTCGAGCACATCGAGATCCTGCGCAGTTTCAACCGCGACCACCTCGGCGGCCTGTACCCGCACGTGGCGCTGATCGAGGGCAACGATCCGCGCATGATCGACGTCGGTGTGCTCTCCCGGCTGCCGCTCGGTCCCATCGTCTCGCACCAGTGCGCCACCCATCCCGATGCGCCGGAGCTGCGCGTCTTTGGCCGTGACCTGCTGGGCGTGCGCATCCTGGATGCGCGGGGCGACAAGTTGCTGACCTTGTACAACACCCATCTCAAGAGCCACTTCGTTCCCGCTGGCGAGGATCCGGTCGAAGGTGCCGCCCGCGCCAACGCGCGGCGCCGCCGGCAGGCCGAGACGATCGCCCGCATCCTGTCGGCCGAGGAGCGCCGGGGCTCGAGGTTCGTGCTGGTCGGCGACATGAACGATCCGCCAGACAGCCCCGACCTGGCGCCCATGCTGCTCGTGGACGGCGACCCGCTGCACAACGCCCTGGCCGGCGCCGTGGAGACACGTGCCCCCAAGCCCGAGACGCCAGGCCAGGGGCCCGGGCCGGCCAACGCCCAATGGACACATCGATTCAATCCGCCGGGGGCGGCGCCGCCGGTGTACGAATTGTTCGACCACATCTGGTTGTCCAGGGCGCTTGTGCCCAGCCTGCGGTCGGCCCATATCGATCGGCGCACGAAACACGGTGGCGACGGTTCGGACCACGATCCGGCCTGGGTCGTGCTCGACCTTTGATGCCCAAGCGTCGTCAGTCCGGCTCTCGAGCCCAGCGCCAGCAGTCCCGCCCGGCCGCCTTGGCCTGATACAGCGCCTTGTCGGCGCGATCCACCACGCTGGCCATCGACTCGTCGGGTCCCGATTCGGCCAGTCCCGCGCTCATCGTCAGGGACAACGCAACGCCGCCCGGCAGCGGCAATGGCAAGGTGGCGTCGCGCAGGCCTTGCAGCAATCGCTGCGCCGCGTGTTCGGCCGCACCGGTGTCCGGCACCTGTTGCAAAGCCAGGAACTCCTCGCCGCCAAAGCGGAACAACAACTCGCCGCTGCGGCAACGGCCGCGCAGTACGTCGGCGACGTGCATGAGCGCGAGATCGCCCACGGCATGGCCATGGGTGTCGTTGACGAGCTTGAAATGGTCGACGTCCAGCAGCATGGCCACGACCCGTTCGCCGTGGCGTTGTGCCGACGCGCGATAACGCAGGAATTCCTCTTCCAGGCCATAACGCAGGGGCAGGCCGGTCAGGGCATCGATGCGGGCGCTGTGCGACAGGAACTCCGTCTTGAGGTGTGCCAGGTCGGCGACCACGGCGATCTGTGTCTGCTCGAACTCGTCCAGCATCGCCGGATCACCGGCTGCACCCGCGAGTACGCCGCGGCAGATCGAACGCACGGCCACATGCATGCGCTGGTGTTGTGCCTCCAGATGCCGCGCGGTTGCCGCGTCGATGGTGTCAAACCGCTCCCGGTCGCGGCGAAACCACAGGCCGAAATCGCAGCGGTCGTGAGCATCGTCGGCCAGCACGTCGTCGCCGGGCGAGGTCCGCAGCAGCGCGCAGCGCAGGACGCGTCGTGTCCAGGCCATGTGCGATTGCGAAGCCTGGTCCAGGCGTTCGACGAAGGCCTGGTCTTCGTGGCTGAAGGCCTGGTCGGGCATGGCTTATTGCATGGGCAGGCCGAGCCCGAACGACGGCAGCCGCAGATCGACCATGCCCGCCCTGCCTGGCCGAAGGCACGCCATCGGGAGGCGTCGCTGCGTACCCCGGCTCGCCCGATGTCGGTTCACTTGAACCTGTACCAGCGCCGGTTCAACACGGCGGCGACGGACGAGACTTCGTCGGGAAACATGCCCAGATTGAGTTCGGTATTGCATTGCTCGACCATGCCGCGCAGGAAACCCGGCGTGTTGATGCGGCCTGTCGGCTTGTAGATGGCCGATCCGTCCCCGCCGACCTTGCGCACATGGCATTCGGTGCAGCGGTGCTCGCGCATCAGTTGCTCGCCCTGCGCGTGATCGGCGTCCTTGAACAGTTCCGCGGCGTTCTGGGCCAGGGCCGGTGCAGACGCGAGCGCGGTCATGGCCAGCAACAGGGACATGGTCGATCGATGTTTCACGATGGCTCCCGAAAATGGCGATCCGCACGCCAGGGGCGTTGAATCGATATATGCAAATGCCATGATATACCGATCCTGCCATCGTTCCATTGGTGGATTCACCAATGCCGGAGCTGGTATCCAGCCCGCCGGCCGGATGCGCCGATCAGCCCAGCGTGAATGCCTCGTGGATCGCGCTCTTGACGCCACCGCCCATCTGCGGCCCGCCGCCGGCCACGAAGATCGAATCGCCCAGCACCACCGCCCCCATGCCGTGGCGCGGCGTCATCATCGGTGCGTGCGACTCCCAGCGATCGGCCAGCGGGTCCCAGGCTTCGTTCTGGCCGTAGACACGGTTCGTGCCTTCGCCGCCCATGACGAACACCTTGCCGCGGTAGACCACGCAGCCCTGGCCCGAGCGCGCGGTCGGCAGTGGGGTGCGGAAGTTCCAGCGGTCGGCGGCCGCGTCGTAGCTGTGGTGCAGGTTGCTGTTGGTGTGGAAGGAGTCGACACGCCCGCCGATGACGTGGATGCTGTCGTTCACGACGACGACGCCGAGGTGGTCGCGTGCCACCGGCAAGGGCTGCCGGCGTTCGTATCGGTCGGTCTGCGGGTCATAGACCAGGTGCCAGTCGATGGAGCGACGCATCTCGCTGCCGATGGCGCCGCCGATGAGGTGGATGCGCTTGCCCAGCGCGATGCAGGCCATGGCGCCGCAGGCTTCGGGCAGGCGGCGCACGCGGGTCCACT
>CAXBDR010000343.1:0-4239 GCA_963974265.1 uncultured Rhodoferax sp.
GGCTGACGCGCCGCGTGTCGTCACCACCCTCAGGCCGCTCGACCTTGATCACGTCCGCGCCCAGGTCCGCCAGAACCTGCGTGCACCAGGGGCCCGCGACGACCCGCGTGAGATCCAGCACGCGGATGGATTGGAGGATGGTCATGATCAGTCCAGGTCGATCTTGAGCTTCTTGTTGAGCTCGATTGTCTCGGCCAGTTCGGACTTGACGCGAGTTGCAAAGGCGGCCCCGTTGATCGCGCGCGCCTCCAAGCCCGACTTTGTAAACGAAGCTACGATTTCCGGGTCCTTGGCGGCCGTCGTAAGTGCGGCAATGAGTTTGTCGCGAACTGCAGGTGGTATGCCTGCCGGTGCCGCAAATCCGAGCCAGCCGGAACTGACATAGGGAATACCTTGCTCTTTCGCCGTGGGCACATTGGGCATCAACGGCGTGCGCGTTTCGCCGGTGTAGGCCAGCGCCACCAGCTTACCGGATTCGACCATCGATCGGTTGGCCAGTGAGTTGATCGCGATGGTGACCTGTCCGCCGATCAGGTCGGTGGTCATCGGGCTTTCGCCCTTGTACGGGACATGCAGCATCTCGAGTCCGGCGGCATCGACGAAGCGTTCGATTGCCAGATGAAAGCCGGTACCCATGCCGGTGGAGCCGAACGTCAGCTTGCCGGGCGCGGCCTTGGCCTTCTGCTGGAGCTGGGCAACTGTCGTGATGCCGGAGCCGGGCTGGGTGTTCACGAGGTAGTGCGATTCGAAGCTCATTGCCAGGTAGGTCAGGTCCTTGATAGGGTCATACGGCACTCTCGTGCTGAGTGCCGGTCCGGAAACGACGCCGGCGTTGGTGATGACGCCGATCGTGTATCCGTCGGGCGCGGCCTTGGCTACCGCGTCAGTGCCGATGCGCTGACCTGCACCGGCCTGGTTCTTGATTACCAAGGGCTGGCCCAGGATGGCGCTGGCCTTGCTGGCGATCGACCGCGCGTAGCCGTCGACCACACCGGGTGGGAATGGGACGATCACGGTGATCGGCTTGTCGGGGTAGCTGCCTTGGGCAGCGGCCAGGCCAACAGTCAATGTACAGGCGATGGCGGTCAGTGAGCGTGCAAGTGTTTTCATGAATGTCTCCTTCAGGGTTGAGTAAAAGGTAAGCGCGGTTGGGGGAATCGACGGGTCAGGAAGTCGAGCACCTTGGCGTTGAACAGGTCGGGGTCCTCGGCCCAGCCGAAATGCCCGAGGCCGGTCAGGCTGATGAACTCGGCGTCGGCGATCTTGCCGGCCATTTTTTCCATCACGGCTGCGGGTGCCGTGGCGTCCAGTTCACCGGCGATGCACAAGACGGGTACGTCCAGCGTCGGCAGCAGATCGCGGCCCTCGAAACCGACGATGGCGGCAACAGCAGCGCGGAAGGTGGCTTCGCTCATCTGGCTGACGGTGGTGATGACAAGTTCGACAGCCGGGCCTTGGGCATCGGACCCCATCATGGCGCGCAGCATCGTTGGCGCGTATTGCGGTATGGACTGGCCCGCGTCAAGCGGCGCGACCCGCGCGCGCACGAACTCCTTTTGCCAGTCACCGTCGGGCTTGCCGAACGACGCACTGGTGGCCGAGAGCACATAGCCGTGAATATTCTTGCGCGCATGGCGCCAAGCCTGCTGGGCGATCATGCCGCCCATGCTGTGGCCCATCACGACGTTGCGTTCGCCGCCTTCGCGCTCCAGAAGCAGCGCCAGTACGCGCGCGCAGTGGTCGATCGTCAGCGGGACCGGCAGTGCGGACTGGCCATAACCCGGCGCGTCCCACGACACCACCCGGTAACCGGCGCCGACCAGCGCCCTCAATTGTTCGCGCCAGTATTCCTTGGCGCCGAATGCGCCATGCAAGAGGAAGACCGTTATGCCATTTGCGGCGATGATCGGGTGATGGACTGCGTAGTCGGGCAGTGAAATGGCATTCGTGCTCATGCGACCCCCGGAACCTGCAGGTCGGATTGCGGCGTCCAGCATGCGTGTGCGCCCATCGGAATATGGCCCGGCAGGATGATGCGACAGATGGGCCCGGTCGTGATATCTCGGGCGTCAAAGATCGCGCATTCGCCTTTGCCGGAGTTCAGGTTGGTGACATAGGTGACGAGGTAGCCGTCGTCTTCCTCCACCGCGTTGTCGCGTGGCGCAAATGGTGTCTCGCTGACATAACAGCCCTTGGGCGCTTCCCAGCGCTGGCTGTTGCCGGTCTTCCAGTCGTACTTCTTGAGTCCGTCGAGTTGCCAATGCGGCTTGGCCAGCGCGTTGTAGACATAGCGATTGGGCAGACCCTTGACGTTGCGGCTGATCATCGAGAACTCGGTCACCTCGTCGTCCAGGTCTTCTTCCGTGGTCTGGCCGGTCTTCATGTTGAAACGCCAGCGGTGCATGCGGGTTTCCTGCAGATCCATCGATAGCAGCGCATGCATGCGGTCGTAGCCGTCTTTTGGCAGATCACTGAGGTCAGGCACTGGATTGGTCTGGATCGCACCATCCATAATGACTTCGTCGCCGACTTCGTAGGTATTGGCCAGGTGCAGGATGTAGCACGGCACACCTTCGAACCACTTGACATCGCGGCTGGTGCCCAAGCGCGGAATGACGCCGAAACGTGCCGGCCTGTCACGGTGGAACTTCAGCCGATGCTGACCCTTTTTCAGGCCTTCCGCGTCGAAGAACATCGACAGATCATGGATCACGCAATAGTTCTCGCTCATGCCCATGTCGTGCGGCCAGGTTGCATGTGGCAGGTCGATCGGCTCGTAGTGCACCAACTTGTTGTTGGCATCCACCACGCCGTAATTGAAGTACGGTGCGTGCTCTCCGAAGTTGAAGAACATCATCTCGCCGGTGCGCGGGTCGATCTGGAAATGCGAACAGATGCCCCGCTCGCCGAGCGCCCGAGCCCATGAGGGATCGGGGCCCAGGGTTTCCAAGGTGACGGGGTCCAGCCGATACGGTTCACTGCATTGGCTCATCGCCGCCAGCGCGCGTCCTGCATGGACTTTGACATCGGTGCCGGCGTTATCCTTCATCGCACCGATCGAGCCCCAGCCGCGTCGCACGGCACGGCGTGGCTCGATGATGCCGGGCCACATGGATTCCCCGGCTACTTGTTCTGCGAGGTAGCCTGTGGTGCGGATCCAGCGGTTGCGGTAGGTGGCCTTGCCGCCGCCGATATGCATGCCGTGGATCATTCCGTCCCCGTCGAAAGGGTGGTATTTGCCAATTGGCGCATGGACCTGGTTGTGGCCGTTGCGCAGATAGACGCCGTGCAGATCGGTCGGGATTTCGCCGATCACTTCCAGGTCAGGCGTGCTGGCGGTCCACTCGGTGTCAGTTGGCAGCCAGTTGTCAAGCAAATAGGGATTGTCGGTGGGCAGGCACGTCAACGTGCGCTTGCTGTGGACTTCAAGCATGGGAACTCCTTGGTGTGACTGGGAAGAGGTGAGCGTGCGGTCAGAGACGGCGTTCGAATATGGTGGCCGTCGCAACGCCGAACGCTCCGGGCAATGCGGCAACGCCAAAACGCAGTTCGCGCCGTTCCATTTCATCGAGCAGGCAACTCACCAGCATCGCGCCGGTGGCGCCTATCGGATGGCCCAGCGCGATCGAACTGCCGTTCACGTTGAACTTATCCAGATCGATGCCCAGGCTGTCGATGTAATGCAAGCTGATGGCGGCAAACGAGTCGCGCACTTCCCACAACTCGATGTCGGCAACCGTCAGGCCGGCCTTGGCCAGTGCCTTGCGCGTGGCGTCGACGGCACCGGTTTGCGTCAGTGCAACGCAGGCGTCGGCGTGGGCCAGGATGCGGGCGCGCGTGGGCAGTCCCAGCCGCTGTGCGGCCGCCTTGGTGCCCAGCAGTACGGCTGCTGCACCGTCGGCCATGCAGGGTGCGTTGCCTGCGGTATGAACGTGCTGGATGCTGCCGAGCGCGGGTTCGCGCGCCAGGCCCCAGACGTCCAGGCCATCCGCACCGTCTTCATAGACCGTGCGCAATCCGGCGAGTTTTTCCACGGTGCTGCCGGCGCGGATGTTCTCGTCACGCGCCAGCAAGATGTTGCCCTGTGTGTCCGTGACCGGCACCATGGAGCGCGCCACTCCGGCATCGCGCGCTGCCACAGCACGCGATTGCGACAGCGCCGCATAGGTATCGCAGTCCGTGCGGCTGTAGCCTTGCCGTGTGGCAACCAGATCGGAAGACCAGGGCGGCGGCACGAAG
>CAXBDR010000344.1:0-4236 GCA_963974265.1 uncultured Rhodoferax sp.
CCACTCCCTCGGGCGTGCCGGTGTAGATCAGGTCGCCGGGCTGCAATTCCCAGGCCGCCGACAGGTGTTCGATGGTCTCGGCGATGTTCCAGATCAGCTTGCTCACATTGCTGTGCTGGCGCTGCTGCCCATTGACGTCGAGGTGGATCGTGGCCTCGGCGATGGATGGGACTTCGCCGGCCGGCGTGATCGGACCGATCGGCGCCGAGTGGTCGAAGGCCTTGCCGATGCACCACGGCCGGCCTTGCTTCTTCATCTCGCCCTGCAGGTCACGCCGGGTCATGTCCAGTCCGACGGCATAACCGAAGATGTGCTTGTGCGCATCGACGGCGGCGATGTTCCTGCCACCGGTGCCGATGGCGACCACCAACTCGATCTCGTGGTGCAGGTCGTGGGTCAGGCTGGGGTAGGGCATGGTCGCGACCTGGCCTGGCAGGGCCAGCACCAGCGCGTCCGTCGGCTTGAGGAAGAAGAAGGGCGGCTCACGGCCGGTAAAGCCCATTTCCTTGGCGTGTTCCGCGTAGTTGCGTCCGACGCAGTAGATGCGGTGCACCGGAAAACGGCTGCTCTGGCCGTGTATCGGTACGCTGGCCGGTTCGGCTGGGGGAAAAACGAAACTCATGCTGTCCTCGGTGGGGTTGGCTGGCCGGCGCCGTGGCGCCAGCGGGGAGGGTGGCTCGGCGGCGCGTTTACTGCGACCGTGCCACCAGTTCGAAATGCTCGACGGTCGGCGGGCCCGCAAAGAACGGGCCGACGATGGCGCGCCATTGGGCGAAGGCGGGTGATTCCCGAAAGCCGACGTTGTGGTCTTCCAGCGTGCTCCAGAAGATCTGCAGGATGTAGCGCTCGGGGCTTTCGATGCCGCGGTTGACCTTGAAGCCGTTGAAGCCCTTGGCCTGGCTGATCACGGTGGCCAGGCCGCGCTGGATCGCCTCCTCGAACGCTGCGTTCTGGCCTGGCTGGATGCGGATATCGGCAAGTTCAAGAATCATCGGTGTCTACTCCTCGGAGACGGTTTGGATATGCAGCCGCTCGCAACGGCCGTCGGGGTGGGTGGCGAAACGCCGGGCCTGCTTGCCGTGCACGGGTGCCTCGTCGGGCCACGGCCAGCCGCCGAAGCGGGTGCGCTGGTAGTCGGCAAAAGCCTGGTGGATCTCGGCCTGGGTGTTCATCACGAACGGACCGTATTGTGCAAGCGGTTCGGCGATCGGTTTTCCCTGCAGCAGCAGCAACTGGGTGCGTTCGGGCCCGTTCACCAGGTCGAGGTCGCGGTCGCAGTGCAGGTGGACGGCCGCATGCCCGGTCAGGTCCTGGCCCGCGATCGACACTCCGGCGCCTTCGAAGAAATACAGGCAGCGCTGGGTTCCGTCGCCCGCTGCCGCCGGCAGCGTCCAGCGCGCACCGGGGGCCATCGAGATGGTCCATATCGCGACGTCGGACCGTGATTGCGCGGCCCAGGAATCGGGGGGCGGCGGCGGGGGCGCCTTGATGCCGTCGCCCCGCAATGCGCCGGCGATACAGGTCACCGTGGTGGTCGCGCCCGAAGGGTCGGAGAAGTCCATGCGCGGCACCAGCTCCGACCAGAACATCTTGAAATGCGGTTCCGCCATCTTGTGGCTCGCCGGCAGGTTGAGCCAGATCTGGAACAACCGCGCAGCAGCGGAAACATTTCGGCATGCACGATGCCGCGCCCGGCGGTGAGCCACTGCACGTCGCCACCACCGAACCGGGCCGATGCACCGAGCGAGTCGGCATGGTCGATCAGGCCTTCGCGCACGATGGTGACGGTCTCGAAGCCGCGGTGGGGGTGGGCCGGGAACCCCGGCACCTGCGTGCCGTGGTACATGCTCCAACCGTCCTTGCCGGCGAAGTCCTGGCCGATGTCGCGGCCGTCCAGCGACGCATCCGGGCCCAGCGCGGCATTGCCACGGGGATAGCGGTCGTCGTGATGGACACAGAACAGGAAGGGGTCGATCGTGCCCCAGCGCGGCCCGAGCGGCCCGGTGCTGATGATGGGGGAGGCGTTGGTGGATGGCATGGGCGATGCGCGAAGGTCGTCGGCGATGGGAACGAGTCTACGACCAATTCCCGGGCCGGCGGCCAAGCACCGGAAAAAGCCCTGGCGACTGCCACAGCCGCAACCAGGGCCTGGAGCCGGCCGCGTGTTGCCATGTCGACCGGTCGTCGTTGCCCCATGGGCATCTTCGGTATGCTCGGGGGTTCGCACATGCGGCGTGCCTGCCGTGTGCGCCGGCAGGTCCCGTCGTTGCCGGCACCACTGTCCCGTTCATGCAAACCAGTTTCCTCCGTGCCGCCCTGGTACTCGGGCTGCTATCGGCGATCGGCCCGTTCGCCACCGACATGTATCTGCCGGCCCTGCCGGACATCGGCAGCGGCCTGGGTGCGTCTGCGGCGCAGGTGCAGGCCACCCTGATGGTGTTCTTCATCGCCATGGGTGCGGGCCAGATCGTGTATGGGCCGGTGTCCGACATGGTTGGTCGCAGGCCGCCGCTGTTCTTCGGCCTGACCTTGTTCGCCGTGGGCAGCATCGGTTGTGCGCTGGCCGACGACATCGGCATGCTGGTGCTGTTCCGCTTCCTGCAGGGGCTGGGCGCCTGCGCCGGCGTGGTGGTTCCGCGTGCCGTGGTGCGCGACCTGCATACGGGCCATGATGCGGCTCGGCTGATGGCCCTGCTGATGCTGGTGTTCAGCGTCTCGCCGATCCTGGCGCCGCTGCTGGGCAGCGTGTTGACGGAGTGGATCGGCTGGCGCAGCGTGTTCTGGACCACCACTGTGCTGGCGCTGCTGGGCCTGGTGCTGGTGGCCACCGGCCTGAAGGAGACACGGCCGGCGGAGCGACGCTCCGAGAGCAGCGTGCGCGGTGCGCTGGCCGCGTATCGCGTGGTGTTGCGCGATCGCCATTACCTGGGGCTGGTGCTGATCGGTTCCTTCGGGGTGTCGAGTTTCTTCGTCTACCTGGCCAATTCGCCGTTCGTGCTGATCAACGGCTACGGGCTGACGCCGAGGCAATACGGCCTCGTGTTCGCCGCCAACGCGATTTCCTTCATCGGTTGTTCGCAGATGGTCGGGCGCCTGGGCCGGCGCATGGGCCTGGAGTCGCTGGTACGGCGCGCCGTGGTCGGGTATGCCAGCGCCATGGTGTTGTCGTTGTTGCTGCACCTGGTCGGCTTCACCCGGCTGGAGTTGCTGCTGTCGCTGCTGTTCGTCGGTTTCGGCTTCCTGGGGCTGGTGATGCCGACCACCGCCGTGCTGGCGCTCGACCGCCACGGTGCGATCGCGGGAACGGCGTCGGCCTTGATGGGCACGATGCAGTTCCTGGTCGGCACGGCCATGATGGCGCTGGTCGGGCTGTTTGCCGACGCCAGCGCACGACCGATGGTGGCCGGGGTCGCAATCTGTGCCGCCGTCGTGTGGTTGCTGGCCCGCATCACCCTGGGCAGGGAACCCTCGGCCTAGGGGCACCCGACACCGCAGCGGCCGTCAGACCCGGCCCGAGACCGACATCACGCGCCGCAGGAAGGCCTTGCGATCCTGTGCGTTGTCGATCTCGTCGGCGAGCAGGTTGAACAGTTCCTGTTCGGTGCGGGCACGCGCGGCGGCGCGCCGCACGATGGCCTTGGCCACGGCACCGATATGCTGGGCCAGCTCGGATTCGGTGCGTGCCAGCAAGACGGCATCGAAAACCGGCTGGGATGGATACAGCCCGGTGGGCAGGCTGTTGGTATGTGTGGGGCGACTGCGCTCGCTGGCGGGGGAGCCGGTACGTTCGGACGCTGCGCGTCCGTGTTTCTTGACGAAGTCGGCGCGCGCGGCGCCATCGGCGATGTCGGGCGCCAATGCCTCGACCAGTTGCTGCAGCGTTGCGCACTTGCGGGCGGCGGACTTGACGACGATGTTCGCCACCGGCCCCAGGTGCACGGCCAGGTCGGACGCGATCGCGTGCAATACCGCCGGGTCGAAGACCGCGGCGGTGCCTGTCGGTGGCGGCACGTCGGGGGCGCCGGTGCGGGGTTGCAGCACGGTCGTGGCATCGCTGAGCAGGGTATGGTCGGCATCGACCGGCCGGTACTGCGATGTCGAACGATCGGCCAGAGCCGCCAGCGACTGGCGCCAGGCCGCCACCGTCTGTGGCCGTGCGCGTTCGGAGGGTGCCAGTGCCCAGTCGATGGCCTCGAGCAGCGCCGGCGGGAATCGCCTGGCCTCCGCACTGTGCAC
>CAXBDR010000345.1:0-4234 GCA_963974265.1 uncultured Rhodoferax sp.
CGATGCAGCCTTGCGCTTCAATGCGGTGCTCGCTGCGCAGCGCCGCGTACTGATCGAACAACGTTCGGTTGCGCTGTTCGACGGCACGTCCCAGGCTATCGCCAAGCGCAGGGCCGCTGGCGAGGACACCCGACTCGACGCCAACGTGGCGCTGATCGAGGTCGAAAGGGCGCGCAATGCCCTTGCGGTGTCACGGGAGCGGCTGCGCGATGCGCGTGTCGAACTGGCCTCTGCGCTTTCGCTGCCACCGAGTTCGGTGCCCGGGGTGGTGGGTGATCTGGCCATGCCGCAGGATGGTGGTTTGCCCTACGGACCGGATCAGTTGCTGGCCTCCGCCCAGGCGCTCCCGAAGCTGCGTGCCTTGTCGGCGCAGGAGCAAGCGGCCCGGGCACGTGTTGGCGTCGAACAGGGCAACCGCAATCCAGATGTCACGATCGGTCTGCGCGTCGGGCGCGACGGCCCGGCCAGCGGGCGCGAAAGCGTCACCACACTGTCGCTGTCGGTGCCGCTGCCACTGTTTCAGCGCAACGACGCGGCAATTGGTCAAGCGCTGTCCGATGTCCAGCAGGCCGAAATCGAACGGACCAGTACCACGCGAGACGTGTTGGCACAGATCCGGCAGCTCTGGTTTCGACTCGACAGCCAGCGCCAGCGTCTGCAGCGCCTGCGACAGGCCATGGTGGCCGCCGCCCTGGACAACCAGCAACTGGCCGAAAAATCGCGCCAGGCAGGGCAAATCGGCTTGCTGGACCAATTGCTCGTCAACCGTCAGGCGCTGGACGCAGAACGTGATCTGAACGAGGCATTGGCCGAATTTCACATGACCCGAATCGAACTCGAAAACGCGGCCGGCTGGTCGCAAGAAGGATTTACACAATGATTTCGTTGCACGATGACACTGGGCGTAAGCTGCGCCTGACTGCGCTGGCGATCGCATTGGCCACCTCACTTGCTCTCACCGCATGCGGCAAGGACGCTGCCAAGGACGAACATGCGGCAGAGAGCGGCGCGCATGCAGAACATGCCGGCGAAAAGAAGGAAGAAGACCACAAGGAAGGAGAAAAGGGACTGACCCTGACCGTCGACGAGGCGACCCGCGCTGGCATCAAGGTCGAGGAAATGCAGGCCCAGGCTTTGGGCGAAACGGTGGTTGTCACCGCCACGATTCATCCCGACCAGGATCGTCTGGCCCGCCTGGGCCCGCGCATCGAGGGGCGTCTTACCGCGGTGCCAGCCAAGCTGGGGGACCGCGTGCGCGCCGGGCAGACGCTGGCCATGCTGGACAGCGTCGATGTCGGCGCGGCGCATGCCAACTGGGTGCAGGCACAAGCCGAATTGCGCATCGCGGATGCCAGCCTCAAGCGCGCCGAATCGTTGATCGCCGAAGAAATCATTCCGCGCAAGGACTACCTGCGAGCGCAGGCCGATCGCGACCAGGCGAACTCTGCCGTGCGGGCTGCCGCGGACCGTTTGCGGCTGCTCGGCGGCAATCCCGCGGCCACCGGAAATGCCGTATCCGCCTTTTCGGTGACCGCGCCGTTTGCCGGCACCATCATCGAGAAGAAGGCGACGCTGGGTGAACTGGCCAGCCCGAGCGAGACGCTGTTCACGCTGGCCGATCTGGGCCGCGTCTGGATCCAGGCCGCACTGCCTGAGGCGGCGCTCGCCAAGGTGCGTGTTGGCGCCGGGGCCACGGTCACCGTGCCAGCCTATCCCGACGAGACATTCAGCGGGCGCGTCGGCCTGATCGGCGCCGCGCTCGACAAGGACACGCGCACGGTCGCGGCCCGAATCGAAGTGGCCAATGCCGACGGTCGACTGAAACCCGAGATGTTCGCGACCGCCACCATCGAGGTGGCTGGCGACAAGCGCAAGGTATTCGCCCTGCCAGATGCCGCCATCGTGCTGCTGGAGGGCAAGCCCCATGTGTTCGTCCTGGAACAGGGTAAATATGAAGAGCGCGAGATTGAACCCGGCGAGCGCATCGCCGGCCGCACGGTGCTGAAGTCGGGCGTCAAGGCCGGCGATCAGGTCGTCACCGAGGGCACTTATGCCCTCAAGGCGCGCAAGCTGAAATCTCAGCTTGGCCACGGCCATTGAGGGGGACGACACATCATGCTCAATGCACTCGTTGATGCCAGCCTGCGCTACAAAGTGCTGGTGCTGGTCGCCTTTGCCGTGCTCGTCGGACTCGGGATCATGGCCTACCGGCAGGTGCCGGTGGACGCCTTTCCCGATGTCACACCGGCGCAGGTCAATATCTATACCGAATCGCCCGGTGTTGCCGCCGAGGATATCGAGCGGCTGCTCACCGTGCCGATCGAAAGCGCGATGGCCGGCCTGGCCAACGTCGAGGTTGTGCGTTCGGTCTCGCTTTTCGGCCTGTCCTATGTCGGCGTTTATTTCTCCGATGACGTCGATATCTATTTCGCGCGCCGACTCGTCGGCGAGAAGCTGCAGGAAGTCAAGGGCCGTTTGCCGCAAGGCTATGGCGAACCTGAGCTGGGGCCCAACAGTTCCGGTCTGGGCCAGGTCTTCTGGTACACGATCGAAGACGCCGACAAGAAGCTCAGCGCGATGGACCTGCGCACGCTGCAGGACTGGACCGTGCGGTTGATCCTGCGCACCGCGTCCGGTGTCGACGATGTCACTACATGGGGTGGGCACGAAAAGCAGTTTCAGGTGCAGATCGACCCGCGTCGTTTGGTGAAATACGGCCTGACCTTCAAGGAAGTCATGGAGCGTCTGGCGGCCAACAACAAGCAGGTCGGCGGCCAGTACCTGAATATTGGCCGCGAACAATACCTGGTTCGCGGCCTCGGCCTGGTCAGCGACGCGGCCGATATCGGCACCATCGTGGTGGCCGAACGCAATGGAGCGCCGATCTACATCCGCGACGTGGCCGACGTGAAGGAAGCTCCTGCGGTGCGTTTCGGTGCCGTCACGCGCAATGGCCAGGAGACGGTGCTTGGCATCGCCTTGGCGCGCATCAACGAAAACGCCGCCAGCGTCGTAGCCGCCGTCAAGGAAAAACTGGCTGTGGCGCAAGCCGCCCTACCCAAGGGCATCGAGCTCAAAGCTGTCTACGACCGCACCGAAATCGTCGACAAAGCGCTCAAGACCTCGACCAATGCCTTGATCGAGGGTTCGATCCTGGTTGCGGTGATCCTGTTCCTGTTCCTCGGAGAATTGCGTTCGGCGATCGTCGTCATCGTGACGCTGCCGCTGGCCATGTTGTTTGCGTTCATCATGATGCAGCGCTTCGACATGTCCGCCAACCTGATGTCCTTGGCCGGCCTGGCGATTGGCATCGGAATGATGGTCGACGGCGCGGTGGTGATGGTGGAAAACGCGTTCCGGCTGCTGTCACATGTGCGCGAGTCGGGTCGCCCGATCAACCGAACGCACGTGGTGCTGGACGCTGCGCGTGAGGTGGCCAATCCGATCGCCTTTGCCATCATGATCATCATCGTGGTCTTTCTGCCGCTGTTCTCTTTGACCGGGTTGGAAGGCAAGCTGTTCAAGCCGATGGCCTTGACCATCACCTTCGCGATGGCCGGATCGCTGCTCCTGTCGCTGACCCTGGTGCCGGTGTTGGCTGCGCTGATCCTCAAACCCAAGGAGGAAAAAGACACCTGGCTGGTGCGCTGGGCCAAGAAGGCCTACCTGCCCACGTTGGATTGGGCGCTGGACCGCAAGAAGACCGTGGTCGGCATCGCTGTCGCACTGCTGCTGGGTTCACTGGCACTGTTCCCTTTCCTCGGCAAGGAGTTCATGCCCACGCTGCAGGAGGACGCCATCATGTTCCGTGTGGTCGGCATACCGTCAACTTCGCTCGATGAATCCATCCGAGTGGCCAACGTGATGGATGCCAGCCTGCGCAAGAAGTATCCGCAGGTGCTCTCCGTGCTGGCCACCATCGGACGAGCCGAGAAAGGCGAGACGGCCGACGTTAACTACATGGAGGTGCTGCTGGACCTGAAGCCTCAAGCAGAGTGGCCGACCCAGCAGTCGTATTCCGCACTCGGCAAGGAGATGCAGGAGTTTCTTGAAGGCGAGGTGGCCACCGCCGTGTTCGGCGCCACGCAGCCGATCCAGATGCGGGTCGAGGAGTTGATCTCTGGCGTGCGCGCGACGCTGGCGTTGAAGATTTATGGCAAGGATCTGGACAAGCTGGAGGAACTGTCTGCCCAGATCAAGGCGGTCGTCGGCACGGTGCCGGGCGTGGCGGACC
>CAXBDR010000346.1:0-4232 GCA_963974265.1 uncultured Rhodoferax sp.
CGTTCCCGCCACAGCATTACCGCCCGTCCGGGCTCCGAGCCGGTAGTCAGCAAGCAACTGACCAAGAAGCACATGCGCTACTGGTGGGTGAATCAGAATCAGACCTACCGCCATGACGTGCGCGGAGGTAATCTATGGTCTCCGAAACGGAACGTCAATCAAGCGCGTAATCCTTATTGCGACTTCATGCGCGAGCTCGCGGCCACCATCACATGGCCGTTGCGCTACGTGACGTCTGTCAGCCTCACGCCGCCCGACCTCCTGCATGCGTGTTCGTTCGTGTTCGGCCAGCAGCGCACGCGCCTGTTTCATGTCCTTGTTGTCGCGTGCGCGGCCCGGGCCGTATCGATACGGCCGTGTCGTCGGTATGGGGCCGCCGCCGGTGCGCTGGGCTTCGCTGCACAACCAGGTCGTATCCGAGGGGTTCGTGCGCGGGCCATACTGAAATTCTCCAGCAACTTAATCGTGTGTTGCGCCGGAAACCTGGCATTCATGCGGCATAATCCCAGCCTTCTGGTAGAGCCGCAGGCCACCGGAGACGAAACACCCATCCTTGCGATGGGTTTTTCACGGGTCACCTCCTCGGTGGCTCCCCGCGGGAATAGCTCAGTTGGTAGAGCGCAACCTTGCCAAGGTTGAGGTCGAGAGTTCGAGACTCTTTTCCCGCTCCAGAATTCTGGTTGCATCAAGCCCGTCCTGTGTGACGGGCTTTTTTGTTGGCACGGCCGCCGCTGCCGGCGTAAGGGCCCCGCGTGTCAGCTGCGCGGGCGTGGGATGGCGGCGCAGCCCTTTTTCGCGCATGCCGATTACGATCGACAGTCAACCCATCCGGGCCGTTCGATCGTCAAGCATCGTTACAGGAGTCTCATTACCATGACCACAATCGCTTACCTCGGCACCGGCCTGCTCGGCGCCGCCTTTGCGCAAGCCGCCGCCAAGCGCGGCGACACTGTCACCGTCTGGAACCGCTCGGCTGACAAGGCGCGCGCACTGGAGGCGTTCGGCGTCACGGTGGCGGCCACGCCTGCCGAAGCCGTGCGTAGTGCGCAACGCGTGCACCTGGTGCTCAAGGACGATGCCGTGGTCGAGGACGTGCTGGCGCAGGCACGCAACGGCTTGTCGCGCGACGCCGTCGTCATCGACCACACGACCACGCTGCCGGCGCTCACGGCATCCCGGCTGGAGCGGCTCAACGCCGACGGTCTGCATTATCTGCATTGCCCGGTGTTCATGGGGCCGCCGGCGGCGCGTAACGCGCAGGGCTCGATGCTGGTGTCCGGCCCCCAGGCCGTGTTCGCCTCGGTGCAGTCCGAACTCGCGCGCATGACGGCGCGGCTGGAGTACCTGGGTGAGCGCGGTGATCTCGCCGCCGTCCACAAGTTGTTCGGCAACGCGCTGATCATCGGCCTCGGCGGCACGATCGCCGATGTCGTCACGATGGCCGGCGCCGCCAGCGTGGATGCCGCGGATGCGGTGAAACTGATCGGCATGCTCGACCTCAATGCCATGGCCGCGCGCATCGGAACGGGCATGGCGCAACGCGATTTCACGCCCACGTTCGAGTTGTCGATGGCACGCAAGGACGTGGGCCTGATGCTGCAGACCGCCGGCCAGCGACCGATGGCGGCGTTGCCGGGCGTGGCTGCGCGCATGGACGCGCTGATCGAGGCCGGACATGGCGGCAAGGGGACCAGCGTGCTGGCGATCGACGCCGGCGCATGACTCGAGGCCATCAGGAATCGCCACAGCCGGTCGCCACTACCTCGATGTTCTTGGCGCGTTGGCTCTGGACTTGGCGGCAGGACAGCGTGCCGTGTGCGCAAAGAGTTTCCCATCGCTGGAGAGAGATGTTGCCGAATCAGGGCTGTCAGACCCGACGATGAGTGCCGACGTTGCCGATCGCAGGCCGGACACGCGCGTAGAGCGGGGTTGCCTGTCTGTCAGCTGCCGGGTGGCGCAATGTCGCGCCGCCGGATCGCCAGACGGGTCACAATGGCAGCGTGGTGGGGGTCGCAGCGCGCCGCAACCGGCGCCAGGCCCAGCACCCATGCACTACGGAGAATGACATGTACAAACGCATATTGGTGGCCACGGACGGATCGGAGTTGTCCGGCAAGGCGGTCGATCACGCCATCGCCCTGGCCAAGGTCCATGGCTCCGAACTCGTGGCCCTGAAGGTGACGCAGCTGCATCTCGACGACCACTGGGATGGCCAGATCCGGCGCGATGCGGCGGAGAAGGCCGCGCAGGAGAAAAGCCGCGCCGAGATCTCGCAGGCCATCGTCGACGGCGTGAAAACCGCTGCGCAGGCGGCGGGGGTCACGGCCAAGGCGCTCACCGAGCGATCGAACTTCATTGCCGACACCGTGATTGAGGTCGCCAAGAAGCAGGATTGCGACCTGATCGTGATGGCGTCCCATGGCCGTCGCGGTCTGGCACGGGTGCTGCTGGGCAGCGAGACGCAGCATGTGTTGACGCATTCGCATATTCCGGTGCTGGTATTGCGCTGATTGCGCCGGGGCGCGTGTCGCCGCCCCGCGCGCCTGACGACGGTCGGCCGCCGGCCTGAGCGCCACGCCGGTCCTGATCCGGGGGGGGGGCCTCGCCCGGCGATGGCATTTCCCTTCTGCGGACCGGCACTGTGGTGCTGGTGTATGGTGTGCTTCTTGCGTTGGCGGCTGACCTGCCGCGCAGGCGATCCCGGTGCGGAACTTGTGCCGGGCTCGCGCGTCCCACTTCTGATCCGATCACAACCGCCTGCGACCGTGTCCAGACCCCAGCGCCGATTCCTGGCCCTTTTCCTTGTCGTGCTCGTTCCTTGTGCCATCCTGCTCGGCTGGATGGCCCGCGCACAACCGCGTGCCCCGGCGACCGCAACCGACGAGGTTGCGCGCCGCGCCCCGCCGCCGGTGCCCGTGGTGCTGGCCACCAGCGTCGAGAAACTCGACACCGCCAGGCTGGAGGTGCTGGGTTCCGGCCTGGCCGCGCGTTCCGTCACGATGTATCCCGCCGTGGCGGGCGAGGTCGTGCAGGTCGGTTTCCGCGCGGGTCAGCGGGTGCGCAAGGACCAGGTGCTGTTGCGCCTGCAGGACCGTGCCCAGCGGCTGGCGGTCGACCTGGCCGCGGCCCGGCTGGAGGCGGCCCGGCGCCTGATGGCGCGTTACGAGAGCACGCGTGGCACCGGCGCGGTGCCGGGCAGCGTCATCGACGAGGCGCAAAGCGGGGTCGATCTGGCCGAGATCGCGCTGCGCCAGTCGCGGGAAGAACTGGCCGACCGGGTCGTGCTGGCTCCGTTTGCCGGCGTCGTCGGCATCGCGGCGGTCGAGCCCGGCGACCGGGTGGACTCCGACACCGCCATCACGACGCTGGACGACCGGCGCACGCTGCAGGTGGCCTTCGAACTGCCCGAGGTCTATGCCGCGCGCCTGAAGATCGGGCAAACCGTGCGCGTGACCAACCCGGCCTTCGCCGGGCGCGACTTTCCGGGCCGCATCGACCAGATCGACAGCCGCATCGATGCCGAATCGCGCAATATGCGCCTGCGCGCCCGCGTGCCCAACGCCGACGACCTGTTGCGTCCGGGCATGTCGTTCACGGTGCAACTGGACCTGGCCGGCGCGCGTTACGTGGCGGTGCCGGAACTGGCGCTGCAATGGGGGCGCGACGGTGCCTATGTCTGGACCGTGGTCGATGGCCGCGCGCAGCAGGTACTGGTGCGCTCCGTGCGCCGGGTCGATGAGCAGATCCTGCTCGAGGGCCCGCTGCCGGTGGGTGCGCCCGTCGTCGTCGAAGGCGTGCAACGCCTGCGTGCCGGCCGCACGGTCGCCGCGGTGAACCAGGCCGCTTCCGCGCCGGCCCCGGCCGCCGCCGCGTCGCGATGAACCCAAAGGACGCCGACGACCTGCCGGCGCTGGCGATCCGCCGGCCCTGGCTGGTGATCGTCATCAACCTGCTGCTGGTCATTGCCGGCATCAGCGCGTTTCTTGGCGTGGAGGTGCGCGAACTGCCCAACATCGACCGACCCATCGTCGCGGTGCGGGCCGATTACCCCGGTGCGGCTCCCGAGACACTCGACGCCGAGGTCACGCGGGTGCTCGAGGCCGCCGCCGCGCGGGTGCCCGGTGTCTACCTGGTGCGTTCGGCCAGCGAAGAGGGCAACCTGCGCGTCATCATTGAATTCAACCTAAATCCGGCAGTTACCCTGTAGCCGGGAGGCCGATTGGGGGCCTGAA
>CAXBDR010000347.1:0-4192 GCA_963974265.1 uncultured Rhodoferax sp.
CCCGCCCCGCCCCGCCACGCGGCGCGGCACGGCGCCGGCCGTCAGCCGGTGGCACCCGCCTGGCGTCCGCGGCCGGCGTTCTTGGCCTCGTACAACATCGCATCGGCCCGGGCCACCAGGTCGGTCCAGTCGGCTTCGGCCGGCACGCCGAACGCCAGCCCGACACTGGCGCCGATGTGCATCACATGACCGGCCACGGTGAAGGGTGCCTGCGCGGCCGCAATCACCTTGTCGGCCAGCCGGCGCGCCAGCGACGCCTCGCGCACGCCCGCGAGCAGGATGGCGAACTCGTCGCCGCCGAGCCGGGCCACGACATCCGACGAGCGCACCAGCGCCGATATGCGCTGCGCAAACAGTTGCAGCACCTCGTCGCCCGCCGGATGGCCGTAACGGTCGTTGACCGGCTTGAAATGGTCCAGGTCGACATACAGCAGCGCCAGGCCGGAACCGTTGCCCGATGCGACCGACTGCTCGATCTGCAGCTCGAAGCCGGCCCGGTTCAGCAAGCCGGTCAAGGCATCACGCTGCGCCAGTTGCAGCAACCGCACCTCTTCCAGCTTGTGGTGCGATATGTCCTGCAACACGGCGACATAACCGTCCACGCTGCCGTCCTCGACCCACAACGGGATGTAGTTCACGGCGATGTGGCTGGAGTTGCCGCGCACCTCGTAGCTGCGCTCGAACCGGACCGGTTCACCGGCAAGCGCCCGGTCGATCCAGGGTCGGTTGCGTTCGCATTCCTGCGCCCCGACCACTTCCGCGATCGTGCTGCCCACGATCTGATCGCGCGTCGAGTCGACCCATCGCTCGAACGCCTGGTTGACGAACCGGTAGCGCAGATCGCGGCCCACCACCGCCACGCTGGCGGGAATAGCCTCGGTCACCGAGCGCAGCGTCGCCGCCTGGCGCGCCATCTGTACCTGCGCCCGCTGCTGCACCGAGATGTCGCGCATCACGGACGAGTACCGGGCCACCCGGCCCTGGTCGTCGCGATGCGCAATGACGATCTGGCTCATCGGTACCACATTGCGCCGCGCGTCGTAACAGGTCGACTCGCCGGCCCATACCCCGTCGCGCTGCACGTGGGGCAGGATCACCTCGACAAAATTGCGGTTCGTCTCGTCGGTGTTGAAGGTCGTGAAGTTCAATCCGTCGACCGGCCCATCGGGAGCGATGCCGAGCAAGGCACGCGCGGCCGGATTGAGATAGGTGATCTGGCCTCGCGCATCCGTCTGCACGACGAAGTCGGTGGTGTTCTCGATGATGGCCGTGCGTTCGAGCAGGGTGCGCTCCGTGGCGCTGCGCTCGGTGATGTCGATGCCGATCGAATAAAAGCCCTGCACCTGTCCGTCGCCTCCGACGTCGGGGATCAGGCGAACTTCGAACCGGCGCGTGCTCGTACCGTCCACTTCGTCGTACTCGAAATGCTGGGCCTTGCCGGCCAGTACGTCCTGCACCCGTGCCAGCAATTGCGCGTCGTTGGCCCGCCCGGTCAATTCATTGAGCGTGCGTCCCTGCACCTGCTCGCGCGGGCGGCCGAAGCGATCGCAATGCGCCTGGTTGACGAACTGGAAACGCAAGGCCCGATCCATGTACGCGATCCGCACGGGCAAGGCATCGGTGACCTGGCGCACGAAGCGCTCCTTGTCCTCGAGCGCCTGCGTCAGGCGCCTGCGCTCGCTGATGTCCTGGAACGCACCGGCGATGCGCACCGGCACGTCGCCGTCGAATTCGACCTCGCCCTGCGCCCGGACCCAGATATCCCGGCCCCGCGCCGTCACCAGCGGCAGTTCCAGGTCCCAGGGGGTTCCGTCCTCCAAAGCCTTGCGCACAACCGAGGCCACCTGCTCCTGGACCTGCGGCGCGTAGAACCCGACGGCATTGTCCAGCGACGGGACGAAGTCCGGCCCGACCTCGTGGATCAGCCGCGTCTGTTCGGACCACTCCAGCGTACTCGTCAACAGGTCGAGCTGCCAGCCGCCGACCCCCGCGATACGTCCGGTGCGCGCCAGCGCGGCCTGGCTCGCGCGCAGGGCCTGTTCGGCGCGCCGCCGATCGGTCACGTCGCGGCCCACCGAGTGCAGCAGCACCTGCCCCTGGGCGTCGCGCTGCAGGCGATTGGTCCAGGCGACCCAGCGTTCGCTGCCATCCGCCGCCAGCATGCGGTTCTCGCCGGTATGCGCCTGTCCGCTGTCCAGCACGCGGGCAAGCAGCCGCTGCACGTCTGCCCGGTCGCGCAACTCGACGAAATCGTACAGGCTCATGCCGATCATCTGCGCCGGCGTCAAGCCGAAATGCCGGGCGTAGGCGTCGTTGGCGAAGACCAGCTCGCCGTCCGGCCGCGCCAGCGACACCAGTTCGGCCTGTTGCTCGACCATGGCGCGGTAACGGGCCTCGCTGTCGGCCAGGGCCGCTTCGTAGTCCGATCGGGTGGCAGCGGCGCGCGCGATCAGGTCGCGCCGGGACAGCAGCGCCTCGGTCGCGATCCTGGCCAATGCGTGCAGGATCTTTTTTTGCTGCGGCGTGAGCGCACGCGCCTGGCGGTCGATCACGCACAAGGTGCCGACACGTTCGCCCCCCGGCATGACCAGGGGTGCGCCCGCGTAGAAGCGGATGTCCGGCTGGCCGGTGACCAGCGGGTTGTCGCGGAACCGCGCATCCAGGGTCGCATCGGGAACCTCGAACAGCGCGTCCTGCGTGATCGCATGGGAGCAGAACGCCACGTCGCGTGGCGTTTCGTTGACACCGGGCAGGCCGACGTTGGCCTTGAACCACTGGCGCTCGGTATCGACCAGGCTGACCAGCGCGATCGGGGTGCCGCAGACCTCGGAGGCCAGCTGCACGATGCTGTCGAAGACAGGCTCCGGCGCGCTGTCCAGGACCATCAGCTCGCGCAATTGCGCGATACGTTGTTCTTCTTCGTGATTGGACTGGCCCATGTCGATCGATCTCCCCTGCGCGGCATTGTGCCGCCCGAACGATGACGCCTGGCCGAACGGACCAGCCAGCCATCGGTCCACCGTCTGACGATAACACCCGCAACCCGCCCCTGCCACTCCCGCTTGCCGTATCCGGAGCGACGCCGGCGGATACGCCCCGCTCGGGGGGCGTGCGGCACATGGCCCCGCGCGTGTTGCAGGAGGCTTATGAGGCCGGCAGCCGCAGCAGGACCTGTGTGCCCCCTGCCGGGCGGTTGTCCACCCGCACCGTGCCGCCGTGCAGTTCGGCAATACGCTTGACGATGGCCAGCCCCAGGCCCTTGCCGCCGTCGCCGGTGCTCGGGGCCACCGACTGGCGTGCCTGGTAGAAGCGGTCGAACAGATGCGGCAGGTCGGCCTCGGGGATGCCGGGCCCGGTGTCGCTGACGACGACCTCGACCACATCGCCGCGCGCACGCGCCGACAGATCGATGCGGTCGCCGCTGCGGCAGAACTTGAGCGCGTTGTCGACGAGGTTGGCGATGGCGCGCTCGAACAGCTCGACGTCGAGCGCCACCACCGGCGGCGTGCCCTGCGCATCGTGCACGGCCTGCAGCTCGACACCCTGGCTGTGCGCGCGCTGGCCGAAACGCACGGCGATGTCGTCCAGCAGTTCGCCGGCATCGAGCCGTTCGCAACGTAGGCGGAACTCCGGTTCGTCGAGCTGCGCCAGGTCGCCCAGCGACTGCACCAGGCGTGCGGCGTTGTGGGTATTGCGCAGTGCCATGGTCACCAGTTCGCGATCGGCCGCACGTGCGGCGTCGCCCTGCCAGCGCCCCTCCAGGGTTTCCAGGCAGGCGGCGGTCGCCGTCAGCGGCGAACGCAGGTCGTGCGACAGGTTGCTGACCCCTTCGCGGCGGAAATGATCGAGCCGGCGCAAGGCCGCCCATTGCCGACGCACTGTCTCGAGCATCAGGGCGAAGGCCTGCGTCAGCTTGCCGAATTCGTCCCCGCTGCGCGCCGGCAACAAGGCCTCGGGCGCTCCGGGCGCACCGTCTTCCAGGCCGTCGCGCGAGATCGACGCCACCGCCCGTGTCAGCTGGCGCAGCGGACGCGTCACCGTGGCGATGATCCAGGCCGCCATCAGCGTGGCCAGGACGACGACGCCGATGATGGCCACCAGCGCCGGCTTGGCGATGCTGCTGCCCAGCACCTCGAGCCGGCCCTGCGGCAACACCGGCTTGTGGCACACCAGATAGAGATAACCGGCCACC
>CAXBDR010000348.1:0-4165 GCA_963974265.1 uncultured Rhodoferax sp.
GCGACAGTGCCGCCAGCGCCGCGTCGACCGCCTTCGCGTCGCGCGAGGAGCGGATCTTGTGCAAACGTGCAATCTGGCCTTCGCGCACCGCGACGTTGTCGATGTCGCGCGCCTCGATCTCGTCATGGCTGTCGAGCCGGTACTTGTTGACCCCGACGATCACATCCTGGCCGGAGTCGATGCGGGCCTGTTTCTCGGCCGCGGCCGCCTCGATCTTGAGCTTGGCCCAGCCGCTGTCGACGGCCTTGACCATGCCGCCCATGGCCTGCACCTCCTCGATGATGTTCCAGGCCGCATCGGCCATGTCCTGGGTCAGCTTTTCCATCATGTAGCTGCCAGCCCAGGGATCGATGACGTTGGGGATGTGGGTTTCTTCCTGGATGATGAGCTGGGTGTTGCGCGCGATGCGGCTCGAAAAGTCAGTCGGCAGCGCGATCGCCTCGTCGAAACTGTTGGTGTGCAGGCTTTGCGTGCCACCGAACACCGCCGCCATCGCCTCGATGGTGGTACGCACGATGTTGTTGTACGGGTCCTGCTCGGTCAGCGACCAGCCGGAGGTCTGGCAATGGGTGCGCAGCATCAGGCTCTTGGGATTCCGGGCATTGAAGCCCTGCATGATGCGGCACCACAACAGCCGCGCGGCCCGCATCTTGGCCACTTCCAGATAGAAGTTCATGCCGATGGCCCAGAAGAAACTCAATCGGGGCGCAAAGTCGTCGACGTCCATGCCCTTGCCGATGGCCGTCTTCACGTATTCCTGGCCGTCGGCCAACGTAAACGCCAGTTCCAGCGCCTGGTTGGCACCGGCCTCCTGCATGTGGTAGCCGGAGATGCTGATCGAGTTGAAGCGCGGCATGTGGGCCGCGGTGTATTCCATGATGTCGCCGATGATGCGCATCGACGGTACCGGCGGGTAGATATAGGTATTGCGGACCATGAACTCCTTGAGGATGTCGTTCTGGATCGTTCCGCTGAGTTGCGCCTGGCTCACGCCCTGCTCTTCCGCCGCCACCACGTAGCCTGCCAGCACCGGCAGCACGGCGCCATTCATGGTCATGGACACGCTGATCTTGCCCAGGTCGATCTGGTCGAACAGGATCTTCATGTCCTCGACGCTGTCGATGGCCACGCCGGCCTTGCCGACGTCGCCGGTCACGCGCGGGTGGTCGGAGTCGTAACCACGGTGCGTGGCCAGGTCGAAGGCAACCGACACCCCCTGCCCGCCCGCGGCCAGCGCCTTGCGGTAAAAGGCGTTCGACTCCTCGGCGGTCGAAAAGCCGGCGTATTGGCGGATCGTCCACGGGCGCACCGCATACATCGTCGCCTGGGGCCCGCGCAGGTAGGGTGCAAACCCCGGCAGGGTATCGGCATGGGCCAGGCCTTGCAGGTCCTCGGCGGTGTACAGCGGCTTGACGGTGATGCCATCGGGCGTGTGCCAGTTCAGGGCGTCGAGGTCGCCATCCGGGGCGGACTTGCGTGCCGCGGCCTGCCATTGTTCCAGCGTCGGCGTGTCGTGGGTTGCGGCGCTCGCCGGGCGGGACTGGGCTGGTGTGTTCTTGCTCATGGCGAGCCTCCGGGCTGTAGCGTCCTGGTGGTCACGGTGCTCGACCGGCAGGACACAAGTGGTGTAATTTGAGTATCGTTATTTATAATTATAAATTCACTAATCTTCCGGCAACCTGACATTCATCGCCTGGACCCGATCATGAGCTCCGATCAATCCCTTGCCCCCCGTGCGTTGTACCAGGAGGTCGCCGAACAGTTGCGTGAGCGCATTTTCAACCGGGAGTTGCCTCCGGGCAGCTGGATTGACGAACTCAAGCTCGCCAAGGACTATGGCATCAGCCGCACCCCGCTGCGCGAGGCGCTCAAGGTGCTGGCCACGGAGGGCCTGGTGACGATGAAGGTGCGGCGTGGCGCCTATGTGACCGAAGTCTCCGAGCAGGACCTGGCCGATGTCTACCATGTGCTCGCCTTGCTCGAGTCCGACGCCGCCGGCCTGGTCGCCACCCAGGCCAGCGCCGACGAGCTGGCGCAACTGCAGGCGATGCACCAGGAACTGGTGCGGGCGGCTCAGTTGGGCCCGAGTGGCCGTACCGCGTTCTTCAGCCTCAACGAGCAGTTCCACATGCGGCTGCTGGACATCGCGCGCAACCGCTGGAGCCGCCAGTTGTCGACCGACCTGCGCAAGGTCATGAAGCTCAACCGCCAGCACTCGCTGCTCAAGCAGGGGCGGATCCAGGAATCGCTGGACGAACACCAGGCGGTGATGGACGCCCTGCTCGCCCGCGACCCTGCCGCCGCCGCACGTGCGATGAAGCGGCATTTCGAGAACGGACTGGAGGCGGCCACCTGAAGGACGGGTTCCAGTGCCGGACCCGCGACGGGCGCGGGCCAGGTCCAGTTGCCTAGCGGCCCCGCGCGGCGGTCACCAGGAACACACCGGGCAGGATCAGCATCGCACCGACCAGATGGTGCCATCCCGGCGGCTCGCCCAGCATCCACCACGCGCCGATGGACGCATACAGCGGCCCCAGGTACAAGGCCACGGCCACGCGGCTGGCGCCGACGATGCGCTGGGCCCACCCATAGATCCAGTAGGCGCCCAGGCCGGGCATGGCGGCCACCGCCAGCACCAGCCACAGCGCTTCAGGTCCCCAGACCAGCAGGTCGGGCTGGGTCAGCTCCCACAGGCTGAACGGGATCAGCGTCGCTACGCCGAAGACACAGATGGTCGCCAGTCGCGCCGTGGCACTCAGCGGGCTGGGCCAGCGCTTCTGCAGCAAGGCAAAGGCCGCCCAGGAGATCGTCGCCGCCAGCACCCATGCATCGCCCGCGACGAATTGCATGTCGGCCAGCGCCAGCCAGTGCCCGCGCACGATCACGTGCAGCACGCCGGCCAGCGCCAGCGCGACCCCGAGCGCCTGGCGCTTGCCGAATGCTTCGCCCAGCCACAAGCCGGCACCCAGCGCGATCAGCACCGGCGAGGCGGCATAGATCAGCGCGATGTTCATGGCGCCGGTGGAACGCGCGCCCTGGTAGACCCAGGCCCCGCAGATCAGCATGCCCAGCACACCCAGCACCAGGTATTGACCCCAGTGCGAGGCGATATGGCGGCGTTCCCGCCACAGTTCGGGCGCACACAAGGCGACCAGTACGGCGCCGGCAATGGCCCAGCGCCCGAGCGCGAGCAGGTAAGGGCCGATGACACCGGGCGCCATGCGCGCGACGATGTAGTTGACCGTCCACAACGACGGTACCAGCCAGATCAGCGTGAATGCCAGCTGTTGCTGCGGGTGGTGCGGGTTCGCCTCAGGCATGCAGCGCTTCCGCCGACGGCGCGAGCGTGCGCGTGTCTGCATGGGCCAGGCGCATCACCTCCTGCGGCGCAGCATCGCGCAGGCGATGGTCGCTCCAGACCTGGCGCCAGCGCCGTGCACCGGGCAGGCCGTGACGCAGGCCGAGCATGTGCCGGGCGATGGAGCTCCACGGCGTACCGTGCACACGGGCTTCGCGCTCCATGTAGTCCACCATCTGCTGCTCGACCCGTTCGCGGTCCGCAGCGGGAGATGACGGCTGGTCGAGAAACCGTTCGTCCCAGTTCGCCATCAGCCAGGGGTTGTGATAGACCTCGCGGCCCAGCATCGCACCGTCGAGCTGCTGCAGGTGGCCGGCGATCTGCGCCTCGGTCGTGATGCCGCCGTTGAGCACGAATACCAGGTGCGGGAAGTCGGCCTTGAGCCGGTGCACGGTGGCGTAGCGCAGCGGCGGCACCTCGCGGTTGGCCTTGGGGGACAGGCCCTTGAGCCAGGCATTGCGCGCATGCACGATGAACACACCGCACCCGGCCTCGCTCACCTGCCCCACGAAATCGCGCACGAAGCCGTAGTCCTCGTTCTTGTCGATGCCGATGCGGTGCTTGACCGTGACCGGCACGGAGACCACGTCGACCATGGCCTTGACGCCGTCGGCCACCAGCTGCGGCTCGGCCATCAGGCAGGCACCGAAGGCACCACGCTGCACCCGCTCGGACGGGCAGCCGCAATTGAGGTTGATCTCGTCATAGCCCCAGTCCTCGCCCAGTCTTGCGCACTGCGCCAGGTCGGCCGGCTCGCTGCCGCCGAGTTGCAGCGCGACCGGATGTTCGTCCGTATTGAATTGCAGA
>CAXBDR010000349.1:0-4152 GCA_963974265.1 uncultured Rhodoferax sp.
AGCACTCGATCAACGGCCAACTACGACAAGGGAACTGCGTTTTCTAGGTTCAATCCGGGCGTGGATCTGGTCACTGCGGCGAACGACGTGCGCGATGCGATCGCACGGGCGCAGCGCGACCTGCCCACCGGCGTGCAGAACCTGACCGTCGTGAAATCCGACGCCGACGCCGATCCGGTGCTGCAACTGGCGGTGTCCAGCGACACGCTGTCGATCGATGCCTTGTCGCGTGTGGTCGAGGATCGCATCGAGCCCGAACTGGTGTCGGTGCCCGGTGTGGCCGACGTGACGCTGTTCGGCGCCCGCAAGCGCGTGATGCGGGTGCGCATCGAACCCACGCGGCTGACCGCGCACGGCCTGTCGGTCGACGACGTCGCCGCCGTGTTGCGCACCGCACGGGCCGACGTGCCGGCCGGCAGCCTGGAGTCGCAGCAGCAGGAGTTGCTGGTGCGCGCCAACGCATCGGTTGCGACGCCGGCGCAGATGCGGGCCTTGCGGCTGCGCCCGGGACTGGCGCTGGGCGAGGTCGCCGACGTGTTCTACGCTCCGGCTGACGCCACCTCCTACGTGCGGCTCAACGGTCGCAACGTCGTGAGCCTGGGCGTCGTGCGCCAGGCGCAGTCCAACAGCGTGTCGATCTCGGACGGGGTGCGCGCCGCGGTCGCACGCATCAACCAGGGCAACGACGCGGTGCAGCTGACCGTGGTCTCCGACGATGCGGTGTTCATCCGCGGCGCCATCGGCGAGGTGGTGTTCAGCCTGGGTGCGGCGGCGCTGATCGTGATCGGTGTCGTCGGGCTGTTCCTGGGCAGCTGGCGCGCCACGTTGGTGCCGGCGGTGGCGATACCGATTGCGCTGATCGGCACGCTGGCCGCGATCTGGGCACTGGGTTTCTCGGTCAACCTGCTGACTCTGCTGGCCTTGCTGCTGGCCACCGGCCTGGTGGTGGACGATGCCATCGTCGTGCTCGAGAACATCCAGCGCCGGCGTGCCCAGGGCCTGGGGCCGCGTGCCGCCGCGGTGCTCGGCACGCGCGAGGTGTTTTTCGCCGTCGTCGCGACCACGTCCACGCTGGTGGCGGTGTTCGTGCCGATCTCCTTCCTGCCGTCGGCCGCCGGCCGGCTGTTTGCCGAGTTCGGTTTCGTGATGGCGATTGCCGTGGCCTTGTCGTCCTTCGTCGCCTTGTCGCTCGGGCCGATGATCGCGTCGCGGCTGCCGGCGGAGACCGAACCCGGCTTCATCTGGCGCCACCTCTCGGCCGGGGGTGATCGGGCCGTCGCACTGTACGAGCGGATGCTGGCGGCATGCCTGCGCCACGCCTGGTGGGTGCTGGCGGTGAGCCTGGCGCTGGCGCTGGGTGCGGCCCTGCTGTACCCGCGGCTGGCTCAGGAGCTCACGCCGGTCGAGGACCGTGGCGTGTTGTCGATCAGGCTCGACGGCCCGGACGGCGTCGGCCTGGCCTACAGCGACCGCCAGATCGAGCAGGCACTGGCCGCGGTCACGCCGCTGCAGGACGAGGGCCTGGTCGAGAACATCTACACCATCACCGGCTTCTACGACCTCAACCGCGGCTACATCATCGCGCCGCTCGTGGATTGGGATCGGCGTGACGTGTCGCAGGCCGCGCTGTCGGCACGCGTGCAGCGTGCGCTCGACGGCCTGCCCGGCGCGCGGGTGCGCATCCGCAGCGGCTCCAGCCTGGGTTACAGCGGTGGCGACGGCAGCGTGCAGATGGCCATCACCGGCGACGACTACACCCGCATCGCCGAGGCCGCCTATGCCTATGCCGAGGCGATCGAGCGCGAACTGCCGAGCATGCGCGACGTACGCGTCAACTATGCCGCCACCCAGCCGCAACTCACGCTGCAGGTCGATCGGCAACGCGCGGCCGAACTCGGTGTTCCGGTCGACGGACTGGACACCGTGTTGCGCGCGCTGGTCGACGGCACCGAGGTGGCCGAACTCACGGCCGACGACCGCAGCGTGCCGGTGATGCTCGAGAGCCACGCGCGCGGCGCCACCAACCCACAGGACCTGCTCGGACTGCAGGTGCGCGCCGGCAACGGGCAGCTGGTGTCGCTGGCGCAGTTCGTGCGGTTCGAGGAGACCGCGATCCCGTCCGAACTGCAGCGCCTGGGGCAACGGCGCTCGGTCGGCCTGTCCGGTGTCACAGCCGACGGCGTGCCCTTGCGCCAGGCCGTGGACGGATTGCGGGAGCTGGCCGCGCGCGAACTGCCCCCGGGCATGGGCCTGCTGTTCCGCGGCGACGCCGCCACGCTGGAGCAGACCGGGCGCGACGTGATGGTGACCTTCGGCATCGCGCTGCTGGTCGTGTTCCTGGTGCTGGTGGCGCAGTTCGAAGGGGTCACCAGCGCCGCCGTGGTGCTGGTCAGCGTGCCGTTCGGGCTGGCGGCGGCGGTGTTCGCGATGACGCTGACGGGCACCTCGATCAACATCTACACCCAGATCGGCCTGTTGCTGCTGGTGGGCGTGATGGCCAAGAACAGCATCCTGATGGTCGAGTTCGCCGGCCAGTTGCGCGACGCCGGGCGCAGCGTGCGCGAGGCGGCGCAGGAGGCCGCCAGCCTGCGCCTGCGGCCCATCGTGATGACGATGGCGTCGACCGTGCTCGGGGCCGTGCCGCTGGTGCTGGGCAGCGGGCCAGGTGCCGAGTCGCGCGCGGCCATCGGCTGGGTGATCTTCGGCGGCCTGTCGCTGGCGGCCGTGTTCACGTTGTTCCTGACTCCCGTGGTCTACCTCGGCCTGGCCCGGTTCTCCAAGCCGCGCGCGCACCAGGGCGAACGACTGGCGCGCGAGATGCAGTCGGCCTCCGATGCCGGCGCGGTGGAGTCGGTGTGATGTCCGGTGCCCTAGCACCACAAGACGCCGTTCGCAAGCCTCCGGCGCGCGTGATGGCGGCCATGGTGTCGGCGCTGGTGCTGCTGGCCGGTTGTGCGCAGACCGGGTCGCGCCACCGTGATGCGAGGCCGGTGACAGCGGCGTCCGCGGTGGCGCTCGACGCCGACCATCGTTTCAGCGCCGATGCCGATGCGCCGCAGCCCTCCGCAGCCGACCTGCGCTGGTGGCGTCGTTTCGACGATCCCGCGATGGCGGCCTGGGTCGAGCGCGCGCTGCTAGCCAATCCGGAGATCGCCATTGCCGGCGAGCAGACGGCGCAGGCGCGCGCGCTGCTGCGGTCGGCACAAGCGCAGCGGGGTGTGCGGATCGGCGCCCAGGCCGACGCGACGCTGCGGCTGCAACCCGATGCCGGCGCGCGCCGCCTGCAGCCCGGTGCCGGGCTGACGCTGGACTTCGACACCGACCTGTGGGGCGGTCTGCGCCAGGCCGAACAATCGGCCGCGGCCGGGTTGCTGCGCAGCCAGGACCTGCTGCAGGCCGCCCGCCTGTCGACCGCCGGCCTGGCGGCGCGCGCCTATCTGGAATGGCGTGTCGCCGCACAGGACGCGACGCTGCTGGCCGAGGTGCTGCAGTTGCAGCGGGAGGTGTTGCGCGTGGCGACGATCCGTGTCGAGGCCGGATTGGCGCCGGTGCTGGACCGCGATCGCGCGACGGCGGAAATGGCGGCGACCGAGGCCGAGCAGGCGGCTGCGGCGGTGCGGGTGCGCCAGGCCCTGGCCGCGCTGCAGGTGCTCGCGGGCGAGTCGCCGCTGCCGCCCGCGGGAGCGTCGCGCGGGCCACTGGTCGCGACGGCACAGGGAGCATCCGATATTCCGGCCTTGCAAGGCCTGCAGCCGGTGGCACGGCCACTCGATCTGTTGCGCCTGCGGCCCGACCTGCGTGCCGCCGAGCAGGCACTGGTCGGCGCAGCGGCCGACGTCGGTGTGGCCGAGGCCGACTTGCGGCCGCGCCTGCGCCTGCCGGGTCGGCTGGTGTTCGGCGCCGCGACCGGCGGTGGTCTGCTGGAACTGGTGACGGCGACCCTGGCCGCCGCGCTCGATGTGACCCTGTTTGACGGCGGCGCGCGCGAGGCCGATGTGGACGCGGCCCGGTCCCGTGCCCGCAGCGCCGCGCAGGTCTACCGCCGGACCGTGTTGCAGGCCTTGCAGCAGGTCGAGTCGGCCCTGGCGGCGCAACAAGGCGCGGCGGTGCGCGTGGCGGCGCGCCAGCGCGCCGTCGATGCGGCACGCGCGG
>CAXBDR010000350.1:0-4093 GCA_963974265.1 uncultured Rhodoferax sp.
GAGCGCCCAACGGGCGCGCAGTGAGTTGCGCGATGCAGGCGCAAGACCGAGCACCGCAGGGAAGTCGCAGGCGCGTTCAGCGCCCGACCGCCGCACCGAAGCGCTGCGCATGGGCCCCGCGGGCATTCGCAGCCCGCGCACCACACATCGGCCTATGAGCCACCCGAGCTCCACACGTCGGCCAGTGACCATTCAGCCCGCGCGCCAAAACTCCGGCTGCGCATAGTGGTGCTTCAGAAAATCGATCCACAACCGCACCCGCAACGGCAACAGCCGGCGCTGCGGAAAGACCGCAAAAATCCCGTTGGCGGGCGCCGCATAGTCCTGCAGCACCGCCACCAGCCTGCCGGCGGCGATCTCGGACTCGACCTCCCAGCTGCTGCGCCAGGCAATGCCGCAGCCGGCCAGGCACCAGTCGTGCAACACCTGGCCGTCGCTGCAGTCCAGCGGCCCTCCCGGCTTGATGTGGATGACTTCGTGGGCATGACCGTTCGTGGCGTCATCGTCCCGGCGGCCATGGGTGGCCACCGGCACCCGGAACGCCCAGCCGCGCGTCTGGGACGCGTCGCTGGACAACACCAGGCAATCGTGGCCGGTCAGGTCGGCCGGCTTGTCCGGCGTGCCGCGGCGCTGCAGGTACTGCGGTGCGGCGACACACAGGCGCCGGTTGTCCGCCAGGCGCACGCTGATCAGCGAGGAGTCCGACAGGTCGCCGACCCGCACGGCGCAATCGAACCCGTCCGCCGCGACATCGATGACCCGGTCGCTGAGGTTGAGCGACATCGTGACCTCGGCATGTTGCTCCCGAAACAGCGGCACCAGCGGGGCGACGTGCCGGCGTCCGAATCCGGCCGGGGCGGTGATGCGCAGGTGGCCGCTGGCCTTGACGCCGCCGGCGGACACGCTGGACTCGGCGTTGGCGACATCGACCAGCAGGCGCTGGCAGTCCTCGAGGAAGGCGCTGCCTTCATGGGTCAACGTGAGGCGGCGCGTGGTGCGCTGCATCAGCTTGACCCCCAACCGCTGCTCCAGCGCATCGAGGCGGCGCCCCATGATGGCAGGTGCCACCCCTTCGACCGCGGCGGCTGCCGTCAGGCTGCCGCGGGTGGCGATCAATACGAACGATTCCAGCTGCTTGAATTTGTCCATGGCCGTAGATTACGGCCAAAAAGGGTTGGAATCGCGGCTACCGCATCGTGCCGGGAAGCCACATCGCAATCTCCGGCCAGATCATGACCAGCGCCAGCACGAGGATCATCAGCACCACGTACGGCGCGCTGCCACGCACGATCGGCCCCAGTGGCGAACCGGTGATGGCCTTGATCGTGAACAGGTTCATGCCCACCGGCGGCGTGATCTGCGCCAGCTCGAGGTTGATGACGAGCAGGATGCCATACCAGATCGGATTGATGCCCAGGTGGATCATGGCCGGCAGGATGACCGGCGTCGTGATCAGGATGATGGCGATCGACTCCAGGAACATGCCCAGCACCAGGATCAGCGCCATCATGATGACCAGGAAACCGGTCACGCCCACGTCGGCGGCGATCACCGCCTCGACGATCTGCTGCGGAATACGCAGCTTGGTCATGACGTGGCCGAACACCGAGGCTCCGGCCAGGATCATGAACAACATCGCCGACACGCTGCAGGCCTCGACCGCGGATTCCCAGATCGCGCGCAGTCCCACGGTGCGGTAGACCACGACCGCCACGAACAGGGCCAGCCAGGCGCCGGCCGCCGCCGCCTCGGTCGCGGTGAACACGCCGGCGTACATGCCGCCGAGCACGAACACCGGCAGCGAAATCGCCCAGGCCGAGCGGCGCACGGCGCCCAGCGCCTCACGCGGCGTGGCGCGGGGTTCGCGTCGGATGTGCCGGTGCGTCAACGCCGTGTGCACCATGTTCCAGACCACGAACACGCCGGCCATCAGCAGGCCGGGAACGATGCCGGCCATGAACAGGCCGCCGATCGACGTGTCGGTGGTCACGCCGTAGAGCACCATCGGGCCGGACGGCGGAATCAGGATGCCCAGCGTGCCGCCGGCCGCGACCAGGCCGTAGGCGGCCTTCTCGTCGTAGCCGAACTTGACCATCTGCGGAATCGCGACCGCGCCGATGGTCAGCGCCGTGGCCACGCTCGAGCCCGAGATGGCGGCGAAGACGGTGCAGGCGGCAATCGTCGCGATGCCCAGGCCGCCGGGCAGGTGGCGCGTCAGCGTATAGGCCGCGCCATACAGGTCGTCGACGATCCTGCCGCGGATCATGATGTGGGCCATGAAGGCGAACAACGGAATCGCCACCAGCAGATAACGGTTCACCTCGCCGAAGATGACCTCGGTCACCGAGCCCAGTTCGCCCTGGGTGATGTATTGCAGCGCGCCACCGAACAGGGCCAGGCCGGCAAAGATCGGCAAGCCGGTGAACAGCAGCAGCAACAGCGCGATGAACAGCAGGCCGATGATCATGGCCCGTCCTTCGGCTGGCCATGATCCGCGGACTTGCCCAGCGCAGGCAGGCCGGCCACGGCGCGCCAGAACACCTCGATCGCGGCCAGCAGCAACAAGGCACCACCCACCGGCATCAACAGCATCAGCATCCAGGTCGGCCACTCTAGATTGCCCTCGGTGACCAGGCCCAGCATGCGTGCCAGGCTGGCCGTGCCCCAGCCGTTGATGATCAGCACGCAGGCCACCACGCCTACGGCCAGTGCGGCCCAGGCTTGCGTCCATCGGCGCGCCCGCAGCGAGAGGCGATCGACCAGCAGGTCGACCCCGATGTGTTCACCGCGGCGCAGGGTGCGCGCCGCCGCCAGCATCACGATCGCCACCAGCAGGAAACCGACGACCTCGTCGACCCAGACCGGCGCGGCGTTGAATACATAACGCATCACCACGGCCCAGCCGATCAGGCACAGCGACAGCAGCAGGCTGGCGGCAGCCACCGCCATGCCCGCGCCGGCCAGCGCGCGCACCACGAGGCCGAGCGCGCGCAGGGCCGGGCCTTCGCGCCGCTGCGCGGCGCCGTGAGTGTCGACCACGTCGGACGGCCCCGATCAGAGCTTGTCGAGGGCTTCGAGCAGCTTCACGCCGTCGGGCGCGGTCGCACGCAGGAACTCCTTCTTCACGGCCGGCTGCATCGCATCGGCCATGACCTTTTCCTGCGCCTTGGTCAAGGCAATGGCCTTCATGCCCTTTTCGTTCAGCACCGTGATGTTCTCCGGCGGAATGCCGTCGGACTTGCGGATGGAGCGCGCCACCGCCTTGTCGGCCGCCTGCTGGATCGCGCCGCGCACGTCGGCCGGCAGGCCGTTCCACCAGGCCGGGTTGACGACCAGGTTGTCGAACGCCAGGATGATGTTGGAGGCCACGCCGAACTTCTGCACCTCGTAGAACTTGCGGCTGTTGGCGGCCTCGACCCCGGTGAAGCCGGCGTCGATGACACCGGTCTGCAAGGCCTGGTAGACCTCGGAGCCCGGCATCGCCGACGGCGAGGCGCCCATGGCGACCAGGCCTTCGTCGAACAACTTGTTCAGGCCGCGGATCTTCATGCCGGCGAAGTCCGACGGTTGCACCAGGGGCTTGCCATTGGAGGTGAAGATGCCGTCGTTGGTGTCGACCATCCACGCGATGTTGGTCACGCCTTTTTCGGCCATCTTGGCGTCGAGCAGCTTGGCGGCGTCGGACTTGATGAAGGCCTTCTGCTTGGCCACCGAGGTCATCAGGTAGGGAATGATGGTCACGCTCATCTCGGGGATCGTGCCACCCCACTGGAAACTCAGGATGGCCGCGGCCTCGATCTTGCCGCTGGCCACGGCGGGATGGTTCTGGTTCGGCTTGAACAGCTGCGCGGCACCGAAGTTCTGCACCTCGACGCGGCCCCGGGTCAAGTCCTTGACCTCCTTGGCGAACTGCTCCAGGTTCTTTGCCGTGTGGTGCGTCGGCGGGAACTGGTGGCTGATGCGCATCGTGTAGTCGGCGGCCGTGGCCGAGCCCGAAGCCAGGGCCAGGGCGATGCCGGCGACCAGCACCTGGCGGCGGCTGTGGATGGAAAGGGCTTGTTGTTCATGTCGGTGTCTCCTGGTCGTTGTGGGA
>CAXBDR010000351.1:0-4048 GCA_963974265.1 uncultured Rhodoferax sp.
GGACCTGATGAGCCGGGTCTCGTACCTGATGATGAACCCGGGCGGCGAGAAGGAGATGACGCAGGCGGTGCGGGTGGCGATCAACCAGCTCGCGGCCGACGTGGCCTTCCAGGTCGGCATCGACCCGACCGACATCCTCGAGGCGACGTTTGTCGGCAATCCCATCATGCACCACCTGCTGCTGGGCATCTCGCCGATCGAACTCGGTGGCGCGCCGTTCGCGCTGGCCAGCGACCATGCGATCACGATCTGGGCGGTGGAGATCGATTTCGCCATCCACCGCAATGCACGCATCTATGTGTTGCCGTGTATCGCCGGCCACGTGGGCGCCGATACCGCCGGCGTGGTGCTGGCCGAGCGGCCCGACCTGTCCGACGAGATCACGCTGCTGGTGGACGTGGGCACCAACGCCGAGATCGTGCTGGGCAACCGCAAGCGTCTGCTCGCCTGCTCCAGTCCGACCGGCCCGGCCTTCGAGGGCGCGCAGATCAGCTGCGGCCAGCGCGCCGCGCCCGGTGCGATCGAGCGGGTGCGCATCGATGCGACGACGCTGGAGCCGCGGTTCAAGGTCATCGGATGCGAGCTGTGGTCCGACGACCCGGGCTTCGTCGAGGCCATCGGCGCCACCGGCGTGACCGGCATCTGCGGCTCGGGCATCATCGAGGTGCTGGCCGAGTTGTACCTGGCCGGCGTGATCCGCCACGATGGCGTCATCAACGGCGAACTGGCGGCGCGTTGCCCGCGCATCCACAGCGACGGACGCACCTTCGCCTACGAATTGTGGCCGGCACCCGAGGGCGGCAGCGCAATCCGGGTGACGCAGAACGACGTGCGCGCCATCCAGCTCGGCAAGGCCGCTTTGTATGCCGGCGTGCGCCTGCTGATGGAACGCATGGGCATCGACAAGGTCGACAAGATCCGGCTGGCCGGCGCGTTCGGCAGCCATATCGACGTCAAGTACGCCATGGTGCTGGGTATGATCCCGGACTGCACGCTCGAGCAGGTCAGTTCGGCCGGCAATGCCGCGGGCACCGGTGCGCGCATCGCCCTGCTCGACCGGCGCGCACGCCCCGAGATCGAGGCGCTGGTGCGCCGGATCGAGAAGATCGAGACCGCCGTGGAGCCGCGGTTCCAGGAGTTCTTCGTCGAGGCCATGGCCATCCCGCACCTGACCGCTCCGTACGAACGCCTGCGCGAGGCGGTGACCCTGCCCGAGCGCCAGCCGGTCAACACCGAGTCGCCGGGCCGGGGCCGCCGGGGTGCGCGACGCGAAGCGGCTCGGGTGCAGGCCGCCTCCTAGAATGGAGTGGTCCAGCGTGGCCGGAACCCGTGCAGGGTCCCGCAGGCCGCAACCCGCGGCACCGCTTCGCTGTCACCCCGACGACCACAGAACCCACGATGCCTTCCGCCTTCCCGTCGCTTGTCCTCGCCTTCGCATGCGCGCTTGCCGCGACGCCGGTCGTGGCGGCGGAGCCGGCCAGCTGCAAGGTGGTGCGGTTCGCCGACGTGGGCTGGAGCGACATCGCCGCGGCCAACGGCCTGGCGTCTGTCGTGCTCGAGGCGCTGGGTTACCAGCCGAGCGCCACGCTGGCCGCGTTGCCCATTGCCATGACCGGCATGAAGAACCGGCAGATCGATGCCTTCCTCGGCTACTGGAAACCCGCGATGGTGCCGGTCGTCGAGCCCTTTGTGCGCGACGGGCATGTCGAGGTGCTGGACACCCCCAACCTGAGCGGCGCGCGCCACACGCTGGCAGTGCCGCGCCACCTCTACGACAAGGGGCTGAAGACGTTCGCCGACATCGCCCGGTTCGAGAAGGCGCTCGAGGGCCGGATCCACGGCATCGAGGCCGGCAGCGAAGCCAACGCGCCGATCCGGCGCATGATCCGCGACAACCGCTTCGGCCTGGGCGGCTTCACGCTGGTCGAGTCGTCGGAGGCGGCCATGCTGACGCAGGTGCAACACGCCAGCCGCAGCCGCAAGGCGATCGTGTTCCTGGGCTGGGAGCCGCATCCGATGAACGTGCAGCTCAAGATGCAGTACCTCGGTGGCGGCGACGATGTGTTCGGACCGGACGACGGCGCGGCCCGGGTCTACACCGTGCTGGCGCGTGGCTACCGGGAGCGTTGTCCCAACGTGGCGGCCTTGCTGTCCAGGCTGCGCTTCACGGCCGAGATGGAAAGCCGTGTCATGATCCCCATCCTCGAGCAAGGCCGGCCCCATGCCGCGGCGCGTGCCTACCTGCAGAAGAACCCCTCGGTGGTGGCCCCGTGGCTGGACGGCGTGACCACCATCGATGGTCAGGACGCGCTGGCGGCGGTGACGGCGGCGCTCAAGCGCTAGCGGGCAACGGCCCCGACACGTCTCGATGAACACAACCGACACAAGCTCCGCCGGCCCGGACAGCGCCGCCGTGGCGGCGATGCTGGTGCATTGGCCGGCCCATGCGGCGGTGCCACTGGCGGACCTGATCCGGTCCCATGCCCACACCGGCGCCTACGTGGTGTTCGACGCCGACTACACCACCTACCACCATGACCTGCTCGGCGCCTTGCTGGCCTTCATGGAACTGCGCGGCGTGTTGACGCGCGAGACCATGGCCCCGTCGCTGCAGCTGATCCCGTTTCGCGACACGCCGACGCGGCGCGAGAGCCTGACCAGCTATTACCAGCGCCTGGGCGAGATCGACGACCAGATCGGATATCCGTGGGCGACCCAGATCTTCGCCGGCTTCACGTTGCGCGAGATCAAGCGCCACCTGGACGACATGCTGGCGGCGGGCGCACCGGTTCCCGCGTGGCAATACGTCGGCGACGACGTGGTGGAACTGGCCATCGACGTGCCGCGCATGCAGCGCGGCACGCAGGAGCTGTTCCGGGCCCTGACGGCGCATGGCATCGAGGTCTACATCGTCAGTGCGGCCAGCGAGGAGATCGTGCGCATGCTGGTGTCCGACCCGCAATACGGCTACCACGTCAAGCCGCAGAACGTGATCGGCGTGACCGTATTGCTGCGCGACCGCGCGGCCGGCACCGTCACCACGGCGCGCAAGCTGATCGCCGAGCACCGCTACGACCCGGCGCTGCTGCAGGACGACGAGTTGACGACCGCATTGTGGGCGCCGCTGACCTGGTACGAAGGCAAGCAGGCGGCGATCCACACCTATATCCATCCGTGGAAGAAACCCATCCTCGTGGCCGGCGACACGCCGCTCAGCGACGGCCCGATGTTCCTGCGCGGGCCGGACCCGGACCGCGGCGGCCTGCGCCTGTTCGTCGCGCGCAAGGACAGCTACCGCGACCATATCCAGGCGCTGCAGGACGAACATGCCGTGCACCAGAGCGCCCAGGCGCATCCGGTCACCGCCAACCGCAACTGGATCATCGTCACGCCCGACGAGATCCGCTGAGCGCGCCCCGCCACCGACGACAATCACCCGCCCATTGCGCAGGACCCATCCACCATGACCGCCAACCCCAGCCTCGCGTCCAACCGTTTCCAGCGCCTGCTGCACAGCCGAGCCTGGTTGCTGGCCGATGGCGCCACCGGTAGCAACCTGTTCAACGTGGGCCTGGTCTCGGGCGATGCACCCGAGTTGTGGAACTTCGAGCAGCCGCACAAGATCTCCGACCTGCACCGCAGTTTTGTCGATGCCGGCGCCGACATCATCCTGACCAACAGCTTCGGCGGCACGCGATACCGGCTCAAGCTGCACCAGGCGCAGGACCGCGTGGCCGAGATCAACCGCCGCGCGGCCGAACTGGCGCGTGCGGTGGCCGATGATGCCGGCGGGCGCGAGATCGCCGTGGCCGGCAGCATGGGCCCGACCGGCGAGATCATGGAGCCGATCGGCCCGCTGACGTTCGAACAGGCGCGTGATGCCTTTGCCGAACAGGCGGCCGCATTGGCCGCAGGCGGTGTCGACGTGTTGTGGATCGAGACCATGTCGTCGGCCGAGGAGGTGCGAGCGGCGGTGGCCGGCGCGGCGACCGTCGGCCTGCCCATCGTCTGCACGCTGAGTTTCGACACCAACGGCCGCACCATGATG
>CAXBDR010000352.1:0-4042 GCA_963974265.1 uncultured Rhodoferax sp.
CAGCGAGCGCGCATTGAGCTCGGCAGACGCAAACAGGTAGGTCGGATGGGTCTGCTGCTGCGCTTGGGCCACCGCCAGCGCGGCGCCCTTGCGCAGGTCCTCGCTCGTCGCGCCGTCGGCCGGGCTCAGGGCGATGCCGATCCAGGCGCCGGGCTCGATCTCGTGTTCCCCCACCATCATCGGCTCGGCGACCAGCGCCAGCACACGCTTGGCCACGTTCTCGACCATGTCCGCGTCGGCCAGTGCCGGCAGCGCCAGGCCGAAATGCGCCGTTCCCAGGCGTGCCAGGCAGTTGTTGCTCTCGGCGCCACCGACCAGGGTCGGTTGCTTCAACTCCTCATTGGCGAACCGTTCGAGCCGGCGGGCAATCAACCGGGCCAGGGCGTCGGCCGCGTGTTGCCCGGCCGAATCACGCAGTTGCCGGCATTGCGGCACGGTGATGCTGAACAGGGCCACCATGCCGCCGGCCAGCTCGCGCCGGTCGATCAGTTCCTGGACACAGCGGTCGAACGGTCGCTGGTTTGGCAGGCCGGTCACGTCGTCGAAGTCGACCAGGCGCCTGTGGTACTGGTGGAAGGCCAGCGTGTTGCGCAGCCGCAGCACCAGTTCGCTCTCGTCCACCGGCTTGGACAGGAAGTCCGTCACGCCCAGTTGCAATGCGCGCAGCTTGGCTTCGGGGCTGGTCGCGGCCGTCAGTACGATCACCGGCGTGTACCGCAGCTTGCGGTCCCCACGGATCAGTTCGAGCAACTCGAAGCCGGAGATGTGCGGCATCATCAGGTCGAGCAGCAGCACGCTTGGTTCTTCCCGGCGCAACAGGTCCATGGCCTTGCGCGGGTCGTTGGCGACGACGAAGTTGGCATAACCATCGTCCTCGAGATAAGCCTGGATCAGGTCGGTCATCAAGGGCTCGTCGTCGACCATCATCACCTTGGCATCGAGCAAGGGCGAGCGTGGCGCATCGTCCAGGCCCCAGGGCTGGGTGTCGGCCCAGATGTCTTCCTTCATGGTGTCGTAACCTCCATCGGCGCGCCACTGGCAGCGCCGAGTTCTATGCGGATGCGCAGGTGGTGCAGCTGGGCCATCACCTCGGTCGCGCCCCGGACATCTGCCGCCTTGGCCGCATCTTCCAGCGCGCGGGCCGGCTCGAACAGATCGTCGAAACCCATGCTGCCGCCGGCGCCCTTGAGCCAATGCGCCTGGGACGCGAGCTCGCTCCAGTCCGCGCCTTGCAAGGCCGCCTGCATCTGCTCCAGCCGCGCTGGCAATTGTTCGACGAACCGCATCACGATACGGCCGAGTTTCGCATGCCCCGCGAGGCGGGAGACCAGCGCGGATTCGGCGGCCGCAGCGACGGCTGCGGTCGGTGTCGCGTCGCTGCGTTCCGGTGTGTCCTGGGGGGCGGCCACAGCCTGGGGCGCAAGGGCGCTGCTGGCAACCGAGCGTCCGTCCAGCCGTGCCGCGAGGTCGGCCAGCAAGGCGTCGACATCGATGGGTTTGGTCTGGAAGCCGCTGAAGCCGGCGGCGTCGAGCTCCTTTTCGAATCCCTTCATCGCATTGGCGGTCAGGGCAATGACGGGAATCGTGACACCGCGTTCGCGCAGCGTGCGGGTCGCCGTCTGGCCGTCCATCACCGGCATCTGCATGTCCATCAGCACCAGGTCGAAAGCCTCCGCGGCGACGCGGTCGAGCGCCTGTTGGCCGTTCTCGGCCTCGCTCACGTGCAGGCCGACTTCCTCCAGCAGGATGCGCACCAGTTGCCGGTTCTCGGCGCCGTCGTCGACGACCAGCACCCGTCGCGGCGTGAAGCGCCATTGCACCGCGGCGACCTCCGCCTCGGGGCGCGCCGCCGCGGCGAGCGAAGCCGGATCGAGCAGGTCGGACGGCTCGACCACGCCGGCATCGAGCCAGATGCTGAAGGTCGTCCCCTGGCCATAGGTGCTGCTGGCGGTGATGTCGCCGCCCATGGCACGCGCAAAGCCGCGGCTGATCGTCAGTCCCAGGCCGGTGCCGCCGAAACGGCGCGTGGTCGAGGATTCGGCCTGCACGAAAGGCTCGAACACCGACTCGACCTTGTCGGCCGGTATGCCGATGCCGCTGTCGATCACGTCGATGCAATACCGTGTTGCCGCACCATGGCGCTCAAGCCGCGACACGATGCGCACGCTGCCTTTTTCGGTGAACTTGATCGCATTGCCGATCAGGTTGGTCAGGATCTGGCGCAACCGCGCCGGGTCGCCCTCGATGGTGGCGGGCAGCGGCTGCGGAAACTCCAGTCGCAGGGCCAGACCCTTGTCCGACGCCCGCTCCAGCAAGGTCTGCACGACTTCGTTGGCCACCGCGTGGGGTGCGAACGCGATCTTTTCCGCCTCGAGCCGCCCGGCCTCGACCTTGGACAGGTCCAGGATGTCGTTGATCAGGTTCAGCAGATGCTTGCCGCTCGAATGGATGATGTCCAGGTGCTTGCTGGCGTCGGCCGATTGGCGCAGGCCGCTGCGCCGCAACACCTCGGTGAAGCCCAGGATGGCGTTCATCGGCGTGCGGATCTCGTGGCTCATGTTGGCCAGGAACTGGCTCTTGGCCTCGTTGGCCGCGTCGGCCTGTTCCTTGGCTTCCTGCAAGGCGACGCCGCGTTGTTCGAGTTCGGTCACGTCCTGAAAGCTGATGACCAGGGCCTGGATGCCGCCGGAATCGTCGAGAATGGGCGAGCAGTTGGCGCGCAGCGAAAAACGCGCACCGTCCGCATTGGCGACCTTCAGATGCACGTCGCGCTGCGCCTGCTTGTCCTTGAGCGCGCGTTGCCAGGGCAGTTCGTCCGGTCCCGGCGGGCGGTCGTCGCCCATGCTCCAGGCGAAACCCGAAGGCGAAGTACCGACCAGCTTGGGCTCCGGCACGCCGAGCATCAGGCTGGTCGACTTGTTCGACAACACGATGTTGCCCTGGTGATCGAGCACGACCAGGCCTTCGGTCAAGGTGTCGTAGGCGGCCCGCACCCGTTGCGGCACGGCGCGCGACGGGTCGAGCGCCCGCAACATGCGCCGGAGGTAGAAATAGAACAGGATGCCGCACACCAGGAAGGTGAACGCCGACAGGCGCATGCTCGGGTCCTGCAGGTGGCCACGCCAGCCCGGCGCGCGCAGCGGTTCGAAGCGCAGCTCCACCGTGCCCCACGGCGCGTTGTCGCGCCACACCGGTACGATGACCTGCGCGTCGGTCGAGATGCCGTCCGCCGGCGCGCTCCAGTTCGCGGCATGGTCATGGATATCGACCAGCAACTGGCCCGACTCCGCGCGCACGCCCAGCGACAACAGGCCGTCATTGCGTCCGCGCAGGAAGGCCAGCGTGTCGGCGAGCTGGTCCGGCTCGGCCGAATCGAGCAGGGACGAGGTCGTGATTGCAATCGTCTCCGCGAGCGATGCGCGATGCTGGCGCGCCAGCGCCTCGGCATCGGGTATGAGGTGCAGGTAGCTGGCAAGCAGCAGGACACCGACGGCGATGGCGGACAGGCCCAGCGCGAGATGCACGCGGGTGGACAGGCGGCGCATGAAAGCGAACGGATTCATGGCGACGTAGGGTTCTGCGTGGCTCGCGTGGCGGTGGGGGGTGGTGCAGGCGGGACGTTTCCTGGCGGTGCCTTGCGCTTGCGATCGAACAGCTTCTCGACCTCGGGGTCTTCCGCAGGCGCCGTGCCCGGCCGGGGCCGGCCGCCGCGCGCCGTGGCAAGCACCGGCAGCGGATCGATCAGTTGCCAGGCCGGCAGCGCCGACAGCATCGAGCTGACCAGGATACCGCCACGGATCAGCCACACCACGTAGCCGATCGACAGGCCGCTGGTCAATGCAATGGACGACGCCAGCACGGTCTGCTGTGCCGACTCCTGCTGCAGCAACATCTGGCGCTTGAGTTCCTCGAGCTTGCGCAACAGGTCCTCGTTGGTGAACATCTCGCTCGAGGACGAGGTCGCAATGTCGCTGAACTGCGTCTGCAAGGCCGCAGCCAGCACCGCGTCGGCCTGGGACACCGGCAGCGTGGCGGCCACCTC
>CAXBDR010000353.1:0-4023 GCA_963974265.1 uncultured Rhodoferax sp.
CGCCACGACTCGGCCGGTCGACACGCAGTGCGACCGGACAGACGGGGGGCGTCTTGCTTCATCTAGTCGAACTTGACCCGCGGGTCCACCCAGACATAACACAGATCGGAGATCAGCTTGGTCACCAGGCCGATCAGCGTGAACAGGAACAGCGTGCCCAGCACCACCGGGTAGTCGCGCCGGATCACGCTCTCGTAGCTGAGCAGGCCCAGCCCGTCGAGCGAGAACAAGGTCTCGATCAGCAAGGCGCCGGTGAAGAACGCACCGATGAAGGCGGCCGGGAAACCGGTGATGATGGGAATCAGGGCGTTGCGGAACACGTGTTTCCACAACACCTGCTTCTCGCTCAGGCCCTTGGCGCGCGCCGTGATCACGTATTGCTTGCGGATCTCCTCCAGGAAGGCGTTCTTGGTCAGCATCGCGGTTACGGCGAAGCTGCCCAGCACCATCGCGGTGACCGGCATCGTGATGTGCCACAGGTAGTCCACGATGCGCGCGCCCCAGGAGAGTTCCTCCCAGTTGCTCGACGTCAGCCCGCGCAGCGGAAACCACTGCAACTGGCCGCCGAACACCACCAGCAGCGCCACGCCCAGCACGAACCCGGGTATGGCGTAGCCCACCAGCACGATCAGCGTGGTGACGAAATCGAAACGCGAGCCGGCGCGCACCGCCTTGGCGACGCCCAATGGCACCGCGATGCCGTAACTGATGAAGAAGGTCCACAGACCGAGCGTGATCGACACTGGCAACTTCTCGATGATGAGTTCGCCCACGTCCTTGTTCTGGAAGAAGCTGCGGCCCAGGTCGAAGCGGGCGAACCGGGCCAGCATGTCGACAAAACGCTCCAGCGGCGGCTTGTCGAAGCCGTACAAGGCCTTGATCTGCTCCAGCCGCTGGCTGTCCCAGCAAGGTGGGCACCATGAGCAGCAGGCGCTTGAGGATGTAGGCGGTCATGATTGATGGCTCACGGCTTCTTCGCCCACCAGGTGTCGATGGCCCAGCCCTCGCCCTGGGCATACGGCGGCATCTCCGCTGGCCGGGCCAGGCGCCAGGCGTTGTAGGCGATGCGATGCGTGCCAGCCGTCCATTGGGGGATGAAGATGTGGCTGTGTGCAATGACACGTTCGAGAGCCCTGCACGCCGGCAGCAACTCAGCCTTGGTCTTGGCGCTGGTCATGCGCGACACCAGCGCATCGACGGCCGGGCTCTTGATGCCGGTCACGTTGCCAGAGTCCTCGATGTCGGCGGCCTTGCTGCCAAACAGGTCGGCATATTCCTGCCCCGGGTTGTGTGTGCCCTGGTAGGCCAGTGAGGTGATGTCGAAATCGAATTTCTGCAACCGCTGCTGGTACAGCGCAAAATCGACCGGTCTGAACACCAGCGTGACGCCGATCTTCTCCAGGTTGCGCGCCCAGGGCGTGACCACACGGGCGCCGCCTTCATTGCTGTCGAGGTATTCGAGCACCAGCGGTTCACCCTTGGCATTGCGCAACTTGCCATCGCTGACCGACCAGCCGGCCGCGTTGAGCAAGGCCTTGGCTTTGCGAAGGTTGGCGCGCAGCGAGGAATCGCCATCGGTGCGCGGCGGCACCGTCATCGGGCCAAACACGGCATCGGGCAGCTTGCCGCGCCAGGGCTCGAGCAAGGCCAGTTCCTCGCTCGACGGCGTGCCGGTGGCATGGCACTCGGTATTGCCGAACAGGCCGTTGACCCGCTGGTAGGAGTTGTAGAACATCTGGCGGTTCATCCATTCGTAGTCGAACGCCAGGCCGAGCGCCTCCCGTACCCGCATGTCCTGCAACTTCGGCCGGCGCAGGTTGAGCACATAACTCTGGAATCCCGAGGGAAGGCTGTGCCGGAACTCGGCCTTGACCAGTTCTCCCGAGTCGAACCGCTTGCCGGTGACACGGCGCGCCCAGTCGCCGGCCGAGAAGAACCGCATCAGGTCGAACTCGCCGGCCTTGAGGGCCTCCAGGCGCGCGGTATTGTCCTTGTAAATCTTGACGGTGATGCGATCGAAATTGGCGGTGCCGCGACGCACGTTCAGGTCACGCGCCCAATAGTCGGGATCACGCACATAGGTGATGTCCTTGCCGAACTTGACCGGACCGATCCGGTACGGACCGCTGCCGATCGGGACGTCCATGACCACCTTGTCGAAACTCTTGGCCACGCCGTTGTCCATGCCCCACTTGCGGCTGAACACGGGCAGGCCGCCCACCGTCAGCGGCAATTCCCGGTTCGGCTGGCGGAAGCGGTAACGCACGGTGCGCTCGCCCAGCACCTCGATGCCGGCCACCTCCTGCAGGATGGTCTTGTAGGCCGGGGACACATGCGGCCCCATCAAGGTGTCGTAGCTGTGCTTGACGTCGGCAGCCAGTACCGGGTCGCCATTGTGAAAACGCGCCTCGGGCCGCAGCCGGAACGTGGCCGACAGGCCGTCCTCGGCCACGGCCACGTCTTCGGCCAGCAGGCCGTATCCGGATGCGGTCTCGTCCAGCGAGCCGGTCAGCAAGGTGTCGAACATCAGCGCCGACAGGTAGGCTGGCGCATTGCCACGGATGGTGAACGGGTTGTACTTGTCGAAGGTCGATACGCGCAGGTTGCTGACCAGGCGCAACTCGCCACCCTTGGGTGCCTGCGGGTTGACATAGGCGAAGTGGTCGAAGCCGGCCGGGTACTTCAGGTCGCCCCAGAGCGCATATCCGTGTGCGGCCCACACCGGCCAGGCCAGCTGCATCAGCATCACGAACATCCATTTGCGCATGCGACAATTCTGCAGGATTTTTCATGGAGATTGAGGCATGGGTTTTCTCGCTGGAAAGAAACTGTTGATCACCGGTGTGCTCAGCAACCGATCGATCGCCTATGGCATCGCCAAGGCCTGTCGCGCCCAGGGTGCGGAACTGGCCTTCAGCTACGTGGGCGAACGTTTCAAGGACCGCATCACCGAGTTCGCCGCCAGCCTGGACTCGAAACTGATCTTCGATTGCGACGTTGGCGACGACGCCCAGATCGAGCGCCTGTTCGCCGACCTGTCGCAGACCTGGCCGCAGTTCGACGGTTTCGTGCACGCGATCGGCTTTGCCCCCCGCGAGGCGATCGCCGGCGGCTTCCTGGACGGCCTGAGCCGCGAGAACTTCCGCATCGCGCACGACATCAGCGCCTACAGCTTCGCCGGCATGGCCAAGGCGGCCCTGCCCTACCTCAGCGACAAGTCGTCGTTGCTGACGCTGACCTACCTCGGCGCCGAACGCATCGTGCCGAACTACAACACCATGGGGCTGGCCAAGGCCTCGCTCGAGGCTTCGGTGCGTTACCTGGCCGAGGCCCTGGGTCCGCGCGGCACCCGGGTCAACGGCATCAGCGCCGGCCCGATCAAGACATTGGCCGCCAGCGGCATCAAGGATTTCGGCAAGCTGCTCGGCGTGGTCGCCAACGCATCGCCGATCCGGCGCAACGTGACGATCGACGATGTCGGCAACGTGGCAGCCTTCCTGCTCAGCGACCTGGCCGGCGGGGTCAGCGCCGAGATCACCTATGTCGACGGCGGCTTCAACGCCGTGGCGATCTCGACGGTCGCCGACGGCGCGTCCTGAGTCCGCGCCCGCCGATGCCGCAGCAGCGCGCACGGCGCTGCCGTCGGCGGATCAGTTGCGCGCCACGCAGTCGGCGTAGTAGCGCAACTTGCCGGTCTCGTCCTGTTCGCTCACCAGGCCGTGGATGTCGGTGCCGAATCCCGGGCACTGGTCGTTGAACTCGCGCGAGAACTTGAGGTAGTCGACGATCTTGCGGTTGAACACCTCGCCGGGAATCAGCAACGGGATGCCCGGCGGATACGGCGTCACCAGGCCCACCGTCACGCGCCCCTCGAGGTGGTCGATCTCGACCCGCTCCGTCTTGCGCCTGGCAATACACGAATAGGCATCGGTCGGCGTCATCGCCGGCGCAAGGTCACTGAGGTACATGTCGGTCGTCAGCCGGGCGATGTCGTACTTGGCGTAGAGCTGGTGCACGAACTGG
>CAXBDR010000354.1:0-4004 GCA_963974265.1 uncultured Rhodoferax sp.
CTGCGACTGATCGGCCCCGCCGGGCGCCGACACACCGGCCGGCGCGTCAGTAGCCCGCCTTGGCGCCCGGACGCCGGCGCTTGAACAGTCCGGCCGGCCCCGCGCCCTGGGCCTCGAACCGCGCCCGCCGGGCCACCTTGGGGTCGACCCGCAGCGGCCGGTACAGCTCGAGCCGGTCGCCATCTTCGAGGCAACGGGCTGCGTCGACCTTGCGCCCCCAGATGCCGAACGCCAGGCCGGGACCGGGCACGATGCCATGGATGTCGAGCAGCGCGGCGACGCCCTGCAGGGCTTGCCGGACGGTCGTGCCTTGGGGCAGGTCCAGCGTGTGCTCGTGCACCACGCGCGGGCCGGGCGAAAACACCAGCATGACCCGGATCGACATGCCGGCTCAGGCTCCGTAGACCTGTTGTGCCCGCTTGACGAATGCGTCGACGAGGCTGGCGGCGATGCGGTCGAACACCGGCCCGACGAGTTTGCCCAGCGCGACGTTGTCGAAGCCGTAGTCCAGGTTCAGTTCGACCCGGCAGGCCCGCTCGGCACCATCACCGAGCGGCGTGAACTTCCAGTGACCTTCGAGCCGGGAGAACGGGCCCCGGACCAGCTGCAGGTCCACCGCACGGTCGGGCGTATGCCGGTTGCGCGTCGTGAAGGTCTGGCGCACGCCCCCGATCGAGATGCCGATCTCAGCCGTCATGCCGTCGTCGTGCTCTTCGAGCACGTTGGCATGGTCGCACCAGGGAAGGAACTGCGGATAAGAAGCCACATCGGTGACCAACGCATACATTTCCTGAGGGTGATACCAGATCAGGACCGACTTGTGGACTGTTTTCATAGAATGCGGGACTGCGCAGGATTGTAGACAAGCCTTGTTCGCACGATAGACAACCCCCATCTTGCACCCATGGCCAAAAAGAACTCCGAATCCGCAGCGCAGAAATCCTCCCGCATCGCCGACAACAAGAAGGCGGCCTACAACTACTTCTTCGAGGAACGGTTCGAGGCCGGCCTGGTGCTCGAAGGCTGGGAGGTCAAGTCCCTGCGGGCCGGCAAGGTGCAGCTGACCGACGGTTACGTCGTGATCCGCGAGGGCGAGCTGTTCCTGATCGGCTGCCAGATCAACCCGCTGGGCACGGCCTCGACCCACGTCAGCCCGGACAAGGTGCGCACCAAGAAGCTGCTGATGCACAAGGAGGAGATCAAGCGGCTGGTCGGCAAGGTCGAGCAAAAGGGCTACACGCTGGTGCCGATCAACCTGCACTGGAAGGCCGGCAAGGTCAAGTGCGAGATCGCGCTGGCCAAGGGCAAGGCCGAACACGACAAGCGCGACACGATCAAGGACCGCGAAGGCAAGCGCGAAGTCGAGCGCGCGATGAAGACGCGCCACAAGTGAAAACGGCCGGTGCCGTGCCTTGCGCGACTGGCGGCAAGGCACGGCACCGGCCCCATCCGGTCATGCCGTTCACGCGGGCAGAACGGCCCGCGCCGGCAGGATCAGACGCCTTCGCGGCTGGCCTTCTTGCGTTCGTGCTCCTTCAGGTGGCGCTTGCGCAGGCGGATGCTCTTGGGCGTGATCTCGACCAGTTCGTCCTCTTCGATGAACTCGACCGCGTACTCCAGCGTGAGCTGGATCGGCGGCGTGATCTTGATGGCGTCTTCCTTGCCGCTGACGCGGAAGTTGGTCAGCTGCTTCATGCGCACGGCATTGACGATCAGGTCGTTGTCGCGGCTGTGGATGCCCACGATCATGCCTTCGTAGACCGGATCGCCCGCCTTGACGAACATGCGTCCGCGGTCGTCGAGCTTGCCCAGCGCATAGGTGACGATCTCGCCGTCGTCCATGCTGATGAGCACGCCGTTCTTGCGGCTCTCGATGTCGCCACGGTAGGCCTCGTAGCCGTCGAAGATGTTGCTGGCCAGGCCGGTGCCACGGGTCAGGTTCAGGAATTCGTTCTGGAAGCCGATCAGGCCACGGGCCGGAATCCGGTACTCGAGCCGCACGCGGCCACGGCCATCGGGCTCCATGTTGACCAGGTCACCCTTGCGCAGGCCCAGCGCCTGCATCACGCCGCCCTGGTGGCCTTCCTCGATGTCGACCGTCAGCATCTCGATCGGCTCGTGTTTCTCGCCACCGACCATCTTGAACACGACGCGCGGCTTGGACACCGCCAGCTCGTAACCTTCGCGGCGCATGTTCTCCAGCAGGATGGTCAGGTGCAGTTCGCCACGGCCGCTGACTTCGTAGATGCCGTCTTCGTCGGTATCGTTGACGCGCAACGCGACGTTGGCCTGCAGCTCGCGATCCAGGCGGTCGCGCAGCTGGCGGCTGGTGACGAACTTGCCTTCGCGCCCGGCCAGCGGCGAGTTGTTGACGCAGAAGTTCATCGTCAGCGTCGGCTCGTCGATCTTGAGCATGGGCAGCGGCGTCGGCTTGAGCGGATCGGTGATGGTCACGCCGATGCCGACCTGCTCGATGCCGCTGATCAGCACGATGTCGCCCGGACCGGCATCGGTGGCGGCCACGCGCTCCAGGCCCTCGAACTTGAGGATCTGCTGCACCCGCGCCTTGCTCGACGGGCCGTCCTCGCCCTCGGTCACCAGCACGTCCTGGTTCACGCGCAGCGTACCCTGGCTGACCCGGCCCACGCCGATGCGCCCGACGTAGGTCGAGTAGTCCAGCGAGCTGATCTGCAACTGCAGCGGCGCGTTCGGATCGCCCTGGTTGGCCGGCACGTGCGAGAGCACGGTGTCGAACAGCGGCGCGAGGTCCTTGCCCCATTGTTCGCCCGCCTCGCCCACGTCCATGGACGCCCAGCCGTTCAGGCCGGACGCGTACACCACCGGGAAGTCGAGCTGCTCTTCGGTCGCGCCGAGCTTGTCGAACAGGTCGAACGCGGCATTGATCACGTAGTCCGGGCGCGCGCCGGGGCGGTCGACCTTGTTCACGACGACGATGGGCTTGAGGCCCAGCGCCAGCGCCTTCTTGGTCACGAAACGGGTCTGCGGCATCGGGCCCTCGACCGCGTCGATCAGCAGTATCACGCCGTCGACCATCGACAGGGCGCGCTCGACCTCGCCGCCGAAGTCGGCGTGGCCGGGGGTGTCGACGATGTTGATGTGGGTGTCCTTCCAGTCCACAGCACAGTTCTTGGCCAGGATGGTGATGCCGCGTTCCTTCTCGAGGTCGTTGCTGTCCATCACCCGTTCGGCGACCTTCTCGTTGGCGCGGAAGGTGCCGCTCTGGCGCAGCAGCATGTCGACCAGCGTGGTCTTGCCGTGGTCGACGTGGGCAATGATGGCGATGTTGCGAATCTGTTTGTAGCTCATGGTGGTCTTTCGGGATACTTTTTCGGAAACTCAGTGGCCGGCCAGGGTTTGCTCGATCTCGAGCGGGCTCAGCAGGCGGTCGGGGATCAATTCGCCGGCACGTACATGTGCGGAACCCAGCAAGGCGTGGGGCGTTTGTCCGAACACCGCCACGCGCGGGTTGTCGGGCCAGGGGCCGCGCCGGCGCACGCCGCTGAGGAACCGCCCCGCATCTTGCGCCGGCAGTGTGACCGGCACATGATCGCGCAGAAGGGTCTCGACCGGCAGCAGCCGCACCAGCCGTTCGGCCTCGCTCATCTGCTCGAGCGCGTCCAGCGTGACGCATGCGTCCAGATGAAAACCGCCGGTCTCGACGCGGCGCAGCAGCGTCAGGTGGGCGCCGCAGCCCAGGGCCTCGCCGATATCCTGCGCCAGGGTGCGGATGTAGGTGCCCTTGCTGCAACGCACCCGCATCGCGAGCGCGGGCTCGCCGGCAGACTCCGCGGACAGCGTCAGCTCCAGCGCATGGATCACGACCTGGCGCGGTTCGCGCTCGATGTCGATGCCGGCACGCGCGTATTCGTACAGCGGCTTGCCGTCTTTCTTCAGCGCGCTGTGCATGGGCGGCGTCTGCGCGATGGCTCCGGTGAACCGGGCCTGCACGCGTGCCAGGGCATCGGCGTCCACGGACACCGGGC
>CAXBDR010000355.1:0-4000 GCA_963974265.1 uncultured Rhodoferax sp.
TGAGCAGGCGGTGCAAAAGATGTTCACGCCCGAGTTCCGCAACCGGCTCGATGCCACCGTCAGCTTCAAGTCACTGGACGAAAACGTCATCCTGCGCGTGGTCGACAAGTTCCTGCTGCAACTCGAGACGCAGCTGGCCGAGAAGAAGGTCGAGGTCACGTTCTCGGACAAGTTGCGCAAGCATCTTGCCAAGAAGGGCTTCGATCCGCTGATGGGTGCGCGTCCGATGCAGCGCCTGATCCAGGACACGATCCGGCGTGCGCTGGCCGACGAACTGCTGTTCGGTCGCCTCCCCGACGGCGGTCGCCTGACGGTCGACCTGGACGACAAGGACGAGGTCACGCTCGACATCGTGCCGCTGCCCAAGAAAGAGGGCAAGGCCAAGCCGGAGGAAGCGGCGGTCGGCTAGACGCCGTGACGACCTTGACGCGCCATGGGTTGCGTCAAGGTGTCGTGAATAGGGTGCGAATCAGCTCGATGCGTTGCCGGTTCGTACCCAGGTCGCTCTTGCCGATCCGACTCGCCGACCGCAGCTGGATAACGCCCGCCGATGGGTCGAGCCAGAATTCCGCATCATCGGTGTACCGCAGGATCGGTGTCTGGAACTCGACGCGGATGTAGTCGGTTCGCTGCTCGACGATGCGCGTGCGCTCCATCTGGCGCAGCAACCCAGCCAGTCGTGCCACCGCCGCCACACCGTCGCCGGTATAGCGCAAGGGGTCGATGCGCGCGTAGTTCGCTTGTGGATGCCCCGGGTATCGATCGGCCTGGCTGGAAACGCTGTTGGGGGTCGGTGACGGCGCCGCCAGCAGCCCGTCGTGCACATCCAGCCCACCGGGTGGCTTGCCGGCCAGCAGTCCGAGTTGCCCGGCGCCGATGACCAGCACGACGATTGAAACCAGCAGGACGGACAGACGGCGCAACCACTTCATCATGACGACAGTGTATCGGCCGACAGCGGCGCGCCACGGGAGGCGTCGTCAGCGAATTCGGTCAAAGCGGCCGAAGCCGGCCGCTCCCGGCACGGTTTTACTTGAAGCCGACGCGGTCGAGCATCTGCTGGACCTTGACCTGGTTGCCACCGATCTGGCTGACCGGCACGGTTTCGCTCTTGAACCCGTCCCCGGTCATGGCCTTGAGTGCCGGGTTGTTGATTTCCACGCCGTTGGCGGCCGGCCATTCATTGTTGCCGTTGGCAAAATGGTTTTGCGCCGATGCACTGGCCAGGTACTCCAGGAACTTCACCGCGTTGGCGGGGTTCTTCGCGTTGCGGGCGACAGCACCGCCGGCGATGTTGACATGGGTGCCCCAGCTCGACTGGTTGGGGAACACGACGCCGACACGGTCGACGACGGCCTGGTCCGCCGGCTTGTCGGAACGCATCAGCCGGGCCAGGTAATAGGAGTTCGTCACCGCGATGGCGCATTCGCCGGAAGCGACGCCCCGGATCTGGTCGGTGTCGCCGCCCTTGGGCGAGCGCGCCAGGTTGGCGACGATGCCGCGCAACCACTGTTCGGCCTTGGCCTCGCCCAGGTGTTCGGTGACGGCACCGAACAGCGACAGGTTGTAGGGATGCGAGCCCGAGCGTATGCAGATCTTGCCCTTGTGTTTCGGATCGGCCAGTTCCTCGTAGGTGTCGACATCGACCTTGCGGATCTTGGCCTTGTCGTACACGATGACGCGGGCGCGGGTGGAGAATCCGAACCAGGCCGTATTGCCGGCGGCATCCGGTTTGCTGCGCAAATTCGCCGGGATGGCTTGTTCCAGTGCAGTCGATCGGATGCCCTGCCACAGGCGGGTTGCGTCCACCAGCAGGATCACGTCTGCCGCCGACGCCGTGCCTTCGGCCTTGAGCCGCGCAAGAATGCCGGCGTCGTCGGAGTCGACCCGGTTGATCTTGATGCCGGTCGCCTTGGTGAAGTCGGAATACAGGGCCTCGTCGGTCGGATAGTGGCGCGCGGAGTAGATGTTCAACTCGTTGCTCTGGGAATGTGCCAGGGTGGCGGCCGCGAGCAGGCCCGCAGCGACGGTGATGGACTTGATGGGCATGGGGCTAAAGGTCATGAAAACAGTTTCGTGGAAAACAATGGTGATGTGATGATAAAACAAACGCGAATCATTCGCAATAAATCTGTGTCGAAGGCATCATGGCTGTAACGGACGGACGACGAGTTTCCGGAATGGGCGCGGTCGCGTCCAGGGCCCATCGGACCGGTATCGGTCGATGGCGCCGCTGCTTGCCGGTGCTGGTTGCGCTGCTCGTCGCTGGCTGCGCCAGCAAGCTGGCGCCGGTCGTCATCGAGCCGCCGCCGGTGCAGCCTGCGCCGGTGATCAAGCCGGCGCCGCGTATCGGCCTGGCCCTGGGCGGCGGTGCGGCGCGGGGTTTCGCCCACGTGGGCGTGATCCAGGTGCTGGAGGAGGCCGGTATCCGTCCCTCGCTCGTCGTCGGCACATCGGCCGGCAGTGTCGTGGCGGCGATCTACGCCAGTGGACGCAACGGCACGCAGTTGCAGCAGATTGCCGAATCCATGGAGGAGGCCAGCCTGACGGACTGGACGCTGCCGCTGTTCGGCCGCGGCCTGATGCGCGGTGACGCGATTGCGCGGTACATCAACGCCCAGGTGGGGGGCCGTCCGATCGAGGCCATGGACATTCCTCTGGGCATCGTGGCCACCGACCTGCATTCGGGCGACGGTATCCTGTTTCGCCGTGGCGACACCGGCACGGCCGTGCGTGCATCCAGCGCGGTGCCCTCGGTGTTCCAGCCGGTGCGGATCGCGGGCAAGGAGTATGTCGACGGCGGCCTTGTCGCTCCGGTGCCGGTGCGGTATGCGCGTCAGATGGGCGCCGACCTGGTGATCGCCGTCGACATCTCGAACACGCCGCAGAACAACGCCCCCGACGGCGTGCTGCAGCTCATGCTGCAGTCATTCGCCATCATGGGCAAGAGCATCAATGCGCTGGAACTGCGACATGCCGACGTCGTCGTGCAGCCGATGCTGCCCGGCGTGGGCAGCGCCGATTTTTCCGCACGCAAGCGCTCGATCGAAGCCGGGCGCGCCGCGATGCTGGCGGCCCTGCCTGCCTATCGGGCGCGCTTGACCAGCCTGATGCAGTGACCGATGCCGCGGCATCGGCGCGGAGCGGCGTCAGGCGCTGACCGCCGGCTGCGCCAGGTCCCGCACCTCGGGCACGATGACGATGTCGATAGCCTCCGCGCGGTTGCGCACCGTGATCTGTTCATGCCGCATTCCGGAGACGTCGACTCCCGCCTGGCGCGCGACCCGCGCGGAGATCACCAACTCGCACGCGTAGTCCTTGGTCTGGTCCTGCAACCGGCTGGCCGTGTTGACCGTGTCGCCAACGGCCGTGAGATAGGTCGCGACGCCGCGGCCCATGTGCCCGACCACGGTCGGTCCGCTGTGGATGCCGATCCCCAGTCGTAGCGGAGTGACCAGCTCCTCGTGCAGGTCGGCGCTCAGGCGTTGCATCGCCGTCTGCATCGCCTGCGCGGCCGACAAGGCCTGGCGCGCCCCCTGCTCGATGCCCACCTCCAGTCCGAACAAGGCCATCACGCCATCGCCGGTGAACTGGTTGGTCACGCCACCGGCACCGTCGATGGCATCGCCGACGGCCTCGAAATAGCGGTTCAGCAGAAACACCACATCGTACGGCAGCCGCTGCTCGGAGAGGCCGGTGAATCCGCGCAGGTCCGCAAACAACACACACAATTCGCGCTCCTCGCCGGCCATCAGATGCCCCTGGCTCCACGACAGGGCCGGCGGCACACTGGGTGGAATCAACGGGGTCACCCGCAGGTCGTGTGACGGTCTCAGCTGGCAGGCCAGGCGCACGTGGGGGCCGGCTCCCACCCGGGCCAGCACGCGCGACTCTGCATCGCTCGCCGCGGGCAGGCTGCCGTCCGGAGCATGGACGCGCACCCGACAGGTCGAGCAGCGCCCCCGTCCGCCGCAGACGGACGCATGGGCGATACCGGCCT
>CAXBDR010000356.1:0-3977 GCA_963974265.1 uncultured Rhodoferax sp.
CATAGGCGACCACCGGCTCGCGCCGCATGGCGGTGGTGTTCACGCGTCGGGCGGGTTGCCCGTGTCGCTTGCCGGGCGGGCGCCACCGGGGCGGCGACGGCGGCGGCGCTTGCGCGGCGCATCCGGGGTGGCAGCACCATCGTCCGTTGCGACACCGTCGTCCCTCGGCGTGGCTGCGGCCGCCGGGGCATTGTCTGCTGTGTGATCGTCGGGCGCATCGGCAGCGCCCATCGCCTGAGCCGCCCGCTTGCGCGGCGGGCGCGGCGCACGCGTCGCCTTGCCGCGACCCTGTTCGGCACGCACCTGCTCGACCATGTCGGCACGCAGGTTGTCGTTGGCCATGCTGAACTCCTGCCACCAATCGGCCAGCACCTCCTCGATCTCGCCGGTTTCCGCGCGCAGGCGCATGAAGTCGAAGGCGGCGCGAAAACGCGGCTGGTCCACCAGGCTGAAGGCGGAACTGCCCACGCGTTTCTCGAACCGCGGCTGCATCATCCAGATCTCGCGCATGTCCGAGGCCAGGCGGCCGCCGCCGGACACGTCGCCGATACTCTCGGAGAACACCTGGTCGATCGCGTCCTGCAGAGCCGGGAACGGCGGCTGGCGCGCGGGTTCGGCCATGCGCTGGCTCCGGCCCGCGCGCACGTCGGACCACAACACGCAGGCGAGCAGGAAACTCGGTGCCACCGGCTTGCCTTCGCCGACCCGGCGGTCCGTGTCCTGCAGCGCGCTGCGCACGAACGGGCTCTCGGCGCGTTCCACGACGAGGTCGAGCAGCGGGTAGATGCCCTTGCTCAGTCCCAGTGACTTGAGTTGCTCGATCGTGGCCAGCGCATGGCCGGTCTGCAGCAGCTTGAGCATCTCGTCGAACAGGCGGCTCTGCGGCACGTCGGCGAGCAAAGCCGTCATCTTCACCAGTGGCGCCGCCGTCTTGGGCTCGATCGTGAAACCCAGGGCCTTGAGCTTGGCCGAGAACCGGATCGCCCGGATGATGCGCACCGGGTCCTCCCGGTAACGCTGCGCCGGATCGCCGATCATGCGCAACACCCGCTTGGTCGAGTCCTTGATGCCGCCGTGGTAGTCGACGACGACCTGGGTCTCCGGGTCGTAGTACATCGCATTGATGGTGAAGTCGCGCCGCGCCGCGTCCTGCTCCTGCGGGCCCCAGACGTTGTCGCGCAACACCCGGCCACTGGCATCGACCGCATGGGTCATGCTGGCGAGCTGGTTCTTGCTGGTGCGCTCGTTGCCGCTGACCTGCCCGGCTGCGGCATTGTCCAGGTAGGCGCGGAAGGTCGATACCTCGATCACCTCGTGTTCGCGGCCGCGGCCGAACACCACGTGCACGATGCGAAAGCGCCGCCCGATGATGAAGGCGCGCCGGAACAAACCCTTGACCTGCTCGGGCGTGGCATTGGTGGCGACGTCGAAGTCCTTGGGCCGCAGGCCGACCAGCAGGTCGCGCACGGCACCGCCGACGATGTAGGCCTCGAAGCCGGCCTGCTTGAGTGTGCGCACCACGGTGGCGGCGCGATCGTCGACCAGTGCCGGGTCGATCTTGTGTTCGTCCGCCATCACGTCGCGGCGCTTGCCGAACAAGGATCGGCTGCCGGCGGCGGGCTTCTTGCCCAGGAGTTTGTCGATGAAGTTCTTGATCATGGTGTGGAGGGAAACAGGTCCAGTATGCGCCATCCGCGCGCCTGGGCAATCGCGCGCAGGCGCGGGTCCGGGTTCGTCGCCACCGGTTCATGGGCACGCTCGAGCAGCGGCAGGTCGTTCGTGGAATCGGAATAGAAGGTGACGGCCACGTCCGCCCAGTCCAGGCCACGCGCGTGCAGCCATTGTTCGAAACGCAGCACCTTGCCCTCGCGCGCCGACGGCACGCCGGCGATGGCGCCGGTGATCCAGCCGGTGCCGCCCGGCGCATCGTCGATCTCCAGTTCCACCGCAATCAGTTCGGGCACGCCCAGCGCCTCGGCGATCGGCCGCGTGACAAAGGCATTGGTGGCCGTGATGATCGCGACCAGGTCACCCCGGCGCTGGTGTCTGCGCACCAACGCCAGCGCCTCCTCGCGGATGGCGGGCCGCACCACCTGCTCCATGAACTGCGCATGGGCCTGGCGCGAGGCCTGCGGCCCGTGCCGGCGCACGGCCTCGGTGGCAAAACGCACGTAGTCGTGGATGTCAAGCGTGCCGGCCTGGTACTGGGCGAAGAATGCCTCGTTGCGCTGTGCGAACTGCTGCGCGTCGGTCCAGCCGATGGTGGTGGTGAACACCCCCCAGGCATGGTCGGAGTCGATCGGCAGCAGCGTATGGTCCAGGTCGAACAGCGTCACCCGTTGCGCGCCGCCGTCGGCGCCGGCACGGGAGGCCGCAGGGGTCGGGTTCATCGGATCAGGATTCTTCCATCATGGCGCGGATCATCGGCACGGTGATCGCACGCTTGGTTTGCAGGGCATAGGCGTCGATCAGGTCCAGCAATTCCATCAGGCTGGGCAGGTCGCGGCTGAAGCGGGTCAACATGAAATCCATCACCTCGTCGCCCAGGAACACGCCGCGGGCATCGGCGGCCTGGCGCAACACGGCGCGCCGCTCGGGCTCGCTGAGCACCGCCAGCGCGAACACATGGCCCCAGCCCAGCCGGGTGCGCAGGTCGTCGCGCAGGCGCAGCCCGGCGGGCGGCTGGTCGCCGGTGCCGATGACGGCGCGCTGCAGCGTCTGCGCATGCACGAACCAGTTGAACGCGGCCTGTTGCTGAACGGCGGTGAACAGGTGCACGTCGTCCAGCAGCACCGCAGCCCAGGCCTCGGAAAACGCCGGCGGTTCCTGCATGCCGGCATCGAGCCAGCCCACGATGGCGCCCTGTTCGCGCAAGGCCTCGCGCACCGCCTTGAGCAGGTGCGTCTTGCCGCTGCCCGAGGCTCCCCACAGATAGGTCGGGACCGGGGAGCGTGCGGCATGATGGGCACCGCCGCGCCCCAGCCACAGGTTCAGGTGCTCCCATGCAGGCCGGTTGGGCCCAGGGAAGAAATTCTGCATCGTCGGCCCGGTGCTCAGGCCGATATCCAGTGCAATCTGCTTCATGCCCGGTCAATCGCCCTTGTACAGACCACTGTCCTGGTAGCTGCGAAAGGCCCGGCGGATGGCGACCAGCAGCACGCCGACGAAGCCCAGCAGTTGCCCGAAGGCCAGCAACGCGAAGATCACCACCAACGGATGCAGGCCGATGCGCTCGCCCAGCAGGCGCGGCGTCAGGTAGAAGCTCTCGATGATCTGGCCCAGTCCGTAGACGACGGCCACCATCAGGATCGCCTTGCCCGGCCCGGCGTTGGCCGAGAACTCGAGCACGCCGGCCAGCGTGGCCAGTACCAGCCCCAGGCCGAACCCCAGGTAGGGCACGAACACCGCCAGCCCGGTGAACACGCCGATCGGCAGGGCCAGGTCGAGCCCGAACAGGGCCAGTCCGATGCTGTAGAAGGCCGCCAGGATCAGCATCACCAGCAGTTGCCCGCGCAGGTACTGGCCCAGCACCTGGTCGGCCTCCTGCGTGAAGCTGTCGACCGCGCCACGCAGCCGCGGCGGCACCAGCTGCATCACCGATCCGACGAAACGGTCCCAGTCCATCAGCAGGTAGAACAACGCCACCGGGATCAGCACCGCGTTGCCGATGAGCGCGAACGCCACGCTGCCACCGAGCTTGAGCGATGCCATCATCGAACCGAAGGCATCGCCGACATTGGCGTTGAGGTACTTGAGCACGAACTCCTTGATGTTGGCGACGTCCATCGACAGGCCCACGCCGAGCCGCTCGAGCAGCGGCTTGACGACCGAGTTGAAGCGGTCGAACAACACCGGAATCTGCTCGCGCAGCACCGGCAGTTCCCGGGCCAGGATGGGCACGACCAGCAGTGCCACGCTGAGCAACACGACGAACAGCAGGAACTGCACCAGCAGCACGGCCAGCAGCCGGGGCAACT
>CAXBDR010000357.1:0-3942 GCA_963974265.1 uncultured Rhodoferax sp.
AAACGTGCGGGTGATGGCGAACTTTGCGAGCTGATCGGTCATGACAGCACTGGCGGCCACTGCGAACCAGACCCAAGTCGATGTGCGGCGAGCCGATTGCCACACAGGGACGGCCAGCGGCATCAGCCACCCGGCGAGCGCCGTGCAACTCAATCCAAGTACCCACCCCGCCAGCACATCGGCAGGAAAGTGCATTCCGGCTGCGATGCGTGACCAACCGACCAATGCGGCGTACAACACCAAGCCGATGCGGCCACGACGGCCTATCAAAGGCCAGAGCGCGCCGACCACCAGCGCGGAATAGGTGGCATGCCCGCTGGGCAGGCTGTAGTGTCGTTCGATGCCCCCGATAACGCGCACCATGTCGCCAAAAACGGCAGGCGGGCGTGGAAAGTCGATCCATAGCTTCAAGATGGTGGCGACGAGAAATGCCAACGCAAAGGCCACGCTAAAGACTCTGAGTCTGTACCGGATGGCATCGGCCCGCGTTGGGTCAGGTGCCGACTTTGACCATCCCCACATCGCCAAGAGCATCAGTGGTGCAGTCCAGTAGTTGCCTATCACAAGGTTGAAGAACGATGCCAGCGGTTCCAGCGCTGCAGGTGTGCTCATGTTGATGGCTTGGAACAACGCGATGTTCAGACCACCCCAGTCGTAGAGAAAGAATTTCCAGCTCATTTGCGCAACAGCCTCAAGCCATTGCCAACGACGAGCAAGCTGGCCCCCATATCAGCAAACACCGCCATCCACATGGTCGCTTGACCCGTGAAGGTCAGTACCAGAAATACTGCCTTGATGCCAAGGGCCAGCACAATGTTTTGCATCAGCACCTGAGCCGTCGCACGCGTCCATCAGGGCCACGTCGGCGGTCTCGATTGCGGTATCTGTGCCAGCCGCTCCCATTGCAAAGCCGACGTCCGCACGCGCCAAGGCCGGGGCATCGTTGATGCCATCACCGACCATGCCAACCTTGCCGCTTCGGGCCAGTTGCTCCACTTCGCGCAATTTGTCATCTGGGAGTAGGTTGCCTTGCGCACGGTCGATTCCGGCTTGTGCGGCAATGGCCTGTGCCGTATTGGGGTTGTCGCCGGTCAGCATCATGGTGTTGATGCCCAGTGCGTGCAGCTCGGCGATGGCGGTCCTGCTGCTGTCCTTGATGGTGTCCGCTACGGCGAATAAGGCATGTACCGCCTTTGCGCCTACCAACATCACGACGGTCTTGCCAGCGGTTTCCAGCGCAGCGATGCGCTGCTCTAGCTCTGGTGTGCACTGCCCCAGCTCTTCGAGCATCCGGTGGTTGCCCAGATGGTAGGTCGCACCGTTGATTTGGCCTTGCACACCCCGACCGGGCAGCGCGTTGAATTCGGCCACGTCGAGCGTCTGCGCGGCCTGTGCCACCGCCTTGGATACAGGATGGTCTGAGCGGGCCGCCAGACTGGCAGCGATGCTGCGGCTGTCCGAGGCGAGTGCATTGCCCCATGTGACAAAGTCGGTCTGTGCGGGCTTGCCGTGCGTGATCGTGCCGGTCTTGTCCAGAGCCAGCCAGCGCAGCTTGCGGCCTTCTTCCAGATAGACGCCACCTTTGATGAGAATGCCGTGGCGAGCGGCGGCGGCCAGGCCGCTGACGATGCTGACCGGTGTAGAGATCACCAGTGCGCACGGGCAGGCGACCACCAGCAGAACCAATGCACGGTAGATCCAGTCGAGCCATGCCGCACCCATGAACAGCGGCGGCAACAACGCGACGGCGATGGCAACGCCGAATACAACGGGGGTGTACCAGCGGGCGAACTGATCGACAAAACGCTGAGTCGGCGCACGACTACCTTGCGCAGCCTCTACCGCGTGAATGATCCGGGCCAAAGTGGAGTTGTTGGCCAAGGCGGTGACGCGGTACTCGAACGAGCCGGATTCGTTGATCGTGCCAGCGAACACCGAATCACCGGGGGATTTTTCGACCGGGAGGTCAACACGCTGCTGGAGGCCCATATTCAACAGGTGGAAATGCGTGTGTCCGCGCTGTTGCAGTTAAAACGGCACTTGGTTGATTTGCGCGAGAAGTGTTCTGGCTCTCGATCTGTAGAGGCGTGCGGCATTTTGCAAGGGTTGGGCAATTGCAATTGCCATGGTGAAAGTGCCACGAACAGTCAAACATCTGGGTAAGTAAGGGCTTAGCGTGCTTTATTTTCCGTTTTCTGAGGCGACCCCTTCTACGTGGGCCACCTGGACGGGCACCCGGCCGGGCGGATCATCAACAACAAGACCGGCACGGACATTACCTGGAAGAGCAAGGGCTACGCCTTGAGCGACCAGGAGAAGGCCAAGCTCCAGGCCGAGGCGGCCGAGAAGCTGGCACAGCGAGCCGTCGAGCAGGACAAGGCCCAGGAGGCCACCGCGCAGCGCGTCGGTCGGCAGATGGCCGACCTCGTGCCCATCGAGCAGCCGACGCCCTACCTGCAAGCCAAAGGCATCCAGGCGCAGGCCGGCGTGATGACCGACCGCGAAGGCCAGAAGACCTACATCCCGGCCTTCGACGCAGAGGGCAAGCAATGGACGATGCAATACATCCAGGAGGACGGCACTAAGCGGTTCGCCAAGGACTCGAAGAAGGAAGGATGCTTCCACCCGGTCGGCGGCATGGACGCCCTGGCGGCCGCGCCGGCGCTGGTGATCTCGGAGGGCTACGCCACGGCGGCCCAGGTGGCCGAGGCCGTGGGCCACGCCACGGTCGCCGCCTTCGACAGCGGCAACCTTGAGGCCGTGGCGAAGGCGCTGCACGCCAAGTTCCCGGACAAGCCGGTCATCATCGCCGGCGACGACGACCGGCACCTGGTCATGACCCACGGCAACAACCCCGGCCGGGAGAAGGCCGAGGCGGCCGCCCAGGCCGTGGGCGGCAAGGCGATCTTCCCGATCTTCGCGCCGGCCGAGAACACCTACCCGCGCGACTTGCCCGCCATCACGCCCGACAGCTTCAAGACCCACCTGCGCGCCGAGCAGCGCCTTGCCGACGCCGCCGCCGGCAAGGTCGAGCTGGCCGGCGACGAGGCGGCCAAGCTCAAGGCGTCGATGTTGAGCGGCGCGCAGATCGCGGCGCTGTCCACGATGAAGCAGCACACCGACTTCAACGACTTGGCGCACAAGAGCGAGCTGGGCATCGAGGGCGTGAAGCGGCAGATCGGCGCGGCCATCAGCCAGGTGCAGCGCGACGAGCAGCAGCACCAGGAGCAGAAGCACGTCGAGAAAAAGCAACAGCAGATCGAGCAGCGCCCACGGCGGGCCGCTCGCATCGGATAAGTCGAAAAATCCGGCTAAAGTGGCCGAGCTGCACATCAGGCCGCGCGGTTTTCCTCCCTGATCGCCGGCGCGGTTTCTTCCTCCCTGAACCGCATGCAGACTTGCCGCCTCGGACACCCCGAGGCGGTTTTTTTTCGCCTCGCTCGGGGTCTCCTCGTTTTCAGTGCAATAAGTGACGGTACGCAAAGCTAGCACTGGCGCGGGGGTGGTCTGGGTAGACCGTTGATTTCATTGACTTTCCTGTTCGCTTTGTAAACGGGTATGGTGGCCTCCCACTTTTGAGGTTCACGATGCAGGGTTGGCACACAACGTTTTTGGGGATGCGTGGGCTACCGACGAGCTGCTGATGGTCTATGCCGGCATCATGGCCCACGGCACCAGTCTGACTGCGGTCGAATGCGCGCGCATGATTCCGCAATTGTCTGCCACCAGCATTCGCCAGGCCATGCGCTGGGCGCGGGACGAACGGCGTCTGAGCCAGGCCTGCCAGGCTGTGCTGGAATTCATGCAGCGACACCCGATTGCCGCCACCTGGGGGCGGTCCGATTTGGCATCTTCTGACATGATGAGCATGGAGACCACCAAACGGGTGCCCGTTTGCTTGGTTTTGATCTTTGCCCGCGGTTGAAGGAACTCAAACAGCGC
>CAXBDR010000358.1:0-3940 GCA_963974265.1 uncultured Rhodoferax sp.
CTGACGGAGATCATCTCGGCGGCGGGCATGGCGCAGCGGGTGGCGGTGTTGCGGGCGCATGCGCTTCCGGGTGTCGGAGACCAGCCCTTGTCGTCGATCATGCACGCCGTGTTCGACCTGCCCAAGGTCGCACAAGCCTGGACGCAGTTCGTCGATCGGTTCTCACCCATATTGCGCGACGCGGCGCAACTCGAGCCGGCGCAGGCCTTCATGGCGCGCACCTTGCTGATCCACGAATACCGGCGTGTCGTACTGCGCGATCCGAACCTGCCGAAGGTTTTTCTACCGGCGCACTGGCCCGGCGAACAGGCGCGCAACCTGTGCGAGAAGTTGTACGGCGCCTTGCTGGGGCCGAGCGAGCGCTACTTGCGCGCGGTGGTACTCACCGATACCGGCGCATTGCGTGCGACTCCGCGCGCCATGCGCCGCCGCAGCGACACAGGCAAGCCGGGCCGGGCAGCGCAGGACGGTTAGCGGTGCATGGCCGGCACCAGCCGGTCAGCGGGGGCCAGCGGCACCTCGCCATCGAGCTCGATGGCCACTTGCGTACAGACGGCACGACAAAGGGTTGCCACCCGCTCACTCTGCAGGCGATAGTACATCTGGGTGCCCTCGCGGCGCTTGGCCAGCACGCCGCAACGGTAGAGCGTGCTCAGATGCTGCGACATGTTGGGTTGCGTGGTCTCGATCTCCGCGAGCAGTTGCGAGACGCTTTTCTCGCTCTGGCACACAGCACTGATGATCTTCAGGCGGATCGGCGTCGACAGAACCGAGAACAATTCGGCGACCGATTCGAATACCCGATCTTCGCTGTGCGTGTCTTCCATTGGCTGCTCCACTAGAAATTCCATCGAACTTCCATTCTATTCGCAACCACCAATATATAAAGCGCTCGCCGAATAGTCCGATCGGATACGGCCGGCCACCATGCCTGGCGTCCGGCGCGAGCCGCTTGGCGGACTACTTGCCGCCTTCGAGCACCCACTGCGCCAGCTTGCGCGCGTCGGCCTCGCTCAGGTTCGGTTGCGCGGGCATGGGCACCGCGCCCCAGGTGCCGGACCCGCCCTTGCGGATGCTCTCGGCCAGCCGCGCGGCGGCGTCCGCCTGGCCGGCATACTTCTTGGCCACGTCGCGATAGGCCGGGCCGACCAGCTTCTTGTCGGCGGCGTGGCAGGCCAGGCAGGCATTGGCCTGGGCCAGCTGCACGCTGGCATGCGCAGGGAAAACCAGCACCGGCGCGAGCAGCGCCAGGGAAAGGACGGAAACGATCTTCACACAGACTCCTGGGTTCGAGGTGCCCGACGGCACCAATTGATATATGCGGATTCAATGATATTTGTTCCACCGCGATGGCGCATAGGTGTTTACACGGATGCGGCCGCCGGCCACATCCCGTGCGCAGGGCACCGCAGGACGCCGGAAACACGCGATGCCGCGGCAGCGGAGACAATACCGCCATGCAAGAACAGGAACTGATCCCGCTGACGCAGACCGTGTTGTGGAGCGCCTTTGCGGTCGCTGCCGTCTTCGGCGCCGTGGCCCAGCGCACCCATTTCTGCACCATGGGCGCCATCGCCGACATCGTCAACATGGGCGACTGGAGCCGCATGCGCATGTGGGTGCTGGCGATCGCCGTGGCCATGATCGGGTTCAACGCCATGGTGGGGGTCGGCTGGATCAAGGCCACTGACAGCCTGTATGCCGAACCGCGGCTGATGTGGCTGTCGTTGCTGGTCGGTGGCCTGATGTTCGGATTCGGCATGGTGCTGGCGTCGGGTTGCGGCAGCAAGAACCTGGTGCGGGCCGGCGCGGGCAACCTCAAGGCCTGGGTCGTGTTGCTGGTGCTGGGCGCGTGCGCGTTTGCGACGCTCAAGGGCATCACGGCGGTGGCACGGGTGGCGACGGTGGACCGGGTGTCGGCCCAGTTGCCCGCCAGCCAGGACCTGCCGTCCTTGCTGGCCTCTGCCGTCGGTGTCGGAACACCGGCCGCCGCACTGGGCCTGGGCCTCGTGCTCGGCCTGCTGTTGCTGGCCTGGGTGCTGCGCCGCCCGGATGGCCGCACGCCGACGGTCTGGCTGGGTGGCGTGGGCATAGGGGCCACGGTGGTGCTGATGTGGTGGATCTCCGGGCGCCTGGGTTTTGTCGCCGAACACCCGCAGACGCTGGAGGCCAGCTTCCTGGCCACGAACTCGCGCCGCATGGAGTCGATCAGCATGGTGGCGCCGGTCGGGTTTGCGCTGGACTGGCTGCTGTTCTTCAGCGACCAGTCCAAGCTGCTGACCATCGGCATCGTAAGCATGTTCGGCGTGGTGGCCGGCTCCGCCGCCATGGCACTGGCGAGCCGGGAGTTCCGGTGGGAGGGTTTCGGCAACGTCGAGGACACGGCCAACCACCTCGCGGGCGCGGCGCTGATGGGTGTCGGCGGCGTGACCGCGATGGGTTGCACCATCGGCCAAGGCCTGTCGGGCGTCTCGACACTGTCGCTGGGTAGCCTGCTGGCGCTGGCGGCCATCGTCGGCGGGGCCCTGGCGGCGCTGCGCTACCAGATCTGGCGCATCGACCGGATGGGCTGACCAATGCGAGCCGCCGGGCCGCGGTTCAGCCCGCGCGCTGGATCAGGCCGCGCCCCAGGTCAATGAGATCTTCCTCGAACATTTCTCCCGGGATGGCCTGCACCAGACGTCCCTGGCGGTCGATGGCGCAGGTCATCGGAATGACCCGTCGCGACGTCAGGCGACTGCGCACCTGGCCGCCGTCCATGGCGACCGGGAATCGATAGGCATTGTTCACCATGTACTGGCGCACCAGGCGCTCGTCGGTGTCCTGCGCCACTCCCAGGATACGCAGGCCCTGCGTGCGGGTCTGCTCGAACAGCTTGTCCAGATGGGCATTGTGTCGCTTGCAGAACGGGCAGTAGGTGGCCCACAGCACCACCAGCGCCGGTTGGCCGTGCCAGTCGGCGGGCTCGAGCACGCTGCCGTCGAGCAGTTGCAGGCGAGGCCAGTCGACCCGTTCGCCGATGGCTGCCGGACCGGACCATACAGGCAGGGACACGGCGGCGCCGACACCGGCCATCAGACATGTACGTCGTTTCATTTCGACCCCTGCTGCTCCATGAGCAAGAAAGTGTTGTAGGCGTTCATGCGGTTGGCGGCGCGAAAAAGCGGCATGTGCTCGAACCGGGACCAATCGGCCTTGGCATAGGCCTCCTCGAACGGTTCCAGGTTCTGTGCCGCCTCACCCATGCTCTTGCGCAGGAACACCAGGTAGTCGCGCGTCAGCGTGAGGTCGGCCATCGGGTCCGTCGACACCCCGCCGTGCCCGGGCACCATGATACGGGGCGCAAACTCGATCAGGCTGCCCAGGGACGCGATCCACTGGCGGCTGTCTGCCTGGCCGACGAAGGGAATGCGGCCGCGAAAGACGAGGTCACCGGCAAACAACACGCCGGCCTTGGGCACGAAGACCACCAGGTCCTCCGGCGTGTGCGACGGGCCGACATGCCGGATCTGGAACACGAATGACCCCAGGCGCAATTCGGTCTGCGCTTCGGAGAGCCAGCGGTCGGCGCCCAGCAGTTGCGTCTGGCCATCGATCCAGGGAGCCAGTTTCTTGCGGCTGGCCTCGAGCCGCAACTTCGCCGTTTCGGAGTGCAGGTATTCGCGGCCCGACGGATGGCCCAGGATCTGCGCGCCCGCCGCCTTGAAGGCCTGCAGGCCGTAGATGTGGTCCGCATGGAAGTGCGTCACCACGACATGACGGATCGGCTGGGGCGTGATGCGACGGATCTCGGCGATGAGTTCGTTGGCCAGTGCCGGGGAGCCCAACGCGTCAATGACGACCACGCCCTCCTCGGTAACGACGAATCCGCTGTTGGAGATGAAATTGCGGTTGGCGGGCGACCCCAACGCGGCATCCCCCTGCACCATCCACACGTTCT
>CAXBDR010000359.1:0-3914 GCA_963974265.1 uncultured Rhodoferax sp.
GCGCGGAAAACGGTGGATTATACCGTGCAAACCGTCGAAAGTGAGTGTTTCCGCGGCTTTTGGCCCTGTCGGCTCAAGGGACGGAGGGCGCTGCCCACCCGTCACGGAGCGGACGGATCGGACGATTCGAGCCCGAGTCGGCGGGCCTGCAGCTCGCGATACCGGGCCAAGGCCGCGGGATCGCTCGCCGCCGCCTGGATGGCAAGTGTCTCCTGCGACTTGAGGTGTTCGATCAGCATGCGGCGCAGCAGGTTGCGCAATTCGTCGACGGCATCCTTCTGGTCGTCGATGGACGCCAGCTGCGGGTCAGCCATGACGCGCAGGGCCAGTTCCTCGCAGGCATGGTCGCGCAAACCTTCGCGCAGGGCACCCCAGGGTTGTGGTCCATGTTCGTGCAAGGCATGTTCAAGCCAGACGAACAGTGGCCCGTGGGGCGCCGGCAGCTGGCACAACATCGCATGATCCTCGGCCGAGAACAGGTCCCATGCCGCCAGGTGGCCGAGCAGGACGCGCGCGGCGTGGTCGGCCCGGCTGGCGGGCATCACCCGCCCGGGCGGACGGGGCAGGGACGGCGCCCGATTCCAGCGCCCCCGCGGTCGATGGCCGGCGCCGCCATCGTGTCCGTCCGCGGACGGTGTGCGTGTTTCCCGCGCCGGCGCGCTAGCCGCCGGCGCGGCGGCGGGCGTCCACAATTCGGTCAGCTCGCGCGTCGGCAATTGCACCAGGGCCGCGATCTCGCCCAGCAACTGGCGCTTCAGCGCCCCGTCCGGCAACAGGCTCCACAACGGCCGGGCGTTGCTCGCCATCAGCGAGCGGCCCTCGGCCGTCAGCAGGTCGCAGCCGTCTCGGGCGGCGTCGACGAGGAAGCGGCTCAGCGGCACGGCCTCGGCAATGCAGCGGGCGAATCCGTCCTTGCCATGGGCCCGGATGAAGCTGTCCGGATCGTGCTCCGGCGGCAGGAACAGGAACTTCACGTTGCGGATGTCGCTGGCATGGGGCAGGGCGGCTTCCAGCGCCTTGCGCGCGGCGCGCCGGCCCGCCGCATCACCGTCGAAGCTGAACACCACGGCGTCGGTGAAGCGGAACAACTTCTGCACATGGTCGGCCGTGCAGGCCGTGCCCAGCGTGGCCACCGCGTTCGGGAATCCGAGCTGGGCCAGCGCCACCACGTCCATGTAGCCCTCGGTCACGAGTGCGAATCCCTGTTCGCGCAGCGCGGTGCGGGCCTCGAACAGGCCGTACAACTCGCGGCCCTTGTGGAACACCGGCGTTTCCGGCGAATTGAGGTACTTGGGTTTCTCGTCGCCCAGCACCCGGCCACCGAAGCCGATGCATTCGCCCTTGACGTTGCGGATCGGGAACATCAGCCGGTCGCGGAAGCGGTCCCAGCGCTTTTTTTCCTCGCCGCCGTTGTCATCCTCGCCCAGGATCACGAGCCCACTCTCGACCAGCAGCGGATCCTCGTAGCTGGGGAACACGCTGGCCAGGCTGCGCCAGCCTTGGGGCGCATAACCCAGGCCGAAGCGGCGCGCGATCTCTCCGCTCAGGCCGCGCCGCTTGCAGTAGTCGATGGCCCGGTTGGCGTCCCTGAGGTGCTTGCGGTAGGCCTCGCCGGCCTTCTCGAGCACATCGGTGAGTGTGTTCTGCTTCTGGCGCTGCTCGGCCGCGCGGGCACGCTGTTCGGGTGACAGGTCCTCCTCGGGCACCTGCATGCCGTACTGGCCCGCCAGCTCCTTGACCGCGTCGATGAACCCCATGCCGGTGTGGTCCATCAGGAATCCGATGGCGTTGCCGTTCTTGCCGCAGCCGAAGCAGTGGTAGAACTGCTTGGTCGGACTGACCGTGAACGACGGCGACTTCTCGGCGTGGAACGGGCACAGGCCGGAGAAGTTGGCTCCGGTTTTCTTCAACTGGACATAACGGCCGACGATCTCCACCACGTCGGCGCGCGCGACGAGTTCCTGGATGAATGACTGGGGTATGGCCACGGGGTTATTGTCGCCGCCCCGGGCTTGCGCGCCCCGGCAAGCGCCGGCTCAGAGCGGCGTCGGAAACGCGCTTGCGTACTTGTCGCAGAACGGCTGCAGCATCGGGGCGATGCTGGGGTGCAGCGAGACACCTTCGGCCTTCTGGGCCGCGCGCCGTGCCATGCCGCCTTGACCCGGCAACCGTACTGCGGGCCGACCCGGCACCGGCGGGTTGCGCGTGCAGGCATCGGCCAGCCAGTCCATCTGGCGCAGGAACGCGGCCGGGCCGCCATAGGCATCGGGGTCGTGCAGCGTCACGTGCACCGTCGCGCCCCAGCCCTCGGCCGCGTCGGCCCGGCCGTGGCCGGCCAGTCCCGCGGTCAGCGCCTCGACCGTCAGGCCCAGGCCGAAACCCTTGTGGCCATAACTCATGCCGCCGATCGGCAGGATGGTTCCCGGCGGGTCCTGCGACAGCACGGCCGGATCGTTCGTCGGCCGGCCGCTGGCATCGAGCAGCCAGGGTTCGGCAAAGGTCTCGCCGGCGGCCGCCTTGCGGTTGGACATGCCATTGGTCGTGATCGAGGCCGATATGTCGATCAGCACCGGCGCGCCCGAGGTTGGAAACCCGATCGCGATCGGATTGGGCGTCATCACCGCGCGGGTGCCGCCGAACGGCGCCACGCTGGCGACGTTCGGGTCGGAGCAGGCGATCACGCCGAGCAGTCCTTCTTCCGCCACGCGCATCAGGTAGACCGCCAGGCAGGCGATGTGGTGGCTGCGCCGGATCACCAGCGACGCGACACCATACTCGCGTGCAGCGGGAATCATGCGGTCGAGTGCGCGTTCCATCAGCCACGGGCCGGGCAGGCGCTGGCCGTCCCACAACATGGCCGCGGGCTTGGTGTTGACCACTTCGGGCTCGCCGCTCTTGCGCATGCGACCCTGCTCGATCTCCTTCAGGTAAGGCGCCAGCAGGGCCAGGCCATGGGTGTCGTGCCCGAGCAGGTCGCCGTCGAGCAGTGTGCGGGCGACGCTGTGCGCGATCGGTTCGTCGAGGCCGGCCGAACGCAGCAGGTCATGGGCCATGGTGAGCAAGTCGTCGGCGCGGTAACGTGGCAGCATGGGAGGAGTCCTGTCGTGAATTGTGGCGGAGGGGTTTTGCTGTAATGATGCCAGAGCGACGGTTGCCGATCGCGCAATCAACCATCACCAGGAGTCACGCCATGCCCGGTATCTTCGACCAGGACCTGCCACGCAATCCGGCCAACTATGCCGCCATCTCGCCGCTGTCGTTCATCGAGCGCACGGCCGAGGTCTATCCGGACCGGCTGGCCGTGGTGCACGGCGAGTTGCGGCGGACCTGGGCCGAGGTCTACCAGCGTTCGCGGCAGCTGGCCGGCGCCCTGGTGGCACGCGGCATCGGCAAGGGCGATACCGTGGCGGTCATGTTGCCCAACACGCCGCCGATGGTGGAGGCCCATTTCGGCGTGCCGATGGCCGGTGCCGTGCTCAATGCGCTCAACACCCGGCTCGATGCCCAGACGATTGCCTTCATGCTCGACCATGGCGAGGCCAGGGCCGTCATCGTCGATCCGGAGTTCGCCTCGGTGATGCAGCAGGCCCTTGCGCTGCGCCAGTCCACCTCGCCGATGCTGGTGGTGGATGTCGAGGATGCGGTGTTCGGCCCCGGCGCGCCCATTGGCAGCATGACCTACGAAGACCTGCTGGCCCAGGGCGACGCGCAGTTCGGGTGGACGCTGCCGGACGACGAATGGGATGCGATCGCGCTGAACTACACCAGCGGCACCACCGGCAACCCCAAGGGGGTGGTCTACCACCACCGGGGCGCGGCGACCAATGCGATCTCCAACATCCTGGAGTGGGACATGGCGAAACACCCGGTCTATCTGTGGACCCTGCCGATGTTCCATTGCAACGGTTGGTGTT
>CAXBDR010000360.1:0-3907 GCA_963974265.1 uncultured Rhodoferax sp.
CCTTGACCTGCTTGGCCGCGAGCAGCAACACCCGCAGGCCAACGCTGCTGATGTACACGACGCCGGAGAAGTCCAGCACCAGTGGAGAACCCTCGGGCGTGCAGGCGGTCAGGTGCGGCGCCAGCGCAGCCTCGAAATCCTTGGCCTGGGAGTGATCCAGTCGCCCGCGCACCTGCAGCACCCGGATCGCACCCACGTTGGCAGCCGACACTTCCATGCACACCTCGCCCTGTTGGAACCGGCTTGCAGTATAGCCACGACGGGCCGCCGACAGGGCCTGGCACGGCCGGCGGGTCGTCGCGGCAAACACGGCGTTTATAGTCAAGGCATGTTCACCTGCAAGCCATCGACACCATGAAAACCAAAGCCGCCGTTGCGTGGAAAGCCGCCACCCCCCTGACGATCGAAACCGTCGACCTGGAAGGTCCGAAGTTCGGTGAAGTGCTGGTCGAGATCAAGGCCACCGGTATCTGCCACACCGACTACTACACCTTGTCCGGAGCCGATCCGGAAGGCCTGTTCCCCGCCATCCTCGGCCACGAGGGTGCCGGCATCGTCGTCGACGTGGGCCCCGGCGTGACCGGGCTCAAGAAAGGCGACCATGTCATTCCGCTGTACACGCCGGAGTGCCGCCAGTGCAAGTTCTGCCTGTCGCGCAAGACCAACCTGTGCCAGCTGATCCGCGGCACCCAGGGCAAGGGCCTGATGCCCGACGCCAGCAGCCGCTTCAGCCTGGACGGCAAGCCCATCCTGCACTACATGGGCACCTCGACCTTCAGCAACTACACCGTCGTGCCCGAGATCGCGCTGGCCAAGATCCGCGAGGACGCACCGTTCGACAAGGTCTGCTACATCGGTTGCGGCGTCACGACCGGCATCGGCGCGGTGCTGTTCACGGCCAAGGTCGAGGCCGGCGCCAATGTCGTCGTGTTCGGCCTGGGCGGCATCGGCCTGAACGTGATCCAGGGCGCGAAGATGGTCGGCGCCGACAAGATCATTGGCGTGGACATCAACCCCGCGCGCGAAGCCATGGCGCGCCAGTTCGGCATGACGCACTTCATCAATCCGAAGGATCTGGAAGCGGCCGGCGAAAACGTCGTCGACCGCATCGTGCAACTCACCGATGGCGGGGCGGACTACAGCTTCGAGTGCATCGGCAACACGAAGATCATGCGCCAGGCGCTGGAGTGCACCCACAAGGGCTGGGGCCGCAGCATCATCATCGGCGTGGCCGAAGCCGGCGCCGAGATCAGCACGCGGCCGTTTCAGCTGGTGACGGGGCGCAAGTGGGAAGGGTCGGCCTTCGGTGGCGCACGCGGGCGTTCGGACGTGCCGCGTATCGTGGACTGGTACATGGACGGCAAGATCAACATCGACGATCTGATCACCCACACCATGCCGCTGGAGGACATCAACAAGGGGTTCGACCTGATGAAACGCGGCGAGTCCATCCGCGGCGTGGTCCTGTTCTGACCGTCGTGCGACGGCCGCCACCGGCCGCGCGCTGGCGCCGGCGCAACGGGCCGGCGACCTTGTCTACTGCGGACCGGGTCCGCGGCCGGCAATGTGCCGGAACGTGATGCGACCCTTGGTCATGTCGTAGGGCGACAGTTCGATCGACACCTTGTCGCCGGCGATGATGCGGATGTGGTGCTTGCGCATCTTGCCGCCGGTGTAGGCCACCAGCTGGTGGCCGTTGTCCAGCGTGACGCGGAACCGCGAATCCGGCAACACCTCGGTCACCAGACCACTCATTTCAATCAGCTCTTCCTTGGCCATGGCCAATACTCCCGTGGATTTCCAACAAACTGGTTGTGCGACCGCCATCGGGAGCTGCGCGCAAGCGCCGCCCGGTGAGGATGCACCGGCCGCCCGGTGTGGTGCACTGGCCGAACAGGCCTGGCACATGCCATGCATGCGCCGGATCGCGCCTGCATGCGCGGATCGTCGAGCCGTCCCGTGCCGGGCCGGATGCGCCTATCGCAGCCGACCGCCGAACCTTCGAGTATATAGCCTGGACCTGCCGGGCCCGTGTGGCGCCCGCCACCGGGCCCGACGCGCGATCAGCCGCGGCCTGCGGCGGCCATCGCCTTGGCCATCTCGTTCTGGCCCTGTCCGCTGCCGGATTCCGGCACCATCTCACCCTGGCGGTCGCGCACCGCATCGAGCCGCTGCGCCAGTTGCTCCGCGGCGTCGTCCTGCGCGCCGATCCACACGCCCTGCGTCAGCGTGATGTGGGCCGCCTCGAAGGTTCCGGCCCCGGCACACAGGATGGCGCGGTTCGGTGCCTGTTCCGACGCCATGACCAGCATCGCCGGCGACACCGCCTGGGGCTCGAGCGCACGCAGCACCTCCTCGGGCATCAGGCCTTCGGTCATGCGGGTGGCAGCGGTCGGCGCCAGGCAGTTGACCCGGATGTCGTGTTTGGCCCCTTCGAGCGCCAGCGTCTGCATCAGCCCCACCAGCGCCATCTTGGCCGCGCCATAGTTGGACTGCCCGAAATTGCCGTACAACCCCGACGACGAGGTCGTCATCACGATACGCCCGTATTTCTGCGCCGCCATGATCGGCCAGACCGCCTTGGTGCAATGCACCGCGCCCATCAGGTGGACCTCGAGCACGAGACGAAAGTCGTCGATCTCCATCTTGGCGAAGGTCTTGTCGCGCAGGATGCCGGCATTGTTGACCAGGATGTCGACGCGGCCCCAGGCGTCCATTGCCTGCTGCACCATGGCCTGGACCGCGTCGAAATCGGTCACCGACGCGCCGTTGGCGATGGCCTCGCCGCCGGCCGCCTTGATCCTGGCGACAACGGCCTGCGCGGCGGTCTCCGACCCACCGCTGCCGTCGCGAGCGCCACCCAGGTCGTTGACCAGCACCTTGGCGCCGCGAGCCGCGAGCGCCAGTGCATGTTGTTCTCCCAATCCTCCGCCCGCGCCCGTGACGATCGCGACGCGCCCGTTGAAATCCAATGCCATGTCCTTGTTTCCCGGTTGGTTGCAGTGCAGCGCACGACTCTGGTACCGTGCGCCGGTCAACCGGCAACTTTAATCCACCCACGGCAAACCGCATGGATCTGAACCTCGAAGTCGTGCAGACCCCACCGCGCGCGGCCGCGAGCGTCGTCTTGCTGCGTGACGCGGCCCAGGGCCTGGAGGTGTTCCTGATCCGACGCCACGACCGGTCCGATGTGCTGGCCGGTGCCCATGTGTTTCCCGGCGGCAAGGTCGATCCGCACGACCTGTCGCCAGACAGCCGCGCACGGCTCGCGCCACCGACGCGGAGCCTGGCGGCATGCCTGAACGAGGCCGGCCTGGACGTGCAGACGGCGGCCAGCGTGTACCTGGCCGCCATCCGGGAGACGTTCGAGGAGTCGGGTGTATTGCTGGCGCGCGGCGCCCACGCCGATCATGCTGCGCAGGCCGCCGCGCTGGTGCGCGAGGGCCTTCGTTTCGACCAGGCCGTGGCCCGGCTGGCGCTGTGGCTCGATCCCGCCGAACTGCTGCCCTGGTCGCGCTGGATCACGCCGCGCCTGCCCATGGTGGGCAACAAGCGTTTCGACACCCGTTTTTTCATCGCGCCGCTGCCGCCCGGGCAGGCTGCGCGACACGACAACCTGGAAGCCAGCGACAGTGTCTGGCTGCGCCCGCGTGATGCGCTGCAGTCGTACTGGAACGGGGCGCTCGCGCTGGCGCCGCCGCAGATCATGACGCTGGCCCACCTGTCGCACTATCCGACGGTGGCACATGTGCTGGCCGCGGGACGCGCCCGCCCGCCGGCGCTGATCGAACCCGAACCCATCGATGCGGGCGGCGATCGCGTAGTCTGCTACCCCGGCGACGAACGGCATTCCAGTGCGACCCGCGTCATGCCGGGGCCGACACGCTTGTCGTATCGCCACCGGCGC
>CAXBDR010000361.1:0-3878 GCA_963974265.1 uncultured Rhodoferax sp.
GCGCATGTCGATCTTGTGCACGAACTCGTGGATCACGACGTTGTAGCCGTCGCGGGCCGATGCGCCGGCGTCCGCCACGTCCTGCCAGCTCAGCATGACGGGACCGTCCTGCATGGCTTCGCCGCTGAGGACTTCGTCGTACCGGTGCACGATTCCGGCGTCGTCCATGTGTTCACGGCGTGCCACCACCGAGCCCGGGTGCACCACGATGCCGACGAAATCGCCGTACCAGGCGATGCCGGCCAGCGGCGCGCGCAGGTGCAACACCGGCAGGCAGGCCTGCGCGGCAATCGCGACCGCCATCGCATCGGTGATGTCCAGGCCGTTGGCACCATGGAATTCCTTGCAGTCCAGGAATTCCAGCGTCAACTGGCGCAGCGCAAGCGCGTGGGACGGGTCGGTCTGCTGCAGGAACGGGTAGTGCTCCAAGGTCTGTTGCCACAAGCCATCGGGAAGCCCCGGTCGGCGTGCCGGCCGGGCGCCAGCAAGGTTTCGCAGCCAACGCAGCATCGTCGCGTTCCGGCGTCAGCACGCCTGCGCCGGTGCGAGCCGGCGGCAGTGCATCGGATCGCCCGATGGCGACAGCCATACCCGCAGCACCTCGGCACGCGCCGGAGTCGCCTGCAGGTCCCAGTCGCTCAGTACCGTGCGGCGCAAGGTGTCGGTCAGCCGGTGGTCGGCGGGTTGGTGCGTGTGGCCGTGGATCAAAACGTCGGCACCGGCATCGTGCAGCCATTGCTGCGCCGCCCGGCCATCGACGTCGACCAGCGCCGGCTGGGCACGCTTGTATTGTTCGCTGCGCGCGCGCAGTTCGCGCGCGACCGACTGGCGCTCGGCCAGCGGCCGCGCCAGGAATGCGTTCTGCCACGCGGGGCTGCGCACCTGCGCGCGGAACTGCTGGTAGGCCGAATCGTCCAGGCACAAGGCATCGCCATGCGACAGCAGCCAGCGGTGGGTGCCGAGTGCGAGCACGCAGGGATCGTCCAGGCCCTGCATGGCGCACGCCTGCAGGGCCTGCGGGCCGACCAGGAAGTCGCGATTGCCACAGATGAAGAAGAGATCCAGCCGCGCGCCGGCCCGGTGCAGCACCCGCGCACATGCAAGCTCGAAGCGGTTGTCGGTTCCGGCCTGCGTGTCGGGGGGCGACAACACGTCGTCGCCGACCCATGCCTCGAACAGGTCTCCGAGCATGAAGACGGCCTGCGCCGTCGTGTGCTGCAGGTAGTGCTGCCAGGCGGCGAAGGTGGACGCGTCGCCGGCATGCAGGTGCAGGTCGGAGATGAAATCGATCTGGTGCCAGTGCGCTGGCGCACGCAGGCTATGCAGCAACGGCCGGCTGCCGCCGGTGGGCGAACGGGCCGGTGTCGATTCCGTCATGGGCGCGGGCTCCCGATCACGCGGACCGGGAGTTCCAGTCTCAGAGCGCGACGGCTTTCTCTATCACCACGTCGTCGTTGGGCACGTCGTCGTGGAAACCCTTGCGGCCGGTCTTGACGCCCTTGATCTGGTCGACGACCTCGGTGCCCTTGACGACCTTGCCGAACACCGCATAACCCCATCCCTGTGCCGACGGAGCGGTGTGGTTCAGGAAGCCGTTGTCGGCCACGTTGATGAAGAACTGCGCAGTGGCCGAATGCGGGTCACTGGTGCGCGCCATGGCCACCGTGTACATGTCGTTCTTCAGGCCGTTGTTGGCTTCGTTGTCGATCGGCTTGCCGGCCTTCTTTTCCTTCATGCCGGGCTCGAAGCCGCCGCCTTGCACCATGAAGCCGGGTATGACGCGGTGGAACACCGTGTTGTCGTAATGGCCATTCTTGACGTATTCGAGGAAGTTGGCGGCCGAGTTGGGCGCTTTTTCAGCGTCGAGTTCGAGCGTGATGACGCCGAGTTGTGCGATATGGAGTTCGACTTGGGGGTTGCTCATGTTCATTTGACCAGGGTTGCGGAGTTGATGACGATGGGCGTCTTGGGGACGTCCGACGGAAAGGGCCCACCGGCGTCGGTGGGGGTGCTCTTGATCTTCGTGATGACGTCCATGCCGCTGACGACCTTGCCGAATACGGTGTAGCCGAACAGTTGCGGGGCCGACGTCAGGTTGGCGCGCGGCGTGTTTTCATAGACGCGCCCCTGGTACTCGAATTTCGGCACCGGGTCGCCAGGCGGGATCAGGATCGGGTCGAGGAAGGCGTTGTCCTTGACGTTGATGAAGAACTGGGCGCTGGCCGAATGTGGGTCGTTGGTGCGTGCCATGGCCAACGTACCCACCACGTTGCGCAGTCCGCCCTTGGCCAGGGCCTCTCGACCTTCGTGCGCCACGGGCTCGCGGGTCTTCTTCTGGGCGAAACGGGTATCGAAACCACCGCCCTGGACCATGAAGTTGTCGATCACGCGGTGGAAGATGGTGCCGTCGTAATGCTTGTCGCGCACGTATTGCAGGAAGTTCTCGACCGTCTTGGGCGCCTTGTCCGGATATACCTCGACGACAAACTCGCCCGCCGTCGTCTTGAAACGCACGCGCGGTGCTTCCTCGGCCCGGGCCGGGAGCGCCAGGCACAGTGCGACGGTTGCGACGGCCGCGATGACGCCGCGGCGATGGACATGACGAGCTGACGAAAACACGATGATTTCCTTGATGAGTGATAGGTTGCCGGCACGGCCGGCGGCTCGCCGCTCAGCGTTTGGCCGGCGTCGCGGGCGGCGTGGTCGGGCCCGGAAACGGTGCCAGGCGATTCGCCGCTGGGTTGTTGATGAGCTGGCGGATCAATGCCAGCTTGGGCGCCACGGTCGTGTTGCCGGCGTCGAGCTGGATCGCCTGCCGATACGCTTCACTGGCCAGGCGGGCATAGACGTCACCCAGGTTCTCGTGCGCGATGGCGTAACTGCGGCTGTTGCGCGTGGCCATTTCCAGAGCCTCGCGCGCCTTCTCGAACCGGCCCTGGCCGGCGTAGAGCACCGCGACGTTGTTGTAGGGCTCCGGCAACTCCGGGTAGTCCTGGATCAGCGTCTCGTAGGTGATGATGGCGGCCTCGCGCTGGCCGCCGTCCTGCTGGATCAGGCCCTTGAGGAAGCGCATCTGAGGATCGCGCGGATTCGTGGCCAGGTATTGCTCTGCCTTGGCCATGGCTTCGGACAACTGGCCGTCGCGCAACAACTGGTTGACAGGCGCATAGTTGTCGGCGCGGGCCGGGCCGGTGGCAAAGGCGAACAGGGCGACCAGGCAGAACAGGCGTATGCACTGACCGAAGCCGCTGCCGGGATGCATCATGGAATCTCCTGTAGCGGGCACAAGGCATGGCACGCATTTCGTGGGCCTTATACTGCCGGCGATTGTAGCCCAGGGGCCCCGATCGTTCGGCCTTGACAAGGTCTGTGCCGGGCTACGAAACTCCCTTCTCCCTTGCGCGCTCCGTCGCTAGTCCCTGCTCCCCGCATGGGGAAAACACCCGCCAACATGAGCCTTCGTATCCATAACACGCTGACGCGTGCCGTCGAACCTTTTTCTCCGATCGAACCGGGCCATGTGCGCATGTACGTCTGCGGCATGACCATCTACGACCTGTGCCACATCGGGCATGCGCGCATGATGATGGCGTTCGACGTGGTGCAGCGCTGGCTCAAGGCCAGCGGCATGCGCGTGACCTATGTGCGCAACATCACCGATATCGACGACAAGATCATCCGGCGCGCGCTCGAGCGCGGCATCACGATCCGCGAGCTCACCGACGAGATGATCGCCGCGATGAACCGCGACATTGGCGCGCTGGGCATCGAGGCGCCGACGGTCGAGCCACGTGCGACCGAATTCGTGCCGCAGATGCTGCGCCTGATCGGCCGCCTGCAGGACAAGGGCCTGGCCTACCAGGCCGAGGGCGGCGATG